>CAZIYY010000087.1:0-20243 GCA_964543585.1 uncultured Anaerolinea sp. | reverse complement strand
ACTTTTTCAGGGCAAGATCACTGTGCTATATTTTGAAAAGACCGTGCGGAACATCACCCCAAAAGCCGCCCAGCAGGCTGTTGCAATAAACCCAATCACAGCAAGGATGATCGTATAAAGTGTCAGGGTTGGGAGATCCTGATGAAAAGGGATAATGAAATTGGAAAACACGGTGATCCCGTACAGAATCAATTTGAGATTCAGGAACTGCATGAACATCCCTGCTTTGAAGGTATTGAGTGGCCTCTCAATCTCGGTTTGCTCACCCTGTTTGGTCAGGGCAATGTGAATGCCCAAATAGATCATGTAACCTGTGCCGAGCAGGTTCAACCAAAACCTGGCTTTGGGCAAAATGCTGACGAGGGCAAAGTTCAAGTATCCGCATAGGAGCATGACGAAAAAGAATCCCCAAAAAACGCCGATAAGAAAACGCAGGGATTTTTGGAAGCCGTCATGCAGTCCGTTGGACATCGCCATCATGTTGTTGGGCCCCGGTGTAAAGGTGGTGACCAGTACATACGTGACAAAAGCAAGGAAATTCATTACTCACCTGTGGTGTGCTTTACATCATCCAAAAGATCCACGTCGGCACGAAAACAGAAGATACCGACTGGCTTCTGAAGCGTTGCACAAATTGCATCCCAGGTTGCCCGGTTCGAAAAGTCAGTTCGCAGGACGAGCGCGTTTTCGATTTTTGAAATTTGTTGCATAAGAGCTCTATGGGATGTAGAGTCTAGTATAAACTCGGTGTAAACTTGGGATATGACAACTGATCTGAAAATCAAAAATATCGGGAACGAAAAAACTAAATTTCCTTATCATGGCTGGCTGGGGCTAAGCCTCGTCATCCTGTTTTGGATTCTCAATTGGACGTTGACGGGTCCGCGCACGCATTGGGGTTTCTTCCCCCTGTGGCTGGGTTATTGTCTCGGCATGGATGGGCTGGTTTTCTGGCGCACAGGCACATCCCTGCTCACGCGCAGTCGGCGAAAATATGTTGGCTTGTTCCTCGTCTCTGCGCCCGTGTGGTGGATCTTCGAACTGCTCAACCTCCGCACCCAGAACTGGACCTACGTCGGCGCTGAGATATTCACGCCTCTGCAATATGTGTTTTGGACAACCTTGAGTTTCACGACGGTGATCCCCGCTGTATTTGGGAGTGCGGAATTTTTTGCCAGTTTTGACTTCCTCAAACGCCTCAAACCTGGACTCGTGATTGGTACGGATAAAAGAACAACCGCCTCTTTCTTCGCCCTCGGCTGGATCATGCTCGCCTTGATGTTGATCTACCCGAAAATATTCTTTCTGTTCATCTGGCTGTCCCTCTACTTTATTCTGGAGCCGATAAACATCTGGCTTGGGAATCGTTCGCTCGCACAATGGACAGCGAAGGGCGACTGGCGTCCCGTCATTTCACTCTGGCTTGGTGTTTTGCTGACCGCCTTCTTTTGGGAGATGTGGAATTATTATTCATATCCGAAATGGGTCTATCATGTCCCTTGGGGTAACTGGTTGCATATTTTTGAAATGCCACTACTCGGCTATGGCGGTTATCTGCCTTTTGCAAACGAACTGTACGCGTTATATCATTTGATCAGCGGCTGGTTTGGGGATAAGTCATCTGATTATGTAAGAGTCATCCCGCGTGATTGAAATTAACGGAGGAGTTTAGCGCTCCCAAAAAGATCAGGTCAGCGTCGTGACATTAACCCGGATAGCCGCGGCGGTATTGATATCTTTCCAATATTGATTCGAGGACGATTTTATCCTTCCGTTCCACTTTCTGAAATTCGAACCCGGTATCAAAATACTTCTCATCCCGCTCCTTTTTGCACCAGGCAACGCGGGTGGGAATTATCACACGCCTGGCAAGAAATTCAGGAGTCTCGGGGAAGTCAATCGCCAGGGTTATAAGCTTATCAACCTCCACCGGCTTTTCGCCAACCACCAGGGCGCCCTGCATGGTTAAATCCCCGATATAGCCCAGTAGTGATTTTTTAAGAAGATCATGGACTGGCGTGAAAGCCATCAGTTTCCTACGCTCTTCCTTGCGGTGCTCGTTAAAGTTTATACGTTTTTCTTTGCGATGCTTGTCCATGCAAGCCTCCTTACCTGTTGCGCCGAGTGTAAGCGACCTTCAAAATAAAATCAATTCTTGCATGAAGAAACTGAGGGGAGGATAAAGGTGGGTGAACAAGGACTCATTTTCCCACACGATCCGCGTCTCCCTTGGCGGGAATTTGCCTGCGTTTAAGCTTGTGCCATAAATCTGGGAACAAATCTGGCTCTCCAAAAGTTGATAGTATAGAAGATAAGGAGAGAGTCATGAATACAAGGTTTCTATTTGGTATCGGTTTAATGATTTTGTTACTTTCAACCTGCTCGATCAATCCTGCGCCGACCGACAGCGGCATCGAAGGTCAGGCGCTGATTGGGCCGGCCTGTCCCATCGTGCAGGAGGGGCAAGTATGCCCTGACCAGCCGTATCAAGCCACTTTAACGGTCAACAGCCTGAATGGCGGAAAGATCGCGCAGGTCCAAACGGATGAGCAGGGCCGCTTCAAGATCCCGCTGGCGCCGGGTCAATACATCCTACATCCCGAATCCCCGAACACAATGCCGCATGCCAGTGAGCAGACTTTTGTTGTCGAGGCTGGCAAATTCACTCAAATCATCGTAAATTATGATAGTGGCATCCGTTAACGCAATTCTTACCGCCCCCTGCTATAATCTCTAATATAGTTGTGGCTTTTGTCGCGCAAAAGCAAAGTTTTCGGTTTATCATTTTGGCCGTCTTTGAAGGACATTGCTCTTGCCATCGGTTCTTAGGCGCGCTATAATGCCACACGCTATTTCAAAAGCAAGGAGTAAGAAATGCCAGTTTATACATATCGCTGCGAATCATGTGGCGTGCAATTTGAACGATCTCAATCTTTTCATGATGCACCATTGAAGACCTGCCCTGAGTGCCGCAAAAAATCTTTGAAGAAAGTGATCACCCCCAGCCGTGTCATCTTTAAGGGGTCGGGGTTTTACGCAACTGATAATAAATCCCCTTCAGGCGATAAATCTTCCTCGGACAGCAAGCCGCAGGAGGGCAAATCAGAAAAGAAGGAAGAAAGCCGAAGGTCCAGCGAAGCAAAGACTACTGAAACGAAAAGCAGTGAGAAAAGCGAGTAAGTGGAACGAAAAAAAGAGAGAAGTCTGCGCCTTCTCTCTTTTTGTTTTAAGCCTTTGTTCGCGTCCTTCGCGGTAAAAAGAAGCCTGTTTTCAAACTCAACACGTCGAGGGCAGCCAGGAACTGACAATGACATCAATGGAAATTCCATATGCCACCGCATTCCAAAACCTCATGCTGGCAGGCTGGTCTTTCACTTTTTGCCAATATCCCGAGAACACGAAGAACGTTATACCCAGGGCAACTGCAAGTCGGATCAGGATGGTGGTCAAAGATCCAAAACACCAGGAGCCGCCGTTTTTGATCACATCCACTGCGATGCTGTAAATCCAACGCAGGACGACGCCAAGAAAAACGCCGGCAAAGACCTGGATTTTAGCGCTGGTATCCTCCTGTTGGGTTGCCAGCCTAAAACGAACCGCATCATTGAAACTGAACGAGTTCATACCATTCTCCTCTTAGTATGTCCATGGACCGACGAGTGCGTCAATGGAAACGCCATAAGCCAGTGCATTCAGGAAGCGCATACCGGCAGGCTGGTCTTGGACTTTCTGCCAATAGCCCGAAAAGACAAAGATAGTCGCGATCAGGGCGACCACAAAACGGGCAATGATCACGGCAAAACTCCATGAAGCCTGATTCTTGATGACATCCACCACGATCCAACGCAGGATGACGCCGACAAAGACGCCGAAGAACACCTGGATTTTCGCGCCTGTATCCTCCTGCTGGGTTACCAGCCTGAAACGAACCGCGTCATTGATGTTGAACGACTGCATACGGATTCTCCTCTTTGTTCTTAATGGGATTGAACGGCAGAATAATTATACTGCTTGTTGAATCACTCTCTAACAGCAGGTCACATTTGAAACGTGACCTAGGGCTTTGCCAGCGTACTGCCCATCAGGATTCCATTCGCCCAATAGAAACCAGTATCTCCAGATGGCAAAATATCATAAGTAGCGCCCGCGTTATAAGGCAGGCGTTCAATGAATGTCACACGCGCGCCATCCAGCAGGTCGCCGACTTTGAGATCGCCCAGCCTTCTTCCGTCAGCGGTCGGATGACCCGCAGAAGCCCACAGTTCGCGTCCATTACTCAAGGCGACATGAACGATACGATGATTTGCAGGAACTGCAACGCGTGAGGTTTTCAAAATCGTCATGGGAATGCGTTCACCTGATGCGTTCACCGTCCAGACCGAATCGCCGACTCGCAAATCTTCCACAGCGACAGTTCCTTGCGGAGTATCAATCAAAGTTCCCATGGCAAGACAAATAGGGCAGGTAACGAAGCCAGGATCGCGTTGTTGTACGTCGATTGAACCATCCCCGTCAATCGTCCCTTTGATGATGAGGCCCTGTTGTTCCTCAGACCCTGTCTGAATTTGAAATTGGTATTTATCCCCAATTAATTCAAAGTAAATCGCGTTGAGTTTCTTGTGTTCGCGATAGATAAGCAACTTTTGTGCGTCGGTGAATGTGGTTAAGCCGCTAAGCGCATTGTGAACTAGTATTACCTGGAATTCTTCCTGGTTGGCTTGCAAGTCTGGGAAACGTTGTCGAGCCAGGACCAGCTCATCTTCGCGCGCGACCGGATAGAAATCACGGTCACAGAAAAAGAAATCTGGAAATTGATCCAGAACCCCGTACTTCAATTCAGTGGGGGAGAGCGAAGCAGAGAGCAATGTGGGAATGAGGGTCGGCGGTTCGGGCGTTGGGAAGGGGACTTCCGTGCCAAAACCTCCCGCTGGCTGCGCGATGGCGGTGCTCACCTCAGCGGTGATTATGATGGGCGTTGAGACGCCGTTCGGAATGTTCGGTGCGCAAGCCGAGAGAGATACTGCGAGAATCATCGTGAAAGCAGTTAATTTTTTCATATCAGTCTCCATATCTTCAGGACTTGCTTCCAAAACATTTTGTTCCTGCAGCGTGGTTAGGGAGCATTAGTTTGCCCTATCATTCACCCCATAAATTCAGGCATGGGCATATTCATTACGGATTGACGCAGTCGCAAAGCATTATCGACTACAAAGCCGTGAGCATGAACGCAATGCACTCTAGCATGGAGGTTACAGACCAGTTTTATTCGGTCTTGCAGGATGATGAAATCAAGAACAGGATTAGCGGATTGAACAAGGGCGGCAATTCAAAAGGAAGACGGAAGTAGCAATAGTATCCGTCCTGCTCTTGCTCAACCCGTAATCCCATCGGACAAAAAAACAATTCTCCATCTGTGTAATGCTGTGAATTTCTAAAGCAACGTCACGCTATTCACAGTATCACTAATCATTTTACGGCGTTCGGTCGGACTGTTCGCTCACGCAGTGGAGCATGGGTGCGTGACGGCGATAATCGTCCCCATGACATCATCGCCGAACGCAGAGGCAGCAAATAACCTGTGTAGCAATGTTGCAAAATGCCGCCGTGAACAATCGTGATAAGTAGGAAGAGATAGAATAATTGCCCGATTTTTACATTCTATGTATAAATGTTCTTAGCGTCAATATATTCTAATTGTATTGCTTTACACAAACCATCTAATCCAGGAAATAGCGATTCTTCGCTAATTCCAATCATCCTTAAGTAAGCTCTTATTCCGCTCTTAGCATCAGCTTTTACGATAATTTTGCTTTCATCATGTGGAACTAGTTTATTGTTTTTGATTATCGCAAGAGGTTCTAGCGGATTCTTACTAACTATAAAATATGCCCCTTGAGAAGAAATACGAGACGACATAAAGGGCGGCGATAGAATATAGTTATGAGCAATGTTGAAAGGATTCGGTTCTTTTTCAAAGTCATAAAGCATTTCATACTCATAATAACTGTAAACAGCACCATCAGTATCATCACGCCTACAAGCAAAAAACAGTGCCACGCAAGGGTTTGATGTCCAATCTAATAGACGGGTAGGAAGACCATGATGTTGTGCCAGCATTAACCATTCCCAATTATTAGAGGGGCGGTAATCTAAATAGGGAACTGAGCGTTTCTTAAATTGCCGTAGTATAGTATTTTCAAACACAGCTAATAGACCTGGGGAACCGTTCCATTCACGAGCGGCTGAAGGAATTAGTTCATAAGCTTTATCTTCAATGCCACGATAAAGTATGCGCTCATTTCCTATCGCTTCCAAAAACTGATTTACAGTTGTGATGACTACTTCTGCCATTCGAAATAAGCTCCATTCCTTAGTATATAACAAAACTGCCTCCAGCTGAATAGCTAAAGGCAAAATCATTTGGTCAAAAGCTCCTCGACCTGGACTCGAACCAGGAACCTAGCGGTTAACAGCCGCTCGCTCTGCCAATTGAGCTATCGAGGAAGGCGACGGGGATTATACCCTAAGGGATAGAGGTGTCAAGCAATACGCATCCTTCGTCATTATAGGCGTTCGTGGCGAAGAAATTTCGTTCTTTGCCAAGCATTCGCGTGGCATCTGCGCTTCGACTGCGCGCCTCTTGGTCGCTTTGCTCAGCGCGAGGTGGCGGATTTTAATACTTTATCGCGCTCAGATGACGTAATTTATCAACTCGATGTGTCGCTGAAATTTGACGCACTGTGCCCGTGAGACCGCGCACGACGAGCGAGTCCGTGCTGGCGCCATCGCCGAAGTAACGAACACCTTTGAGCAGTTCACCATCCGTAATGCCTGTGGCGGCAAAGAAGACATCTTCAGAGGAAACAAGATCATCCATCGTAAGGATCTTGTCGAAGTCATAACCCGCTTCATGACCGCGGCGTAATTCATCTTCGTCGCGCGCATATAACTTGCCTTGAATCTCACCGCCCATTGCGCGCAATGCGCAAGCCGCGAGCACACCCTCCGGCGTTCCACCGATGCCAATCAACACGTCCACACCTGAGTTGGGCCAGGCGGTCATCAACGCCGCGGCAACGTCACCATCAGGGATCTGCCGAATACGTGCGCCTGCCTGGCGGATTTCGGCGATCATATCCTTGTGACGGTCACGATCCAGGATAATCGTCGTTAAATCTTCCACGTCTTTTCGCTTGGCTTTGGCGATTGCCCTGAGATTCTCCGTAATGGATTTTTCGATATTGATCCTGCCCTTGGCTTCCGGTCCTACTGCGAGTTTGTTCATATAGACAAAAGGTCCGGGGTTAAACATCGTCCCGCGCGGGCCGATGGCAACTGTCGCAAGCGAGTTCGAGCGGCCAAATGCCAAAGGGCGTGTCCCGTCAATTGGGTCCACGGCAACATCAACGTCGGGGGCTGAACCGTTTCCCACGTTCTCACCGTTATACAGCATTGGGGCGTTATCCTTTTCCCCTTCGCCGATGACGATGATCCCATTTATGTCCACCGTTTGGAGGACGATCCGCATCGCGTTGACCGCGGCTTGGTCCGCCCCTTCTTTATCGCCGCGTCCCATAAAGCGGCCCGCCGCCAGCGCCGCCGCTTCGGTCACGCGCGCCAATTCAAGCGCAAGGTTTCGAGTGGGATCGTTATTTGAATCCATAGGCCCTCCGTTCATAGAATGAAAAATCGGATCGCGAAATAACCGATCGCTGCGCCCCATATCCATGAGTCGATACGATCGAGAAAACCGCCGTGCCCCGGAAAGATATTGCTTGAGTCTTTGAGTCCGCTTTGGCGTTTGAACATACTTTCACCCAAATCGCCAAGCGGTGCAACCGCGCCGATTACCAAGCCGAGCAGCGCGCCTTGCATCGAATTGATCAAACCGCTCAATGGCTGGGGCCCCATCGAGGAGAAGGCGTATGAAAAAAACGCGCCGACGATCACGGATGTAAATAGACCCGCAAAATATCCCTCCCAACTTTTCTTTGGGCTGAGGCGCGGGGTCATTTTATGTTTGCCGTACACCGCGCCAATAGAATATGCACCCGTATCGCCAGCCCAAACGATGGGCAGGACTATCATCAGCCACCAACCGCCCAGATTATCAAAATGATTCCGTAGGTCGAGCAGATACGATCCAAGCCAGCCAATATAAACAATGCCTGCGACTGTCACACAAAAATCAAGCGCGGCTTGATCGCGGCCGCGCTCAAAAGCAATCAAGTGGACGGTCATCGCCAGCAGGATCGACGCCGCAAACAAAGGCAAGGCTGCATCCACAAAAAAAACGCGTGCCGCTGCAATCGCAAGCACGCTTCCAACCGTGACAATCTCGTTTGGTTCATGCTGAACCGCGCGATACAGGCGCACGTATTCCCACGCGCTGCCGACCAGAAATATTGTCATCAATACAAAATAAAATTCTTCGCCGTAAATAATGGCTGGCAGACCAATTGCAATGAGAACTAAAGCGGTCAGCGTGCGCCTAAGCACTGGATGCCTCGTACTCATTCGACGAGACTTTCCCATAACGGCGGTCACGCGACGCAAACGTTTCCAGGGCGCGCAAATATTCTTCCTTATCAAAGTCGGGCCAGTAGGTCGGCGTGACGTACCACTCTGAATATGCCGCTTGCCAGATGAGGAAGTTGCTCACCCGCAATTCCCCTGATGTGCGAATGATGAGATCGGGGTCTGGGACGCCCGCTGTATAAAGATAACGGCTCACGAGTTGGTCGGTTACCTCTTCCACAGGAATGCCATCTTTCATGATGTTCTGAATCGCATTCACGATCTCATCGCGCCCGCCATAATTAAAGGCGACGTTCACGACCAGGCGGTCATTGTTCTTCGTCAGTTCAATTGCATCCAGCACTTTTTCCTGCAAAGTGGGAGCAAGCCTTTCGAGCCGTCCAATGTGACGCAACTGCACGCCTTCTTTATGTAATTCCGCCAGTTCGCGGTCAATCACATTCTCGAGGATATACATCAAGCCTTTTACTTCCTCAGGCGGACGTCCCCAGTTTTCGGTGGAGAATGCGTAAATCGTCAAGTACCTGACTCCGAACTCCACCGAAGCGCGGATAACGCGTCGCAGGTTTTCAGTGCCAGCCTTATGTCCCGCGAGACGCGGCAAGCCGCGTGAAAGCGCCCAGCGTCCATTGCCATCCATGATCATGGCAACGTGGCGGGGAAGTTTATTGGGAGGAATATTGTGAGGGGAACTAGGCATGAAAAATAAAGCAATAAACGATTGAAACCGTTACTACACTTCCATGATTTCTGTTTCTTTATTTTTTCCGTGTTGGGCAATCTCTTCAATAAAGCGGTCAGTCAGTTTCTGCAGGTCTTCTTCGCCGCCTTCCAAATCGTCTTTCGTGATCAGTTTTTCCTTTTCAAAATCGCGCATGTCGTTGTGCGCGTCGCGGCGGATGTTGCGGACCGCGATACGCGCTTCCTCCAAACGATGATGGACATGTTTGACCAGGTCGCGGCGGCGTTCTTCATTAAGCGCAGGCAGGTTGAGGTGGATGACCTTTCCATCGTTATTGGGATTCAGTCCCAGGTCCGAGGCTTGAATCGCTTTTTCGATCACTTTCAGCGTGGATGGATCGAAGGGTTTGATCGTCAAAGTGCGCGGCTCAGGGACACTGATCGAAGCCAGTTGCATCAAAGGTGTGGGGGTCCCGTAATACTCTATCGGCATTTTTTCAACCAGACCCGGACTCGCGCGCCCTGTGCGGATGGCGGAGAGATCGTCATGAAGGACCTGAATGGCGCCGCGCATACGGGTTTCGGCGCTGTTGAGAATGTCTTTAATCACCGCAGTCTCCTGAAATGTGGAAATAATTCCAATGTTAAGGATACACCAAAACCACAAAAAACGCTACATGAAAGACAATTCGCGAGAGGAATTGAAGATAAACGATAGGCTCTCAAATTAAAAATAGGAGAGCGAATTCTCTCTCCTATGAATTATTCACCTTACGCAGAAGGAGCGACCCTTCAAGGTCGTCAAGGTATTTTGCTCTCGCTGGGCGGGTCACCCCTGCGGTATGTAAAACAAAAAGCGCGTAAGGCGAGTTAATTGTGCAAGACAATACTAATCGTGCACGAGTGTTCCCACGGCTTCACCCCTCAACGCCGCAAGAAGCGTATGCGGATCCCAAAGGTTGACCACCAGGATCGGCAATTTATTTTCCATGCAAAGTGTAATGGCTGTGCTATCCATCACCTCAAGCCTGCGATTGATCACTTCGATATAGTTCAATTCATCGAATTTCTTGGCGCCAGGATTCTTTTTGGGATCGGAGTCATAAACGCCGTCCACTTTTGTGGCTTTGATGACCACATCCGCATCAATCTCGGTCGCGCGCAGCGCCGCGGCTGTATCTGTTGAAAAAAATGGATTACCCGTCCCCGCGCCGAAAATCACCACGCGTCCCTTTTCGAGATGGCGAATGGCGCGGCGGCGGATGTATGGTTCGGCAACGGCGCGCATCTCAATTGCGGACATAACGCGGGTATAAACACCCGCGCGTTCCAGCGCATCCATCAATACCATGGCATTCATCACCGTTCCGAGCATGCCCATGTAATCGGCAGTCGAACGATCCATGCCGCGTTCAAGTCCCTGCTTGCCGCGCCACAAATTCCCCGCGCCGATCACAACTGCCACCTCCACCCCCAGATCAAATACTTCCTTGATTCGGCTGGCAATGGATTCGGCTTCATCTACATCAATCCCAAATCCAGACTTCCCCGCCAGCGCTTCGCCGCTTAGTTTGAGAAGAATACGTTTGTATTTGATGTCGCTCATATTGCTCCTCGGCCCTCACCTGTCCTTCGGACATCCTCTCCCAGCGGGAGAGGGATGGGGTGAGGGGACCATAAAAAGACCAACCTGAAGGTTGGTCTTTTCAATTAATTGTTCAAACTCTCACCCAACTCCCAGCGCTGGAAGCGGCGGACAATCACATTTTCACCGATGACTGCCACCGTCTGTAGGATCAGTTTTTCAACCGTAATCGCTTCATCACGGATGTACGACTGACGCTGAAGGACAGCTTCGTCCTTGAATTTTTCGAGACGTCCCTGGACGATCTTCTCCATGATGTTCTCAGGCTTGCCATCCTCCTTCGCGCGTGCGCGGGCGATCTCCGCTTCGTGTTCCAGGACTTCGGCTGGGATCTCCTCCACTTTGAGATAGCGCGGCGCCGACGCGGCGATCTGCAACGCGAGTTCATGAGCCAGTTCGCGGAATTTATCAGAACGCGCTACAAAATCGGTTTCGCAGTTCACTTCAACCATCACGCCTACTCGTCCGCCGCCGTGCGAGTAGAGTTCCACAATACCCTGCGAGGCTTCACGGTCAGCGCGCTTGGCGGCGGTTGCCATTCCTTTTTCGCGCAGCCAATCCACTGCTTTTTGAAAGTCGCCGTCGGCTTCTGTAAGCGCTTTGCGACAATCTAATATGCCCGCATTTGTCGCGGCGCGTAGTTCTTTGATCATTTCAGTCGTGATTTCCATCTATATTATCCTTATCCTACATCAAACAAATTACTCAGCGCTTTTTTCTTCGGCGGCTGGTGTTTCGGGCGCGTCAGTTTCAGTTGCTAGAGCCTGGTTTTCAACAGCGGGCGTTTCAGGAGCGGCGGCTGGAGGAGTCGCGGCCTCCACAACAGGTGTCTCGACAACAGGCGTTTCGACAACGTCCTCGCGCGCCGCGCTCATCTTCGCTAACGTGGCTTCGCCGAGCAGGGCGACATCTTCCAATTCTTCATCCGTCTCCACGACCTTCGGAGCCTTGCGGGCGGATCTGTCAGATTTAGACTTGATCTGCTCAGCAGGCTTCGCTTCAACATCTTCTTCCTTGCGCATTGCCTTGCCTTCGAGAACAGCGACCGCGATCTTTGCCACCAGCAATTTGATGGCGCGGATCGCATCGTCATTGGAAGGCACGACATAGTCAATATTCTGCGGATTGCAGTTCGTGTCCACCATCGCGACAATAGGAATGCCGAGCAGGTTTGCTTCATGCACTGCGGACTCTTCGCGGCCGACATCAATGATGAAGATTAAGTCAGGACGGCGCTTCATTGTACGCGTGCCAGAGAGGCGGGTTGTGAGGCGCGTGATCTCACGTCCGATCAACAGACCTTCCTTCTTGGTAAGGCGCTCGAGTTCGTTGTTATCGCGCATCTTCTCCAGGCGTTCGAGTTCCTGAATACGGGCATACATCGTGGACCAGTTGGTGAGCATCCCGCCCATCCAGCGTTCGGTCACATAAGGCATGCCACAGCGAGTCGCTTCTTCGGCAACCGTCTCCTGAGCCTGGCGTTTTGTGCCGACAAACAAAACCGTACCGCCATTCGACACAGCATCACGGACCACATTGTATGCCTGGTTCAACAACTTGGAAGTTTGTTGCAGGTCAATGATGTGAATGCCGTTACGCTCCGTGAAGGTATACGGTTTCATGCGCGGGTCCCACTTGTTGGTGCGATGCCCGAAATGGACGCCGCTTTCAAGCAGGGCTTTCATGGAAATTACAGCCATTTATTTCTCCTTAGTTTTCCGCTTTCCAACGCGCAACCTTATCGGCGTGAAGCAGAATGAGTTTAGCGGGGATTGATAACCCGCTCAAGGACGCTTGATGCCCGTCCCAGGCAAGATGTTGCTCCCTCACCCTGAGCGGAGGCACATGATTTTTGTGCCGCAGTCGAAGGGAGAAGCGGCGGGATTATAACATGGAAAAACGAATTAACGCTGCGCGCGTCGCCGAAAATTGATAGCGTTTGGAGAAGCGATTTTCCCCTCTGCTTTCGACGATTAAACAAGTAGCGAGATAATTCTCTCACTGCATACTCTGGAGTCCAGGACTCGCTTCTGACTCTCAGACGGGAGCCCGTCCGACTCCGGAATTAAATCAACTAAATCACCGCGGTTTGACCATATAACTGCTGTTTGACGCTGACCACGCGTTTCCGCAAATCTGTTTTGGTTTCGATATCGCCGGCAATCTTCTGGATGGCATACATTACGGTTGTGTGATCGCGCCCGCCAAGCGCTTCACCAATGCGCGGCAGTGAAGCGTCGGTCTCTTTTCGCATGAGATACATGGCAACCTGCCTGGGTTGCGCGATCTTTTGGGAGCGATCGCGTCCAATCAGCGCTTCAACAGAAGTTTGCCATTCCTTCGCAACCAATTCAATAATCTTTTTGGGCTCGATATCACTGCGCTGAGGCAATAAATCAGCAAGCGCCACCTCCACAAGATTCGGTGTCAACGATGTCCCGCTCAAGTCTGCAAAAGCAAGGATGCGGTTGAGCGCGCCTTCCAACTCGCGAATATTCGATTGCACCCGCCGCGCGATGCTCTCCAGAATCTCATCTGATATCTGGCGACCCGTCCGCTCGGCTTTCGAGCGAAGGATGGCAAGGCGGGTCTCCAAGTCTGGCGGCTGGATATCGGCAGTTAAACCCCACTCAAAGCGTGAGCGCAACCGTTCATCCAGCGTGTTCAAAGATTTCGGCGGGCGGTCCGAAGAAACGATGATCTGTTTATCCTGTCCATGCAAGGTGTTGAAGGTATGGAAAAATTCCTCCTGTGTGGATTCTTTGCCAGCGATGAACTGAATATCATCCACCAATAGCACATCCGCTGAACGGTATTTCTCGCGAAAAGCCTGGTTGGTATGGGTGCGAATGGCGCTAATCATATCGTTCGTAAATTCCTCCGACGATACGTACAAGACATTGAGACTGCGCTGATGGCAGGCATTCCCAATCGCATGAAGCAGGTGTGTTTTTCCCAGCCCAACTCCCCCATAAAGGAAAAGCGGATTGTAGGCGCGGGCAGGTTTCTCAGCAACAGCCAGGCAAGCGGCATGAGCAAGGCGATTTCCCGAGCCGACGACATATGTATCGAAGATATAGCGCGGGTTCATGCTTGAGTTGCGAACAGGCTGTTCGTAAGCCTCAACCGGCTCAGCTTGAGTATGATCGAAGGTTTCCCGCTGGCCCGCAGGCGTTTGATCCGTTATTTGTTCCCTATCATTGCCGTTGACAATAAAATTGACGGCAACACTGACGTTCATAATTCCAATCAGCAAGCGGCTGACTGTACTGGCGAGGCGGCTTTCAAGCCAATCGCGGGCATAAGCGTTACGTACGCCGATGGTCAACGTGCCATCCTGGTATGAGACTGGCTTCGTATCGCGCACCCACGTATCGAATGAGGCGCGAGGCATTTCCATTTGGAGTTGACCGAGTACCGATTGCCATGCTTGTTCTGCATTCATACATTGCTCCGTTGCGATGATAATCCTGCTCGCTGCATCAAAGGGTGAAAGAGGCAGGCGGGAAAATTGCGTATGTCGAATTAACCCGCTTCGACAGCGGCTTATTTGAGGCTTTATTCAATTGTTTTTTCACTGGCTACAGGGATTTAAGATGCGTATGGTTCTTCACATCCATATCTCAGCGTCGTTACATTCTAGCATAGATAATGAAAATAACAACACGTTAAGCCTACGCCAAATTTAAAACTTTCGTTTTTTTAAGGTCGCTCAACGTTAAAGATTGCGCGCGTGAAAGATCAATGAGAAGTTATGTTCATAGAACACACGTTTCAGCCAAGTACACACATCAGGTTTTTTTGCCCCCCACATATGGGGTTTAATGACAAATTAAACTCCATGAATACAAATATGAATTGTTGTTGTTAAAGAAACGCGCGATGAACATTCAATGAGTCAATACTTATGAGACTCGAGTTTCTGTGATTCAACGTTAAAGAAATTTTTGATGCGCTGATTTTGACTACTCATTTCATAAAATGTGATAGATTTTGGAGGGTGATGGGACTACAATATATTCGACGAAAGGTGAAAACATGACAAATTCTCGTATCTCTGGATTCTACAACATGACTCTCGATGACCGCCGCGCCCAACTGGCAATCGCCTCGCATCAGACTCCCGAAAACCTGCTCCCGTTCACCTCAGGCGGACTCTCCCCCGAAGCCGCCGACCACATGATCGAGAATGTCGTCGGCTTATATAGCTTGCCGCTCGGAATCGCATTGAACTTTCAAGTGAATGGCAAGGATGTCCTTGTGCCAATGACTCTTGAGGAGCCGTCCGTCGTTGCAGGCGCATCATTTATGGCAAAACTCGCCCGTACAGGCGGCGGATTTCAAGCCACCACCAACGAACCACACATGATTGGGCAAATGCAGGTGCTCGATCTCGCGAATGTCCATCTGGCGCAACTCTCCATTTTAGAGCATAAAGAGGAGCTTCTCGCTGAAGCCGACGCTGTGGACCCTGTACTGAAAAAATTCGGCGGCGGCGCGCACAACCTCGAAGCCCGCGTAATCAGTGATTCTCCCATCGGACCCTTCCTGGTTATTCATCTCATTTATGACGTACGCGATGCGATGGGAGCAAATGCGGTCAACACCGCTTGCGAACGGTTGGCTCCGCTCGTCGAATCCATTACAGGAGGGCGCGTTCACCTGCGCATTTTGTCCAATCTCGCAGATCATCGGCTAGCCCGCGCCCGTTGCACGATTCCCGTCAAGGAACTGGCGTTTTCTATTCAGAGCGGCTCTGAGACCCGCGAATTCACAGGCGAAAAGGTGCGCGATGGCATTATCGAAGCCTGGGCTTTTGCCGCAACAGATCCTTACCGAGCAGCGACACACAACAAAGGTATCATGAATGGCGTGGATTCGGTGGTTATCGCCACAGGCAACGACTGGCGCGCCATCGAAGCGGGCGCGCATGCTTACGCCGCACGTTCAGGCAAATACACTTCACTTTCGACCTGGGGCAAGGACAGGGACGGGAATCTCGTCGGAACGCTCGAAATGCCCATGGCGGTGGGAATCGTCGGTGGCGCGACCAAGGTCCACCCTGGCGCGCAAGCCGCGGTCAAACTCATGGGCGTGATGACTGCATCCGAACTCGCTGAGATCATCGTCTCAGTTGGACTCGCCCAAAACATGGCCGCATTACGCGCTCTCGCCACCGAAGGCATCCAGCGCGGACACATGTCATTGCACGCGCGCCAGGTTGCAATTGCCGCGGGCGCGACGGGCGATCTGATCGAAAAAGTCGCCGCGCGAATGGTTGTTGAGAAAGTGGTCAGAATTGACCGCGCAGAAGAGATACTGAAGGACTTGACCTAATGATCTTTCAAAACGACCCCGAGATCATTTGCTGGAAATTACACCTGAAGTCATCTCCTCAAGCTGTTTACCAAATAGTCACCACCAATGACGGGCGAGCCAGTTTCTGGGCAGAATCGGCGGTCGAGCAGGATGGGATGGTCCATTTTGTCTTCCCCAATCAGGCTGAATGGAAAGGGAAGATTTTAGAGAAGGATCCGCCCCACAAGTTCAAGGTCGAATACTATGGCGGCAGTATCACCACCTTCGAGTTAATTTCTGATGACTCTGGCGGAACAGACCTGACCCTGACCGATCAAGGCGTTCCACCAGAAGACAGAACCGAAGTCATCGCGGGCTGGGTCTCCGTTCTCATGGCGCTCAAAGCCAGCGTGGACTTTGGCGTTGACCTTCGGGCACACGATCCCATGCGCACCTGGGATGAAGGGTATGCTGAAAACTAACCGTCTCGCAGATGATAAAAGAAAAGACGATTGCAATTGATAGACCAGGAGAGATTTTGAAAGAGCCTTATGAATAGAATGATGGTCACCATCAAAAAAAGATTGGAGATCATCATGCAAACCTCACTCGAATGGCGAAAATACTATGAAGAAAACGCTCGGTCACTTTTGGAAATACCCTGGGATATTGGTCGGGAACTTAACGATGAAGAACAAAAAGCAATTGCTTCCTCAGTTCAAGACTTTCAGGCAGGCGAAAGCTCTGAAGGTCGTCACTTGTTCCAATATTCAAAGAATTATGCGGAACAAACAGGTGATTATGAATATGTTGAAGCGATCCGTCTATTTATTACTGAGGAGCAGCGTCACGCAAGAGATCTCGCCCATTTTCTGCAAATCAATGAAATTCCCCTTGTAAAAACGACTTTTACAGATGGTGTATTTCGCCGTTTACGTCAACTCCTTGGCAATCTGGAAATATCAATCGCAGTTTTGATAACCGCGGAGATCATCGCAATAGTTTATTACACTGCTTTGAGAGACGCAACCAAATCCCAGGTACTCCAAACCCTGTGCAAACAAATCCTGCAAGATGAAGTGAGGCATGTCGAATTTCAAGCAGAACAATTAGGGAAATTACGAGCAAAGCGAAATTGGCTGTTATTGGCAACAACGAATGGATTGCAAAGATTCTTATTTTGGGGAACGTGTTTCGTGGTATGGATATTTCATAGAAGAGTCTTTGAAAAAAGAAGCGGCTATAATTTTGCAGAATATTGGAGACATTGTTGGAAAGAATTCAATGCGGCATTTCAAGTATCACGAGATGTTATTAGGATATTGAATTCCAAGAGCAAATTGGTTATGGTTGAACAAAAATTTGATAATGGATAATAGCGACTCCCTCCTCTGGCAAGTACGCCACTTCGTCTACAACCATTTCACGGACACGACTCACCCGCCGAGTGTGGATGAAACTGCGCGTCATTTCGACATCAGCATTGAAGAAGCGAGCGAACTTTACAAAGAATTACACAACCGCCACGCTTTCTTCCTCGAGCCAGAGACGTTGACGGTCCGCATGGCAAATCCGTTTTCAGGGATTCCCACAGACTTCAAAGTCCATGCCAATGGCAAAACCTATTACGCCAACTGCGCCTGGGACATGCTCGGCATCCCCGCCACGCTCCACAGCGACGCGGTCATCGAAGCCGTTTGCACAGAGAGCAATGACTCGGTTCGACTAGAAATAAAAGACGGACAAATTACCAATAACCAATTACTTGTGCACTTCCCCCTGCCCTTCGCCCGCTGGTACGATGACCTGGTCTTCACCTGAGCGACTATGCTTCTCTTCCAGGCGGAGGAATGGATTGACAAATGGTGCAAGCGGAAGGATCTCAAACGCGGAGAAGTTCTAACCATCCATCAAGTTTGGGAACTTTCCAAACTTTGGTATCAGGACCGCCTGTCCCTGGATTATCATGGACGAAACATTGAACAGGTTGCAGAGATTTTCAAGCAGGCAGGTTTGATGTCAGCGTTTTGGTATGTGTAATACATAGACTTGGTTTGTAGCTCATTAGGAGATCAAATAATGAAAGCCGAAAAATCGATCGCTGCATGGAAGTTATGGCTTTCATGGCTGCTAGGTGCTTTTGCGGCTCTTATCATTGGATTGGCATTGCTGGTCTTCGGAGTTGGTGAAGCCATAAACAATGCACCACCAGCGGTCTCCGGCATGGTGATCGGACTGATCTTCGGAATCGGGCTCGGCGTTGCACAATGGCTCGTCCTGCGAAAAAGAATAGATGGTATAAGTTTATGGGCTCCAATTACGATTGGGGTCTGGGTCGTTTTCTGGTCAATGAACTTTGCTGAGTTATTCGGCGAGGGTACGGGTGTATTCGGTAAGTTGATCGAGGGACTTGGTCATGGTGGATTACTCGGCGCATTAACAGGCGCTGGTCAATGGTTCGTGCTGCGATCGAAAGTTCGGAAGGCGCACTGGTGGATTCTGATCAGCGCGTTGAGCTGGGCAATTGGTGCATCCACAGGCGATACCATTCAAGCAATTCTGCAAATCGATATTCCTCTCGAACTGATCATAGCTATACTTCTTTCGAGCGCATTGACAGGTGCAGGCATGGTATGGTTATTGAGGCAGCCTGAGAAGGGAACTTAATTCCGTCGAACAGGTTGCAGAGATTTTCAAGCAGGCAGGATTGACGTCAAAGTCAAAGTCAAAGTTTTGGCACGGTACGGGATAAATCCCTCCCTCAGTTCATGGAAGTCGGCTAAAAGCCGACTCGCTCCTCAGCCCGCAGGGCTTCCACGCACTGAGGCAGGACTTTAGTCCGCACCGAAGATTTTCAAGCAAGCAGGATTGATGTCAAAGTTTTGGCATGTTCAAAGATAGATAACCTGAATAAACTTTGGTAAACAAAAAGAGCGATGTGAAATTAACGAACCATGATATGTCACGACTCACAGTAGGAGCACTAAGGTAAAGAAAATTTCCATGAAAATAATTAAGTCCATAATCAGTTGATTAATACCATGCCAAAGATAAGAGAAAAGACGAAAACCAATCCGAAAGACAATGTAAATAAAATTTCGGTAGAAATGTGGATTTCCATAGGAAATCTCTTGTTAACCGCGATTATAGGTATTGCTGTAGCAGTTTATTTAAACATCAGGAATGAAGAGTTCCAGAAGCAACTTGTTACATTACAAAATCAAACAGAAATAGCTAAATTAGATCTGGAAAATGCAATTACAAATGTTGATGGATTCAAGATAATAAATCAGGGACCTGCTATCGCGAAGAATATTCGCGCAGTTGTATGTTTATATAATATGCATGCGTCATGGGAAAATGCAATAACTGATATCGATAATTTTGTCGTCAAAACAGAAAATATATCTCTCAATTTTAGCAAACAATATACCAGAACTGAGTGTGGAAACTCATCTATTTTAGGTAATGACTCTCTTGTAATAACATTGGACGCACTCTCGCCAGACCAATCTGCAACCTTTAGCATAGGTTTTTCGAACGATCTTCCTGTCGAATATTTGAAAGTCACAAGAAAAGCGCACTTAGCAATCGACAATCTGTTATATCCAAAAAATAATTCTTTGAGTCTCGAAGATTACTTAGCTAATCCGGTAAACAACTATTTAGAGGAGACATTAGCTGACGAGTCCCAACCTGCTATCACCTTTTTAATAGATGTTTCTTGCGACAACTGCAATATAAACAAAAACATTGAATATCTCTATTTAATGTCAGCACATGTATGGAACTGGCAAAATATTGAAATTAAGAACAAAGATAGGGAATTCATAACAACAAACTTTGACTTTGATCTTAGCTATATAACTCCATTAGGAACAAAAATGTCTGATGACGAATTATATTTGCTTTATTCAAATTTTGATCCCTACAAGCTGTACGAGACTGACGCAGACATTTTTGCTGTTATTGTAAAATAAAGAGTAATCTTCGAATAATAACCTCGCACTAATCTAAAAGTTATTACTTTGTAATGCACCCCAAAATTTGGACAGTAGGACTAAACAAGATAAACTACTGT
>CAZIYY010000086.1:8492-20516 GCA_964543585.1 uncultured Anaerolinea sp. | reverse complement strand
CAGACTATCCAGCTAACGTGATGGACTTCCTTAGCCCACACAATTTGTCACTCCCTCTTTCAATACTTGAGCCAAAATCTTTCACTCCATAAGGTATACTTAAGGGTGACTAGGCTGTGATTTTAAAATCAAAATACCCTGAGTTTTTTTTCTCAAGGTAATTTTTAGGCTGGGGAGCCTGGATTCGAACCAAGATACCATCCTCCAGAGGGATGTGTCCTGCCGTTGGACGACTCCCCAATATGATTACTAGCTGATCCAGAGTCAGCTGTCCTGCCATTAGACGAGTCCCCAATTAATCAGCGGGCAGATTTTAGCATAGCGACTCTATTAGAGCAAGGGGCAGGCATTTATCGAAATAGGGTCAATACAAGCGCAGGTAAGCAGATAAGAATCAAACCCTTTTCGCCGCGAATTTCGCGAGAGAACGCGAATTTTTAAGACCAATTCGTGGCTGAGGCTTTTGTTTCTTTCGCTTTCCCCAAAGGGGAGGCTATGAACAGCGAACTTTCCTAGCTGTGGTCTTACTTGCCATAACGTCAGCCTCCGGAAATCACCGCAATCAACTTGACCACCTCGCCATCCTTCAAAATTTCGTCATCCAAAATCATTTCGCCATCCCGCGTCGCGATCACAGACTCGGGCACAATATTAGTTTTCTTCAACGCGTCGAGCAGCATCATCCCCGGCTTCACTTCATATTCCTTATCTCGCAAAATCAACTTCACGGTCATATCTTGATTCTATCACGCCCTTCCCCATTTCACCCCTTCGACTTTACTCAGGACAAGCCTTCATTCTTCTTGACTCTCCACTCGCTTCCCTGTACGATTAACTCATGCGAATCGGAATGATGGCAGATGTGTATAAGCCCTACGTCAGCGGCATCACAACATACATTGACCTGAACAAACGCGCCCTCGAAGAAGCCGGGCACGAAGTGTACGTATTTACTTTTGGCGAGCTCGATCATCAGGAGGACGACCCGCGCGTCATTCGCAGCCCGGGCTTGGCTCTGGCAGACACAGGCTTTTACCTCTCCCTTCGCTACAGGAGCGCGGCGAAGAAACTTCTCCAAACCATGGATGTGGTTCACGTCCACCATCCATTCCTCAGCGGACGTCTTGCCCTGCACTATTGCAGGAGCAAACAAATTCCCATAGTTTTCACCAATCACACCCGCTACGATCTCTATGCCCAAGCCCGGCTCCCAAATTTACCCGAGGAAGTGAGCCATGGCTTACTTCAAGCCTACATGCCCGATTTCTGTGAGGCAGTTAACCTGGTCATTTCGCCATCAAATGGCATGAAAAAAATCCTGCGCGAATTCAAAGTGGAAAGTCATATCGAGGTCGTACCCAACGGCGCGGATTTGAAAGCATATAAAAAAGTAAGGCCATTGCCGCGCGCAGAGTTTGATTTCTCCAAGAACGATATCATTTTAGTATATGCGGGTCGCATAGCGCCGGAAAAGAATCTCGGATTCCTTCTCCAGGCTTTCGCAGGCGTGGCACGCACCATCCCAAATGTTTATTTGCTTGTTGTTGGCGGAGGGCAAAAAGAGCACGAGGAGGAATTAAAAATACTGGCAAATGAATTGCATGTTAAGGAGCGAGTGTGGTTCACCGGATTGATTTCCCAAAGTAACCTCCCCTCTTACCTCGCAATGTGTGACGCCTTCGTTACAGCCTCCGTCACGGAAGTTCATCCATTCTCGGTGATCGAAGCCATGGCAACTGGGCTTCCCGTCGTAGGCATCAACTCACCCGGAGTCGGCGATTCAATTACAGATGGGGTATCTGGTTTGCTTTCCACAGAAGATATCGCATCGTATGCCGCCAAGCTCACCTATCTGTGCCTCAATAAAGATTTGCGAAAAAAATTTGGCGCTGAGGCTCTCAAGGCATCCGAGCAATTTTCCATCGAACGCACAACAAAAATCATGCTTGGGCATTACAACCGCCTCCTCCAAAACACCAAGCCGGTTAAACAAAAATTTGACGAACGCCTGATGTCCATTCTCGAAGAGTTCCTGAAATGAAACACAACCAGCGCATCGGCAAATGGGGCGAAGAGACCGCCGCCGAATATCTCACGGAACGCGGGTATGAGATCATCGCGCGCAATGTGCGGACGCCATACGGTGAAATTGATATTGTTGCCCGACAAAGCGATATCACGATATTTGTTGAAGTCAAAGCGCGGACATCCAATAAAATGGGCTTGCCTGAAGAATCCATCACGCCCCACAAACGCGAACACATGCTCGCCACGGCGGATCATTATGCGGCAGAACACGAAATTGATCACTGGCAGATTGATGTGATTGCAATCGAAGGAAAGCCTGACATGAAACCGAAGATTACCCATTTTGAGAATGCAATCTGACAAATCGCGTCTCATTCTCATCGTGGGACCTACAGCCGTTGGCAAGACGGAAATTTCCATCCAAGTCGCAGAAAGACTCAACGGCGAGATCGTCTCTGCGGATTCACGTCTCTTCTATCGCGGGATGGATATTGGGACAGCGAAGCCAACACGCGAAGAGCGGGCGCGCGTGCCACATCATTTGATTGATATTGCAAATCCCGGCGAGATTTTGAGTCTGGCTGTCTTTCAACAGAAGACGCATGAAGTTATTATTGACATTCACGCGCGCAATAAACTTCCGTTTCTGGTTGGCGGCACGGGACAATATGTCCGTGCTGTGACTGAAGGCTGGACGCCGCCCGAAGTAAAACCCGATGAAGATTTACGAGATGAATTAACGAAGCTAAAAGAGGAAAACGGCATATATTGGTTACACGAAAAACTAAAAACACTTGATCCTGTTGCGGCAGAGAAAATTGATCCGCGCAACTCTCGCAGAACAATCCGCGCGCTCGAAGTGATTATGACAACAGGCAGAAAATTTTCCGAGCAACGCGGTCAAAGTGAATCGCCTTATCATCTTGTTACGATTGGATTGACGCGCCCGCGCGTGGAGTTGTATGCAAGGGTTGATGCGAGAATCGAATCCATGTTTGCAAATGGATTTTTGGATGAAGTGAAAAGTTTATTGGCAAGCGGCTACTCCCCCACCCTGCCCACCATGTCCGCGATTGGATATCGCGAATGTGTAAAGGCGCTTGAAGGAAAGATAAAGGTTGAAGAGGCGAAGCAGGCTATCCGTCGCGCGACGCGGGTTTTCGTCCGCAGGCAGGCAAATTGGTTCAAGGAGTCTGATCCGAATATTTTGTGGTTTAGAGTCGGGGATGGAGTCAGTGAAAAAATTCGGGACTACATCAAAGCCACGTAAAAGACTCTTCGCTTCGCTCAGAACAACATGAAGTAGTTGACTTTTGATTCTCAAGTGAATATACTGTAAACATCATTGTAAAAGAGGAGACATCATGAACGAAAAACCATGGCTTGCTCATTACGACAAAGGGGTTCCGCACACAGTTGAAATTCCAAATGTGCCGTTGTTTCATTTTCTTGAGGAGTCGGCGCGCAAGTATCCCGACCGCGCCTGTACGATTTTTCAGGGCGCGGTCGTTACGTATCAGGAGATG
This sequence comes from uncultured Anaerolinea sp., assembly GCA_964543585.1. Lineage (GTDB taxonomy): Bacteria > Chloroflexota > Anaerolineae > Anaerolineales > Villigracilaceae > Defluviilinea. The sequence continues at coordinate 16,962 of CAZIYY010000086.1, read as the reverse complement.
AATGCAATCTCCAATCGTATCGCGGCCGCGCTAGTGGATATGGGCGTGAAGAAAGGCGACCGCGTGGGCATGTTCATGCCAAACACGCCACAGTTCGTGATGATCTATTTCGGCATTCTTAAAGCGGGCGGCGTGGTGGTTGCGACGAACCCGCTGTACACTCCGCCTGAGATTGCACACCAAGCCAGTGATGCGGGTATTGAAACCATGTTCGTGATGACGAACTATTACGACACGATCAAAAAAGCGCAACCGAATACCAGGATCAAAAAACTGATCGTGACAAATCTCAAAGAGGCTCTGCCGCCGATCAAGCAGGTGTTGTTCACGTTATTGCGCGAGAAAAAAAGCGGATTTAGAATCGAGGGCGGACTCAAGGATGGCGACATCTGGCTGAAAGATTTGCTCGCAAAATATAAAGATGCGCCTCAGCCCAAGCTGGAAATTGGTCCTGACGATACAGCTTTGTTCCAATATTCAGGCGGGACGACGGGCGTATCAAAGGGCGCGGTGGCTTTGCATCGTAACGTGGTCGCAAACACCATACAGATAAAAGCCTGGCTTGTCACATCGAACGATGGACAGGAAGTGTGCCTAATGGCGATTCCACTATTTCATGTTTACGGTATGGTCGCGGGCATGTCGGTTGCGATGGCTTCGGGCGCCAGCATGGTGATGGTGCCAAATCCGCGTGATCTAAAAGACATATTGGAAAATATCTCCAAATATAAAGCCACGATCTTCCCCGGCGTCCCAGCCATGTATAACGGTATCAATAATCACCCGGATGTCAAAGCGGGGAAATATGAGTTGTCTTCAATTAAAGCCTGCATCTCGGGTTCAGCCGCCTTGATGCGCGAAACAAAGGAGCAATTTGAGAAATTAACGGGCGGCAAGATTTTTGAAGCCTACGGTCTCTCCGAGGCGCCGACAGGCACACACGGCAATCCGCTCCTGGGCGTAAATAAGGTGGGGTCAATTGGAATGCCACTGCCCAACATGGAATGTAGAATCGTCAGTTTGGATGATGGCGAAACAGATTTACCACAAGGCGAAATTGGTGAACTGCTGCTGTATGGGCCCCAGGTGATGAAGGGCTACCACAACATGCCGACTGAAACAGCCAATTCGCTTCGCCAGGATAAGAACGGAAAGGTCTGGCTGTATACCGGTGATATCGTCCGCATGGATGAGGATGGTTATTTCTATATCGTGGATAGAAAGAAAGAGTTGATCAAGCCGGGCGGATTCCAGGTCTGGCCGCGCGAGGTCGAGGAAGCCATTGCCTCGCATCCGAAAGTTCTGGAAGTGGGTGTGGGCGGCATCCCCGACCCAAATCGCGGTGAGACAGTCAAGGCGTGGGTCGTGTTGAAACCCGGCGAAAATTTAACAGTCGACGAATTAAAGGCACATTGCAAGGAACGGCTTGCGCCTTTTAAAGTCCCGACCCATTTTGAATTCAGAAGCGAATTGCCGAAGACGACTGTTGGGAAGATATTGAGACGTGAGTTGGTGAGACAGCATAAAGAGGAGAGTAAGTAGACAAAGGAACAACGAGAAAAGTAGACGAGTAAATGGGTTAGAAATCCTTTGTGACTCTTGTGTACTCACCTGCACTTGCGCTAGGTGCAAGTGTCGTGTTTAAAGAATTTTCGCCAATTTATATCCCTCTTTCGAATCCTGCACCATCCAACCGAGTGCAGTGATTTGGTCGCGCAATCGATCAGATTCAGCCCAATTCTTGATCGCGCGTGCATTAACGCGTTGCTCCGCCAATGAAATTATTTCAGCCGGCGGCTTATTGTCTTCAAGTGGGGAAACATTTACGACCATATCCCAAACCTGTGCGGGAATATTTTTTTCAATGGGATCAGGGGCGAGCATCTCTCCCAATTCACTCAAAGCAAATTTCGATCCTGAAGGGTAAATTTTAGAGACACTTGCGCGCAGAAGAGAAACGGAACTCACCCCGCTAATCTCGCACATGCCACTTTCAAAATCCATGATGATGCCCGTATGCTCGTCCAATCCTAGCGTCGTATTTTCGGAAGGCAAAAGATTGCACCAGTCTGCAAAACGATCCATGCCTACGAAACAGCGGCTGGTATCAAGGTCCAGTCCGCCTTCGGCATTGTTCCAGTGCGGGATGAACGAAAGATGCGCACCAAAATCCTTGAAGAGATTCAGTCCATCCATAACGTGAACATCCTGCCCCACTTTATAAATCTCATACACGGGCAGGGCATGGGCGCCGATGGAAATGGTCGCGGCGGAGGCGAAGACAAGGGTAGCGCCGAGGCGATGCCTCGCGCGGATCACATCCCACGCCAGCGTATCCTTCAAATGACGGATCGCGTATGTGGGACTGCCCGGTCCCATGAAGATCATGTTTGCGTGGAGAATGGGTTTGATAATTTCAGGGTCATCGGGACTGAAAGCAGAGTCACGTTTACGCGCGGGGATAAGATCAATCACAGGGTTATAGTTTTGCAATCGCGTCTTGAAAAAATCACCGACGCGTCCCGCGACCTGCGTGGAATTAAGTTCGAAGCCTGCGGGCGTCTCCATAACGGCGACACGCAGCCGGCTTGGAAGGAAGCGCGCAAGAGACTCGAAGATACGCCCGCCCGCGAGTGAGGTCTCACCCGATCCAAGAAATGCAATCCGTCCGAGAGTCATATCACACAGATGCCGCGTTAAGTTTGTCTATTACGTCCAGAAGAAGCCAGGTCCAAGTCGTAACGAGTTTGCTCATCCTGAATCAATTCTCTTGCTTTGAGCCAGATGTCGTCGAACATCTTCACCGTCAATTTTCCCGTCAATGTATTTTGCTGACTCGGATGATAGGAGCAGAGCAAGGATAATGGATGATGGTTGACCGCTTCGCTTGAAGGATGAAGATTATAGATTGCGCCATGGGCAAACTTCCATTGCGAATTATGGACTGGATATGTCTTCAAGAGTCGTTCAAAAGCGATTCTGCCCAAACACACAATCACTTTTGGTTTGATGATTTGGATTTCCCTTTCGAGATACGGCTGGCAATTATTTAATTCCTCAGTAGTCGGCTTATTATTTGGAGGCGCGCAGCGCGCGGACGCGGTGATATACATATCGTTCAGGATGAGACCATCGCTTCGCGACTCAGCTGACGCCTGATTCGCGAACCCAGCGCGGTACAACGCTGGGAACAAAAACCCACCCGACGCGTCTCCCGTGAATTGACGTCCCGTACGGTTCGATCCATGCGCGCCCGGGGCGAGTCCCACCACCAGTACACGCGCATTGGGGTCACCGAATCCCGGCACAGGTTTGCCCCAATACTCTTGATCTTGATAAGCCTTGCGTTTGACGCGCGCCACTTCCTCGCGCCATTCAACAAGTCGCGGACATTTACTACAGGCAATGATTTCTTTGTTCAATACTTCCAGTTCTGACATGCTTTAATTGTATACTGGAATTTGTAACTTTTCACCCAAACTTGCATATTGTTATATAGAGACGTTCATGCTTACCTTTGAAGAATTATATATATCTTACTCGCCAGACGTGTACCGCTTCGCTAACTGGCTTTGCGGAAATACCAATGACGCCGAAGATATTACCGCCGAGACCTTCACGCGCGCCTGGACGAATTTTGCCATCATTCGAACTGAAACTTTGAAGGCGTATCTCTTTACAATCGCACGCAACATCTATCTTGAATCGTTGAGAAAGCATCGAGATCACGAGATATTAAACGATACCCACCCGGACTCACACCCCGCACTGGAAAAAGTTCTCGAAACAAAAAGTGAGCTTGATCAAATCCGCACCACCCTGCTCACTCTGGCTGAGGTTGATCGTTCTGCTTTCGTCATGCGCGTCCAATACGATCTGCCTTATGCTGAAATCGCACGCGTCCTACAACTATCAGAGAGCGCCGTAAAAGTAAAAGTCCATCGCGTCCGAAAGTACCTGTTCAATATCCGTTTATAAAAGGAGAAACCATGAAAGAAATCACAAAAAATGTTATTTTGGATTTATTGCCGCTGTACCTAGCTGGCGAAGTCAGTGATGACACAGCCGCGCTGGTCAAAAATTACCTCGAATCAGATTCAGAACTGGCTGAGACTGCCAAACAAATGGCAAAAGCCGATTCGCTCGGCAAAGTACCCATCCCGTTCAGAAAGGAGTCCGCAATGGAATCCTATCAAGAGGCAAAAAAATGGATAACGATTCGCACCCTTGGGTTGATGGCGATCGGCGCGGTGGTTTTCCTGTGCACTCTGGCTCTCGTCCTAGCATTTGTTTTTGCCACCAGGTAAAAATGGCTGTCATCGAAATGAAGCAATCCTTGGGCTGACTGAGGATTGCTTCTCAATATTGTCGCTATGACATTATAAAAACAAAATCTCATCCTCAACTGAGATTTTTCTTGGGAAGAGGTACGAAATGCAAAGAAAGCTGGCATATATAGAAATGCGCTTAACTGTTCGGTAACCAGTCCAAACCAGCGCTATGGGTTATCTCAACTCAATCGAATGGATAAAGGAATTAGAATCCGCCTAATCCGGGCATCGGACACGCAATCCCACAGGGAGGCTTCACATTTGCGTGTCCCTACCGCCCACCTCTACGTAGGGACACAACACCGTTATATACGCTAGGCAAAATCAGGCGTTCCTTTTTGGTTTATCCATTAGAACTGTCGTTCCAACATATAAATCAAGTCAACCATCATACCCTTTAGGAGAAAATCAAATGACAACCCGTACCACCCAAACATCGCCACTTGTTCGCGCAAGAGTCGCAGGGTTCTTGTATTTAATTGCGAACCTATTCGCTCCCTTCACCCTCCTTTATCTTCCATCCCGTTTTATTGTGCGCGGAGATGCGGCAGCAACAGCCAGTAACATCATGGCTTCTGAATCACTGTTCCGTTTCGGTATCGTGCTCAATTTATTCACCTTCATAGGCCAAATATTTCTTGTGCTAGCGTTATACCAATTGCTCAAAGTGGTTAACAAGAACATGGCTTCGCTGATGGTCATATTCTCTCTGGTTGCTGTCCCTATCGCGATGCTCAATGAGCTTAACTATCTGGCTGTCCTACAACTCTTGAGCGGTACTGACTACCTGAAAGTATTCCCAGCCGATCAGCTGCAAGCACTGGTGTACCTCTTTCTTCGCTTGCACACTCAGGGATTTCTTATCTCTCAGATATTCTGGGGTCTGTGGCTGTTTCCGATGGGTTGGCTGGTCTTCAAGTCGGGCTTCATGCCCAGAATTCTGGGCATCCTGTTAATCATTGGATGCTTTGGCTACGTGATACAAAGTTTTGGAGTATTTCTTCAGCCCACCTTCAACACGAACATTATCTTCTTTACGTCTTGGGGGGAGCTGTTTTTCCTCTTGTGGCTGTTGATTAAGGGTGTAAACGTCGAGCAGTGGGAAAAACGCTCTCTCGAATCTGCCTGAACCAACCCATGCTAGTTGGAGATTTCTCGCCACGAAGCCACAAAGATGTTTCTCAATGAAATCGTTATGGCATCATAAAATCAACATCGCATCCCCAAACGAATAAAAGCGATAACCTTCGTTTATGGCTGTTTCGTATGTTTCAAGAATCTTTTCCCGCCCTGCAAACGCGCTGACCAGCATCAACAACGTGGACTTCGGCAAATGAAAGTTCGTGATCATTGCGTCCACAATTTTGAATTGGTAGCCGGGGAGGATGAAGAGGGAAGTCGGATCAGAAAAGGCAGTGATCAGTATCGAGTGATCAGTATTTTCGATTGCGGCAGATTCTAGTATGCGGACAGATGTTGTCCCAACTGCTATAACTCGCCCGCCAGATTGCTTTGTTTGATTGATCAAATCAGCATTTCCCTGCGATAACTCACACGACTCGCTATGAATTCTATGCTGTGCTGGATTCTCTTCCGTCACTGGCGCGAAGGTATCCAAGCCCACATGCAACGTGACATAGGCGATCTTTACACCTTTCACTTGTAACTCCTCCAACAAGCGCGGTGTGAAGTGGAGTCCAGCCGTGGGCGCGGCGGCGGAACCTGGCTCGCGCGCATAGACGGTTTGATAGCGTTCTGGGTCATCCAGTTTTTCATGAATATACGGCGGCAATGGGACATTCCCCACTTTGGAAAAATAGGGTTCGATGGGTTCGGAGAATTTTATCAGCCGCTCTGAGCCTTCCAAAATTTCAGTGATCTCAACTTCTGGTCCATCTTCTACTTTTACTAATGTGCCTACGCGCAGACCCTTACCTCCTACCAATGCTTCCCAGGTCAATTCGTCGCGGCGGCGCAAGAGAAGCAATTCCACGCGTCCTCCTGTTTCTTTGCGCGCGTAAATACGTGCTGGAATAACACGCGTTTGATTCAGCACAAGCAAATCTCCGGCAAGCAAATAATCACTGACGTCGCGAAAAATGCAATGTTCCAATTCACCCGTATCGCGGTGCAACACAAGCAGGCGCGACGAATCGCGTGGTTCGGCGGGAGTCTGCGCGATGGAGGATTCGGGTAGATGGTAGTCGAAGTCGGAGGTTTTCATCGAAAGTAGATTAATTCTTAGGTTGTGCTCACCGTTCAATTAGCCAGTCACGAATAAACGAATCAGGAAAAGACTCGAAAGAACTCTTCCTTATTATAGATGTCAACAAAGGATGAGTATTTGCTTTTTCACAATTACTAATTGCTCTAAGTGTTTGACAAACTGTGTTATGCGCCCACCGAATACCCTCTATTGTAGAAACATTTATTACCCACAAATTATCAGGCTCTGTTAAGGTTACCTTACGATTTTGAAGAAAATGAATATATGAGGGAGCATCAGGAGGCATCTTATAATGAACAAGGTCATTTCTAAGATCAACTAAATTTTTCATGTCTTGATAAGGTCGGTTGCCCCGAGGAAGAGAACAGCCAAAATATTTTTCAGGAAGAATCAACAATTTATTAATTAGTTCCTCCTTCTCGATATCACGCCAAAAATCACTAGACTCAGAACCTCCAAAATATGAACGACCTGCCTGACTGATAAACATTTCATTAATAAAGGCTTCGACAACCGTTACTGAAATAATATACGCAGGAATTGCAAATGATGTAAAGCCATTCTTCCCATCAAGTGCATTATTTTCAACTACATCCTCTAACCCTAGTAAGAAAAGTCTTTTCAAATGATCAAGCAATCCCTCCGAGATCGTTAAATTAATCATTGGCATGGGTGATAAATATCCCTTACTTTATTAATAGGATACTTACTTCTTTATGAACCTAAATATTATATTCACAATGATCGTTAATAAAATGGACACCAAAATCGAACTCGTGATCGGAAAATAATACGAACCATTCTCCCCTTCGACGCGAATATCGCCGGGCAAACGTCCAAGCGGCAAGCCGAATTTCGCGGCGAGGTATACTCCTCCACCAATCAGGAACAATACGATTCCACCTATCATCAAGTAACGAGCGATGTTTTCCATGTTCTTCGTACGGTGGTCGAGTAGGCGGCGGGTTTCGATACGCCCTACGGGCTACTCAACCAGCGCCGCCGTATCGAGACCACGCTAGAGCAAGCGCGGCTGTCCCTCTTCAGTATAAGGCAAATTGAGATGTTCATATGCGGACTTTGTGGCTACGCGTCCCTGCGGCGTGCGGTCCAAAAATCCGAGTTGCAAAAGATATGGCTCGACTACATCCATGATCGTATCCTGCTCTTCACTGATGGATGCGGCAATCGTGTTCAAGCCAACAGGTCCGCCATTGTATTTTTCGATAATCGTTCTCAGGACGCGGCGATCCACGTCATCGAGTCCGAGCTGGTCAACCTGCAACAAATCCAGCGCTTCCTGCGCGACCTTGGATGTGACCGTCCCATCCGCGCGGACCTGAGCATAATCGCGGACTCTCCGCAGAAGACGCAATGCGACGCGCGGGGTCCCGCGGGCGCGTCGGGCAATCTCTTCAATACCATCTTTTGCGACTTCGACTTTCAACATCCCCGCCGCACGCGAGACGATAGCCTGCATTGCGCTTAACTCATAATAATCCAGCCGATAAACCGCGCCGAAGCGCGCCCGCAACGGAGCCGTGACCAGAGCCAAGCGCGTCGTCGCGCCGACCACCGTAAAGCGCGGCAGTTTCAATCGTATCGAACGCGCCGAAGGTCCCTTACCGATCACAATGTCCAACGCGTAATCTTCCATGGCGGGATACAACACTTCCTCCACTGCGCGTCCCAAGCGATGGACCTCGTCAATGAACAGCACATCCCCTGCGCGCAGGTTCGTGAGAATAGCGGCTAAATCGCCTGCGCGCTCGATAACGGGACCTGCTGTAATCTTGATGTTGACTCCCATTTCATTTGCTACAACATGTGCGAGAGTCGTCTTGCCCAGACCCGGAGGTCCATAAAACAATACGTGATCCAACGCCTCACCGCGTTGACGCGCTGCCGCGAT
>CAZIYY010000086.1:2082-8482 GCA_964543585.1 uncultured Anaerolinea sp. | reverse complement strand
TCTCTTTGACTTGATCCTGACCAATCAGGTCATTCAACTTTTGCGGTCGCAGCGCGTTATCCACGCGGTCATCGGGTTTGGATTCGGGGTCGAGGGGACGGGGTTTGGTCATAAGTGAGATTATACTGCTTCTTGAATCTCAAAATGAACGATATTCACATTTCATAAACGGGTGCGTGCAGACCTCAAAAACAAAGACCATGAGTTCATCATGGCCTTGAGAGTAGCGGGAGCACGGCTTGCGCGCAGCGTGCAGATCTTAAAAATAAAGACCATGAATTCATCATGGCCTTGAAGTAGCGGGGGCAGGACTTGCGCGCAGCGTGCAGACCTTAAAAACAAAGACCATGAGTTCATCATGGCCTTGAGAGTAGCGGGGGCAGGACTTGAACCTGCGACCTTCGGGTTATGAGCCCGACGAGCTGCCACTGCTCCACCCCGCATCGAAGTCCGGCGATATTACCATACCTGTTAAGCATAGTCAAGCAAAAGATAAAGTTCAACAAATACCAGCGGCACATACCTCATGATATATACCTGAAACAAAACGCAATTCCTGCTGTACTGTTCCTCTTTTTGTTACTGAATTATTTGAAGGATATATAATCGCCATATCAGCGGCTTCCGTGACTTTTTCAATCTCCATATCCCAATGCTGCCTGGGAGGCTGGTTCGACTCCGCTCGCCATACAGTTTTTCTTGACCCAATGGGGGATCCAAGAGTCAATCCGGCCTTTATCATCCCTTTTTTTGAGCCAGTGGTCTGGCGCTCATGGGAGTTCGCAATGCTCGGCCTTTTTTCGTTTCACCGACAGGACTCAGGTGTGTATGAAACCATTTGACCACGAGACCGATTGAGATGCCTGCCGCGACCAATTCCGCCCAGAAAAATGACGCATAATCGGAGAACACACCGAGAAACGGCGGCACATTTGGGAAGATCTGACGGAAGAAGAAAAGCGACACGATAAATCCGCTCATGTAGCCGAACAATCCCAAATTCACTTCCATCTTGCCTTTGAACGCCAGCCAGCAAATGAACATGTTGACAATCGTCAGCCCCCAAATGATCGCCATGCAAAAGATGACAGTCCCAACCACCAGTGTAGACCTTTGCATATGAAGATCATAACCCAGATAATTATGCGATTTCTCTGTCATCTCCTGATCGCTGAATTTATACCCATGATGGTTGGCATATAAATTCAATTGCGTAGGCACGCTTGCATCGGCTATACCCTCGTTCACGACAAGGATTTCAAACAGGGCGCTGTGCTTGTCGAATGGATACGCCTCCACCTCCCCTTCATACATATCGATGATCACCTCATGCGGGAACATGCGGCGCCCCGCCTCGAATTGAATTGATTCCCCGCCGATACTGCTCATATGCGCTTCAAGAGGAACAGCAAGCAGTCCATCCCCACTGTCGAATCCGCCGTGCGGAACAAAATCAAGGCGAAAGGTCATATTCTCCTTGATTGGATCCACGCCGATCAACCGCGCATTTACTTCGATGTAATCAGCATCATGCTCACTGGCAGTAATTTCCTGGCCTCCATTGCCCTCTTCCGTGACAAAAAGAGTATCAACAAAAACGACAGCGGATGCGCAAAGCAGTAAAAACCCAAGGAACGGCAGGATTTGACGAAAGCGATAGAATGTCATGCGAAACTCCTAATTACGAAAATCTGACTTTGTGACTTCCGAAATTGTAGTTTACCGCGGCAAATCCCGGCTTTACAGTCGCCTTGCGAGATGGCGGCTAATTACTGTTCCCCAAAACCGCCAGCCTCTCTAATCCCCAATTACCAATTACTGATAACTATAAAAGCCTCTTCCGCTTTTCCTCCCCAAATACCCTGCATCCACCATCTTCCTCAATAATGGCGCGGGGCGATACTTGTCTTCGCCCAGGTCGCGTTGCAAAACTTCCATGATGAACAGCACAACGTCAAGCCCGATCAAATCCGCCAGTGTGAGCGGACCCATCGGATGATTCATTCCGAGTTTCATCACCGCGTCGATGGCTTCGGGTGTGCCAACCCCGTCTTGCAAGGTGAAGATCGCTTCGTTAATCATTGGGCATAAAATACGGTTGGAAATGAAGCCGGGGGAGTCATTGGCTTCCCACGCTTCCTTGCTCATCAATTTGCATAATTCAAGCGTAGCCTGGAGAGTCTCATCGCTGGTGGCGAGTCCTTTGATGACTTCCACGAGTTTCATCAGCGGCACTGGATTCATAAAATGCATGCCAATGACTCTATCCGGTTGCTTCGTATGCGCCGCGAGTTTTGTAATCGAAATGGATGAAGTATTGCTCGCAAGGATCACACCTTCACGCGCGGTGGCATCCATGTCCTTGAATATCTTGAATTTGAGTTCAGGATTTTCGGTCGCGGCTTCGATAACAAAATCCGCATCCTTCATCGTGTCCATGTTATTTACATAGTTGATGCTATCAGCAGAGCCTTTTCCCTCTTGAGTGATGGTTCCTTTTTCCAAAAGCTTCGCGGTGGATTTTGCAATCGAGGCTTTGGCTTTCTCCAGCGCGGCGGGCATGACGTCCATGCACGTGACCTGGTAACCCGATGTCGCCGCGACTTGCGCGATACCGTTGCCCATTGTCCCTGCGCCGATGACAAAGATGTGGTTAATAGTCATTTAGTCTCCTGGTCTCCCAGTCTTCTAATCTCGTAGTCAGGCGCCTGCCAGCCTTGACTAGCGGACCAGCAGACTAAGGGCTATCCGACTAAGTCTCTCCAAATCTTGTAATTATTCCTGATCTGCTCGATATGACCTGGGATGTGCGCGGAATAAATATCCAGCCATTTCTCGAAAGTATACGGCTCGTCGTATTCGGGATGTTTGACTGAATGGGAGAATACTTCATCAGGCTGTTTCTTCAACAATTCATAAGTGGTCTTACGAACAAGGCGAACAACTTCCAAGGCGTCTTCATAACTATGATCGTGATAATTCAATTCATCAGCCCAGAGCGCCTGGTCGTATCCCATCAGCGTGCCGCCCGGCTCGACGATCAGTTTGCGGGCGCGCAACGCCGCGTTTGATTCGGAGTCCGCGAGATGGACAAGCACCTCATGCACACTCCATTCTTTTGGCTCGGGCTTGAACTTCCACATCTCGCGCGGGATGTCCTTGAGCGTTTTTATCAGCATGTCGTAGCCGCTGCCATAAAGTTCGATTTTTTCATTTCGTTCTTCACGTTTCATTGTTCCTCTTTTGTGGTCATAACATGCTGAGCCGCTGGCGGCGAAACATCTCTTTTGTGATCCGGGACTCTTCGCTGTTGCTCAGAGTGACATAAAGCAGGTTATTTCATGGGGTCCCAAAGTTCAACCTTGTTGCCGTCGAGATCCATGAACCAGCCGAATGAACCATACTCCATTTTTTCAATATCCCCGATCACTTCCGCGCCGCCCTCTTTGACCTGCTCGAGCGCCTCTTCCAAATTATCCACCATCAGATTGAACATAAAGCTTTTTTCAGAGGGCGCAAAGTAATCGGTATTGGTGTCGAATGCGCTCCAAACCATCTGGCCCTTTGCGGGCATCGTGTTTGGTAAGTAGGCGATGCCTCAATTCTCAAATTCCATGCCCAGCCATTTTGCATACCACTCATAGAGTGTTTTTGGATCGGGCGATTTGAAGAAGACTCCGCCAACGCCGAGTACTTTAGCCATATGCTCTCGCGGTATACATGTCCACAAGTAGACAGATACACAGGTGTTTACGTGTTTACATGTCTACTTGTTTCCCGGTATACCTGCCTCCTTGTCTACCTGTGTATTTGTTTGCGTCTGCGCGAGTTTTCCATCGCGCTCATGGATCGCTCCAAGCAGGCGCGCCTGTTCGGCTTTCAACTCGCGGTTCTCCTGCTCGGCGCGCGCTAACCTCATGGCGCCGGTGCGACCCAGCGCCCTACCCCCGATCAAGTCTACGAGCAGGGCAAGGAAATAGCCAATGACGCCTAGCAGGACAACCCACCATTGATCAATGATATAAGCCGTAACGATGCTCATCACAAGCACGACCCAGCCGTAGACATCCAGTAAATACCAGAAGGGACGATGTTGTTGCATAAGTTACCTTTCGTTATTCTTTGCCTCTGAATTGCAGGAGTGCATATGTTCCTTCAATTTTCGACGGCGAGCTGTCGGACTCCAGCGTTTTATTGCTCCGCTGAAATGGCGTTATAAATTGACTCGATGCTTGCGGGGTCGCCTTTGAAGGTCTTGCCATTGGTGCGGTTCGCGATTCTCAGCATCAGGTCCGCCTCGGCGTCTTCGCCGAAGGCAATCGTGAAGACCTTTGTGCCAGTGACGTTTTCACCGCTAGGCAGACAATTGAACATTTGATTCTGCGTGTTCGCGCTGGCTGTATCCTGCCCGTCTGAAAGCAGGACGATTCCATAGAGCCGATTTTCATTGTTGGCTGCATGGTCTGCCTGAAGTTCGTTGATTTTTTGAATAGCCGAGCAAACGCCATCATAAAGCGGCGTATTACCATTGGCGAAAAGCCCGTTGAGTTTATCCGTCAACTGTTCGCCGATGTCACCTGCGCGGCCGCCGCCCAGTTCGTACACTTCCCCGCTGCCGCCGAAGACCATCAGGTAAATCTCATCGTTCGGATCAAGCCGTCCAACGAAGTTGACAGAGCTCGAGACGGCGCTCTTCATTTTTTCGCCCTCCATGCTACCGGAAATATCCAATAACATGACTATGGTCGCTTTCTTTTTGGTCTGGTGGAAAACATCCTTGACTGCGGAGGAAACTTCAGCGGAGGGACTTTCGAGTGCGGGAATCGATTCAGTGGTGACGCGCGGATCGGTACCGGATTCAAGTGTCAGCGGCGCGTGAAGCGGGATTGACTCATCCACCGGGCGCAGGTAATAGGTAATCGCCAATTCCTGCTGTTTTTTGTCGAGCAGATAATCCTTGAAGATTCCAGCGGCTTCCTTCTGTTCATCGCTTACCCATTCGGCGTTGAGAACACAATAAGGTTGTTCGCTCCAGAACGTGCCTTTGGCGGGGAAGATGAACACAAGCGGATAACGCATGGTGGAACCAAACTCGGCATTGGTCTTGAGCGTTTCCGCCTCGCTGGTTGTTACGGCGTGCAGATAATCAGGACCGCGTTGCGCAAGGATTTGCATGAGAGGGCGGCTTTGCAAACCGTAGTGATATGTATTTTGTTCCACACCTGCAAAGGCTTGGACAACAGTATCAGAATAAACTTCGTCGGCAGTAAGGCCCTCGGTTTTGCCAAGCGTGGAATAAGCCAGGCTGGTCATGGCGAGCAAACCCACGTTGGAGTAATCGGGATGTGTATGCCCGAATTTGAACTGTCCCCATTCAGGGTGACCGAGCGTTTCCCAGCCCTGCGGGTCTGCCGAGAGTTTGACAATATCATCCCAGGCAATGGGTTTATCGGGCCAGCCGAGCGCCTGCGCCATGGGACGCCACATCGCAAACCCTATCGGCGCAAAAATACTTTGTGTACATGCCTCAGGGATCAGGAGTTTTCCATTACGGTCGCGCCAGACTCGGTTGACCTCATCTACCCAGGATTGATCTCCAGGACTCCAAACAACAGGTTTGCTAACGCCATCCAGGATGGCTTTCTGCGATCCACCCGACGTAACGTGTTTGACGGTGACGAAGATGGCGTCTCCCGAGGCAACTTTATGCTGCTCCGCATTGAACTGCGTCACGACCGCGTTCATCCAATCCTCTTTTGTATTGGAGGATGAGATTTCGATTGCGATGGAATTTGGCGGAGGCGCGGCGGTCGCGTCGGCGGAGGGTGTGCCTGCCCCGCCCTGAATCATTTGCGAGATGCGCGGGAATAACAACGCGCCCGCGATGATGCAGCCAAACAGGAGAACCGCGAGCGTTACGACGATTGCGTTGCCAGATACTTTTGGTTTTTCAGAGTAGTCCATGTGTTCCTCCAAATCTTAACATCAATAAAAACTTTCTAAACACAAAGTCTTGCACTGAGCCTGTCGAAGTGACACAAAGGTCACGAAGGAAAAATGTTAGAAGGCTCTTGCGGCGTCCTAGCTGCCGCTCCACAGGAACACTCCGCGAAGGACGGTGGCTTGAGATTGTAAATCCTGTTGTTGTTATCTACGCTTCCCGAACATGTTTGTCGCAAACTTCAAAGTTCAGACAACTCCTACGACAATGCGAAAGCCAAGAAACGGATAAAAGAATCCCGGCGGGTAGGCGCGGCGGTAGGATGTGCGCGCGCCAAAAGCCACATCATTGAAGGAACCGCCACGCGCCACGCGCAACGGCCCCGGCGGAACGAGTTCTTCCTGCAAGGGAGTATAAATGGATGATGTCCACTGCTGGACGTTGCCGCACATATCCATG
>CAZIYY010000086.1:1823-2072 GCA_964543585.1 uncultured Anaerolinea sp. | reverse complement strand
CAAAGGGGCTTACATCCTGCGCCTTGCTCCCGGCGTCCACTGCGTCAAGTATTTCACACTCAACAGTGTTGGCGAAACTTGGGTCGAAGTTTTCTCCCCACGGGAAGGGTCTCGCATCGTCGCCGCGCGCCGCGTATTCCCATTCCACTTCAGTGGGCAGGCGAACGGATTTATTTTTGATGGAGCCTAACCACGCGCAATAGGCTTCGGCTTCGTACGCAGTGATTCCAATAATGGGATGAAATGGTT
>CAZIYY010000086.1:0-1813 GCA_964543585.1 uncultured Anaerolinea sp. | reverse complement strand
GAGTTGTGCATCCCAGCCATCGGGAACGGAACGATCTTCGCGTCCCCATCCATCCGCATTGCCTTTCAGCCATGAGTTGCCTTCATCGCTCCACCAGCGTTTTTCTTTGGCGGCTTTGCTGTCAATGAATACGGCATATTGACTCACTGTCACCGGCGCGGACGCGATTTGAAATTCAGCAGCTTGCATCAGGCGCGGCGGATTCTCGCGCGGATGAAAGCGGCTCCCCATGCGGAACACGCCCGCGGGAACGCGCTTCACTAATCCGATGGATGCCTTGGAGGAATAGTCTATACTCATTTACTCGATCTCAATCGCCATCGCGACAGCTTCACCGCCGCCTAAACACAATGACGCAACGCCTCGCTTCAAGCCGCGATCTTTCAGCGCGTAGATCAACGTCGTCAACACGCGCGCGCCACTGGCACCAAGCGGATGTCCTAATGCGATCGCGCCGCCATTGACGTTGACCTTGCTCCAATCCCAGCCTTCGTCTGCGAGTGCGTATCCATCCGCCAAAACTTGCGCGGCGAAGGCTTCGTTGAGTTCGATCAGGTCAACATCCGATAATTTCCATCCGATTTTCTTCAACAACTTCGGAATTGCATAGGCAGGCGCGGCAAATAAATATTTCGGTTCGAGCGCGGCTTGTGTATAACCTACAACTTTTGCAATCGGTTTCAATTTATTTTTTTCTGCATACGCCCGCGACGCAATCACAACTGCCGCACCACCATCGTTCATTGGGGATGAATTGCCCGGCGTCACTCTTCCATCAGATTTGAACGCGGGTTTGAGTTTTGACAGGGCTACCAATGACGAATCTTTTCTTGGACCTTCATCCTGCTCCACAACCGTGACCTCGCCTTTGCGACCGGTGATTTCAACCGGGGCAATTTCCTCTTCGAACTTTCCTGCCTCCTGCGCGGCGACGGCCTTTTGATGACTCTCGTACGCAAACCGATCCATCGCTTCGCGCGTGACTTCGTACTCTTCGCCAATAAATTCAGCCGCGTTTCCCATCGCCCAATTTTCGAACGGATCCCAGAGACCATCATTGAGCAGGGAATCTGTCAACGATTGATTACCGAACTTTAATTCGCCCGAACGACCATTGACCAGATATGGCGCGCGGCTCATTGACTCCATGCCGCCCGCAACGAACAAATCCGCATCACCCGCGCGGATTGCCTGCGCTGACAGTATCGCGGCTTTCAATCCGGATCCGCAAACTTTATTGATCGTGCTGGCGCTGACCGTTGCCGGGATTCCGCTTGAAATCCCCGCTTGACGCGCGGGCGCCTGCCCCTCTCCGGCTTGCACAACGTTCCCCATGATTACTTCTTCAATATCCTCTGGATTGATGCCAGCGCGCTCCACTGCAGCTTTAACGGCGATTGCGCCCAACTGAGTCGCGGGAACACTACTCAATGCACCCTGAAATTTACCAATCGGCGTGCGCGCTGCGGAGAGAATTACGGCTTCGGTTTCTTTGGTCATGACTGCTCCTGAGTGGATATTTACGTTTCAATTATAAATCCTATATTACAATTCCAGCATGACTGATACTCAAATATCCTTATACGAGTTGATTGGCGGCGAGACAGGCTTACGGGCGCTGGTCGAGCGTTTTTACGATTTAATAGATTCAGCACCAGAAGCCGCGCAAATCCGCGCCCTGCATCCAAAAAGTTTGAAGCAATCGCGCGAGAAGTTCTTTATGTTCCTCTCCGGTTGGACAGGCGGACCATCGTTGTATATTAGACCTCTTGCATAAGTGTGCCATAATAGGCAGATGCGCTACGAAACAATC
>CAZIYY010000085.1:2492-20624 GCA_964543585.1 uncultured Anaerolinea sp. | reverse complement strand
GGTCTTTGATTATCATGTCGCAACCCATGACTACTATCATTTGCCATTTATTCCAATCGCGGCGGTGTCGCTGAGTCCGCTTGGGGACGGGTTCTTCGCGCGTTTAACGGAGGCAAGCCAGCGTCCATGGATGCGAAGCGTAGGGTACGCAATCCTGCTCTACGGTTTGTTATCCAATGTTTGGAATGTCCGCAATCAGATGAAGGCTGTGGATTATCGTCCCGAAGCCGCAATGTGGGCTGAGATCGGGGAACAACTCGTTGATGAACGCGTCGTCGCGCTAACCCAGGATTATGGCTCGCGTCTTGAGTATTGGGGCTGGACAACTGCCGCAATGTGGCCCTACGTGGGCGATCTGCATTATGCCAATACGCGCGGAGGCGGCTTTTCTTTTGATGATTTGTTCAATGAATATTCCTCCAAAAGGGATTTCTTCCTTGCGACCGATCTCGATGAATTCAACCGACAGCCTGAACTCAAGGAACGTTTATTGGCATCCTATCCCATTCATGCCCAGGGAGACGGTTATTTGATTTTTGATTTGCGTAACCCAACAAACGGGGGCGACAGTGGATCATGACGACACCCGATCTTTCCA
This sequence comes from uncultured Anaerolinea sp., assembly GCA_964543585.1. Classification (GTDB taxonomy): domain Bacteria; phylum Chloroflexota; class Anaerolineae; order Anaerolineales; family Villigracilaceae; genus Defluviilinea. Next base: position 20,026 of record CAZIYY010000085.1, on the reverse strand, counting down.
TCATCATACCGGCTTATAATGAAGAAGCCTTGATCGCGCGCACGCTGGATAGTTTGCGATTCTATATGGCGGCGCGCCCCGAACCATACGAGATCATCGTTGTGGATGACGGGAGTCAGGATAAGACAGTCGCATCCGTTCAGGATTGGCAGAAGCGTACAGATGCAAACCTTCGCCTGATGATCAATCAAAGGAATATGGGCAAGGGATTCTCCATCCGCCGCGGCGCGCTGGAAAGCCGCGGGCGATACGTGATTTTCATAGACGCCGACCTGCCTTATGAGTTATACGCCATTGACGATTTTTTGAAGGCGTTAAAAAATGGTTATGACCTTGCGGTTGGTTCGCGCGTTTTGCCTGGGGCAGAGGTTAGGGGAGTCCCTGCTTATCGCTATCTGGCCGGGCAGATTTTCTCATGGATGGTACAGGCAGTTTTGGTCACTGGTCTTCCAGATACGCAATGCGGCTTTAAAAGTTTTACGTCCGTTGCGGCAAAGGAAATTTTCTGCCGGACTAGCATAGACGGTTTCGGCTTCGATGTGGAAATGCTCTTCGTGGCGCGTAAACTCAAATTTGCGATTCAGCCGGTCCCTGTGCATATGATCGAACATCGCCAGCGCAGCCGCGTCCGCCTGGTGAGCGATTCGCTCAAGATGTTTTCGAACCTGTTCATGGTCCGTTGGATGGACTGGCAGGGAAAATATGATTAGGAGAACATACTTTGTCTTTCGATTACCACGCCGTCGCCGGTGATTACCAATATCGTGCCCTGCATTCCGGGCATCCAATGCAGCGTTTCTGGCACGGTGGCAAACTCACGATGATTGACCAACTCATTCGCCCTCACTTGAATCCTGACTCGCGCTTGCTTGAAGTCGGATGCGGGGCAGGCAATTTGCTATTGCAGGCAACGGTGCGCGGCAGTTATCCTGTGGCGCTTGATCTTGCCATGCAGGCGCTGACCTTTGTCCGCGCACGTTTGCGGGAGACGCAATCAGGTCCAGAAGCGCCGCGCGATTTTGCGTGCCTCCAATCCGTAGGCGAACACTTGCCGCTGGTTAGCAGGAGTTTTGATTGCATCCTGCTCTCCGAAGTGATTGAACATCTTGAAGCGCCGCAGATTTCCGTCCGCGAGGCGGCGCGTGTCCTTCGTACCGGCGGGCGGCTTCTGGTCACCACACCCAATTATCGTAGTCTCTGGCCCCTGATGGAACGTGCTGTGGATATGATGAACATGGCGCCAAAGATGGCGGGCGAACAGCACATCAGCCGCTTCCATCCTTCTCCATTGAAACGTTTGCTGATTGACTCCGGTCTGGGCATCGAGTATTTTGGTACGATCTACAATCTAAGCCCATTCATGTCATTGGTTTCGCCGAAATGGGCGGGCCGTCAGTTGAAGCGCGAACTGGATCGTTGCTCTTCGCTTGGTATGATCCTGGTGGCAGTGGCGGTCAAACCTTGAAAAATTCCTCCGACGATCGCCTCTTGCAATTTGCCCTCATCACCTTGTCTTTGGCTATGACAGCCGGGCTGGGTATCTTCGCCTATCTCGGAACCTTTTCGCGTTATGGAAGCGATGATTACTGTCTCTCAGCATATTATTTGAAGGGCGAATTCGTGGACATTATGACGCAGCGATATTTGATAGCTTCAAACCGATACGCCAATATTCTCTTTATCGAACTCGTTGATAGAATCTTTGGTTGGTACAATGTGGCGATCCTGCCGTCTTTGATGTTGATGCTGTTTGTGCTGGGGCTGTACCTGCTGCTGAAAGAAATAGGGCAAATTCTCGAATGGGGATGGAGCCGCTGGATGGTCTTCTTCATGGCTGTTTCGGTTGCCTATTTTTCGATCTTGCAGATTCCCGATTTATATGAAACCCTATACTGGCGCGCCGGCATGACATCACATTTTGCGCCGTTGGTATTCATGCTTTTTTTTGGCGCGTTTTTGCTAAGGCAGATCGGGTTTGCCGCGCAACGTTCTCCTTCTCTTTGGATTCAGGCTGTGTGTCTAATTGTTCCCTTGATTCTGGGAGGCTTTTCAGAACCTCCGACCGCGCTGATGATCACCATATTAACCCTGGCAGTCTTCGCAGCCTGGCGCTGGGGAGAGGCGCGCTCCCGTCGATCCATCCTGGTCATTTTGCTATGGTCTCTGGTAGGCGCGTTGATTGCACTGGTTGTGCTGGCGCTGGCTCCTGCCAATTCGCTCCGATTACAGACCCCTCCTCCTGGTTTATTTGAACTTGTTTCGAGAATTCTCCTCTTTCCGTTTGAATTCATAGCGGACACCTGGCAAAGTCTCCCTACTCCCACGCTTATTTCCGTTGCGGTACCTGCATTGCTTTTCGATGTGAAATTTGCCCACCCCTCTCAAATCCTTTCCAATGAAGCGCGCAATCGTCTTGGAATTCTTGTGATCCTCGTGTCATTGATTGCGTATCTCCTGATCGCCGCTAGTTTTGCGCCGAGCGCCTATGGCCAGTCTTACCCGGTAGCGCGCGCCCGTTTTATTGGCAGGCTATTAATGACCGCCGCGTTAATGCTGGAGGGCGCTTTGTTGGGCATGCTGGTCTCAAACATAAGCATGATCTTTTTTCAATCCATTTATGTTCGTCGTTTTGGGATGCTTGCGCTCGTGCTCTTTGCGCTTTATCCTCTACGCACGACTTGGCAGACTTCCATGGAAATCCCCGCCTATCAACAGCGCGCCGCTGCGTGGGATGCGCGTGATTCTGAAATCCGCGCGCTTCGAGCGGAAGGTGTTCGAGACCTGGTCGTGCGTTTTTTACCCGATGAGCGGCTTCAGGATTTGGGCGACTATACCGAGTTCAGACTTAACCGTTGCGCGGCGGCATTGTATGGCGTGGATTCAATTCTGGCTGTTCCCGCGCGAGAAGAATAAGCAAGATGGATGAACTAACACTCACTCCCATTCTTGTTACTGGCGCTCATCGCAGTGGCACTACGTGGATTGGCCGGATGCTTGCCGCCGACCCATCCACCGCGTATCTCAGCGAGCCGTTGAACGTTTGGCATCGTCCCGGTGTGTTTCGCGCACAGGTAAAGCATTGGTATCAATATATTTGCGAAGAGAACGAAAGCGAATATCTGCCCGCATTCAATGAATTACTGGAATATGACTACCACCTTTGGAAGGAGATTCGTTCCATTCGTTCGTTCAAGGATTTTCTGCGGATGGGACGCGACTTCAGGATTTTCTACCATGGGTTGGAGCAGGGACAGCGCCCGCTTATCAAGGATCCGTTCGCGGTTTTTTCCGCCACATGGTTTGCGAAGAAGTTGAATTTCAAAGTGGTGATCGCAGTGCGCCATCCCCTGGCGATTGCCAGCAGTCTCAAACACCTCAACTGGCCCTTCGATTTTCAAGATTTACTGGATCAACCTTTGCTCATGCGCGATCATCTCGAATCTTTTCGTTCACAAATGGAGTCTGCCAAATCAGATGATGTCATTGGGCAATCAGCATTGCTCTGGACATTGATCTATCGCTTGGTCCACGCGTCCGTCAGCCTGAATCCTGATTTCATCATCGTTCGCCACGAAGACCTTTCGCGTGACCCCGTCAACGGATTCCGCGACCTGTACGCCTCGCTCGGTCTTGACTATACTCATCACGCGGAGAAAATCATTTTGGACTCCAGCAGTTCCGAAAATCCAACACAATTGTTGCGTAGAAAAGTCCATGATGTCAGGCTAGATAGCCGCGCCAGCATGGATAATTGGAAGAAGCGTTTGACCGGCGATGAAATCGAACGTATTCGGAAAGCGACGGAGGAAACATCTTCCATGTATTATTCCGATGCGGAGTGGTAAGTCGGATTGCCAGTCCAACCTAAAAACTTATCTTGTCTTCTTCAATAGGAGAACTTATGAGCAACAACCATGCAGAATCTATTAATCGTGATTTGAAACAGGATGATCTGATCGTCATTACCGGGGGCGGCGGGTTCATTGGCGGTTCGCTGACCCGTTATTTCCACGATCTGGGCTATGCCCGTATCCGCGCCGTTGACAAGAAACCCCTGCCCAATTGGTACCAGCGTATTCCGGGCGTCGAAAACCTGTGCCTGGATTTAAGCGAAAGCGAAGCCTGCGCTCGCGCGGTGGAAGACGCGGGCGAAGTCTACAATCTCGCGGCGGATATGGGAGGCATGGGCTTCATCGAGCGCTTCCGGGTGGAATGTCTGCGCTCATCCCTGATCAACATCCACATGCTCGAAGCCTCCTATCAGGCGGGCGTAAACCGCTATTTCTTTTCATCGTCGGCTTGCGTCTACAATACCCTTTTGCAGCAAGACCCAAAGGTGCGGGCGCTTAAAGAATCCGACGCCTATCCCGCCATGGCTGAACGAGGATATGGCTGGGAAAAATTGATCTCGGAGATGTTCTGCGAGGAATATTGGGCGGAACGGCACATGAAAACTTTCATTGCGCGCTTCCACAACATTTATGGACCGAACGGCACCTGGGATGGCGGACGTGAAAAAGCCCCGGCGGCGATCTGCCGCAAGGTCATCCAGGCCAAGGATAGCGGCAATCACGAGATCATGATTTGGGGGGACGGCACCCAGACGCGCAGTTTCACTTATATTGACGACTGCGTCCGGGGAATTGATATGATCGTCCATTGCGACGAACTGATCGCCAAACCGATCAATTTAGGTTCGAGTGAATTGGTCTCGGTGGATGAACTGGTCAGCACTGCCGAAGAGATCGGCAAAGTGAAACTCACCCGAAAATATGACCTGGATGCGCCGCGAGGCGTGGCGGGTCGCAACAGTGATAATACCTTCATCAAGCAGATGCTAGGTTGGGAGCCCGGAACGCCGTTCAAGGCAGGCTTGACGAAAACCTACGCCTGGATCGAGCAACAATATCTTAATCGCAAGGCAGGCATGCGGGTGGTCGAAGATGCCTGGTAACTGATCTCGTTAGAAGGTGAGGATTTTTCGGAGGTGGAGTCGGAACTTCCATGGCATCCAGGAATAGAATATCTTTCGGGCGATCATCCGCAGGCGTAGCCAGGAAAGCCAGCCGCCTCCTTCGCGTTCAAGCACGCGCAGCATGTCAGGATAGCAGCGATCATCATTGATGATCGTCTTGCCCTCGCTGTGGATGCGAAAGTTTGCCCAGCGCTGGGGAACATAAAGCAACTGCGAAACTTTTGCAAGACGCACCCAAAGGTCGTAATCGAAACTGAAAAATAAGGAGAGGTCAAGGGGTCCCACCTGACGCCAGAGATCAGCGCGCAAGAAGGTTGTCGCTTGTGGAATGTGCACGGAGCCTCTCAACATCTGCCGGTAATTCGTCTGTTTGGATGCGAACCTGCCAACGGTCGCGCCGGAATCGTCTATCAGGTCCGCATCGCCATACACCATGCCAACTTCGGGATGGCTCTTCAAAATGGACACCGCCTCGGATATTGCATTGGGGAAATAAATGTCATCTGAATTCAACCATGCCAGAATCTCACCGGTAGCGCGGGCGAAGCCCTTATTCAATGCGTCTGCATGGCCCTTATCCTTCTGCGATACCCACCAGGCTAAACGATCCTCATATTTTTTTATGATTTCCACACTGTTATCTTTTGAGCCGCCATCCACAATGATATATTCGATTTCGGGATAGTCCTGCTCCAGAACCGAACGGATCGAGGCCTCCAGGAACCTGCCCTGATTGAAAGAAGGAGTTATGATGGAAACTTTGGGTTGGGAGGAAAGTGAATTCATTTGCGTGAGGTAAATCCTATATAATAGCGAATATTATAATGCTTATTTTCTCCCCTCCTTCCCTCGACGACCTCATTCGCCTGCTCAGGGCATGGCGGTTCTGGTCTGTCGGCGCGCTGATTGGCGCGCTGATCGGCGCAGCAGTTTTTTATGTAGCCCCGCCGCCGTATCGCGCGCAGGCCACTGTCCTTATGGATTTCAATCTCGAAGAAGCCTTGCCACAGGAGACAGACCGTCAGCAGTTTTTCTATCTCGAACGCGAGACGCGTAAATTGGAAGAGATCGCCCGGTCTGATTCTGTGATGGAGATGGTTGCAGAAGTCAACGGGAATATCACAACCCGGGAACTACGCGATGGGAGGTTATTGTTGAGCCAACCCGCAGAGGGCGGCTGGCATTTCTACGTTGATGACGAAAACCCTGAGCGCGCTGCATCGGTTGCTTCAGCGTGGGCTCAGGCATTTGTAGGACAAGTCAATATTCAAGCCACAAATGCCGGGGGACCAAATTCATTCATCAAGGCAACCATCACGCGTAGCGCGCAACTGCCGGTTGAACGCAGTGTATCCATAAGCGTGTATCTTTTTGTGGGTGCAATCGCGTTTCTTGCGTTTGGTTCAATTCTTGTTTTGTTTTTCCCCTCACCCCAGCCCTCTCCCAAAGATGGAGAGAACGCAAAAGCCTGAATGAAAATCTCAGCGTTCTCCCCTGGCACTGCCCGCCAGGGCAGGTGTGTGGCAAACCCTGAAAGCCTTACGCGTTTCCTCTGGGGCGCGGCATTGTTCACTTTGCCAGTCACAAGTTTTCGTTATTTCCCATTCCTGGGCGAGACCACTTATGTTCGTCCGCTTGCGTTTTATCCCATTGCCTTTCTGCTTCCACTTTTGTTCATTCAACTGAGGTACGGAAAAACATCTTTGCCGCGTGCCGGGGCTATGATCCCCCTGCTAGGGTTTGTGCTTGCCGCCTTAACGGCGACTAGCCTCGGGGTCCTGCTCGACCCGCTTCCGTTGCGCGGACAGGAGTTCGTCGGCCGCGCAATCCGCGCCTGGGTGACGCTTATCATCGGCTTATCCTTTTTTATCGCGGCAGTATGGATGAATCGCAACGAAGACGATTTGCGATTCACAGTCAAGTGGCTGATGGCTGGCTTTGTCATGGATGTGTTGTGGAGCGGCGTGCAGTCGCTGGCATTCTACACGCCATTGCTCGAGAAGGTGACGGTGACGCACTGGCAGCGCGTCTTCTCGATGCGCGAACTGGTGAGGACGAATCGCGTTTCAGGGATGGCGTATGAACCTGCATGGCTGGCGGGGCAGATCGTAACGGTTTATTTGCCCTGGTTCTTCGCGTCGCTTCTGACGCGCGTGCGCGTAATGCGTTTCAAATGGCTTGAAATGATCCTGTTGGGTTTTGCAGTTTTATTACTGCTTGCAACTTTTTCGCGCGGCGGATTGCTCATTGCAGTCGTCGCATCGCTCTTAACGTTTGTTCTTGCGGGCCGCGCAGAATTGCGCGCGCTGTGGGATTGGTTTATTTCGGGTTTTCAACGCGGAAGCAATTGGCTTTTGCGCGTTGGCATTATAGTACTTGCATTGGGCGTGCTCGCGGGCGCAGGATTATTCCTGGGCCAAAAGGGCTACATCACGCGCCTCTTCAATACGCAAGCTGAAAGCCTCGAAGAATTCATCATCAAGAATTCCGCGGGCGCGCGCGCCGCCTATACCTTTGGAGCGCTGGGCGCTTATGATGAGAATCCAATTACGGGTGTGGGACTCGGCGCGAGCGGGCTATATATTTACGACAACCTGCCAGATTGGGCGATGACCACCGTGCCGGAGATCGCGCGTCAACTCAGCCCGGACAATCGTTTGTATCCGACCCCAAAAAACATGTACGCGCGTTTGCTGGCAGAGACAGGCTTGTTTGGCTTCATCCTCTATTTTGCGTTTTTATTTTCCATACTTGGCGACTCGTTAAGTGGATTGCAAAGCAAAAGATCGTTTGCGCGTTTTCTGGGCATCGCGAGTCTGTTCTCCTGGATTGCGATTGCCCTGTATAATAATACCCAGGATTCTTTTGCCACACCAAACATCTGGCTCATCCCTGGCGTTGTGGCTGGAATCATGTCCCACGCTGACTTTATTGCTGGGAGCGAGTTAGGAGAATAGATGATCATACTTTCCGTAGGTATGCCGCGCGCGGGTTCGGGCTGGCACTACAATCTCATTCACGATCTCATGAAAACCGCAGGTGCCGTCGATGCGCGTGATATTCGCGAAAAGTATCGTTTGCAAAGCATCCTGACCGAAGTGAACTACAACATCGGCGTACTATCCCCACGCAGGCTGGCAATGGTGACCCTGCCTGCGTTGATGGGGAATACGTTCGTCATCAAAGCGCACGCGGGACCGACTTCCTCCTCCCGCCTCTTACAAAGCCTGGGCCTGCTCCGCATCACCTACATTTATCGCGACCCGCGCGATGCCATGCTCTCCGCCTTCGAGTATGGCCAACGCGGACTGCAGAAGGGACGCCCAAACGCCTTCTCGCACCTGACTGATTTCCAAAAGAGTCTCGATTTCATTATGGATTACATCCGCATCTGGGACCGGTGGAGCGGGGAGAAGAATGTGATCATTACCCGCTATGAGGATCTTCAAACAGATTACGATAACCAGGTATCCCGTCTGGTGAAATTCCTCAAATTAGACGGGGATAATTCCGAAGTTCGAAAAGTGGTCGAGGATTATCATGGGCCTGTCGTAGAGGGGCAGAAGGGTCTGCATTTTAATAAGGGCAAGATCGGGCGTTACCGCGAATCCTATAGCTCGGAGGAACAGGCAATCCTGAAAGAGAAAATGGGGGCATACTTGCCGCGCATGGGGTATGAAGTCTAGTCCGTAGGTTATCTGTAACGCGTGCACAGGATGGACGTTAATCGTTTTCGAGTATCATTACAACTATGCGTAGGTTTGAAACCCCTTATGTTGCCGACTGGTTCGCCACATCCTTGCGCTGGGTAGTGCTGGTCGGTTTGGTCGTATCGCTGTCTTTGCGCGGGCAACTGAGCGCTACGCACATCTCGTCATTAGGACTCCTGCTGTTGTGGAATTTCGTCATGAGCCTGCTGGCGGGTATGAGCATACGTATCAGCCATTACCATCGCCGGATCGTGCTGAGTGTGGATTTCCTGCTGGCGGCTATTTTCTTCTGGCTGCAGGGCGGGCTGGACAGCGCAACCGTATGGATCGGGCTTCTTCCCATTCTGACAGGCGCGGTATATTTTGAAATGTGGGGGGCGTTTATCACAGCTTTGTTGTTCGCGCTATTGCAATATCTTGTCTCGCGCGAATCATTTTCGAACGGCGTGGCTTTAATGGCATCCAGCGGACTTGCGGTGACGCTGCTCATTGGGATTGTGAGCGGTCTCAGCGGGCGCTTCATCATGCGGCGCCTGCGCACCGAGCGTCATGTGCGCCTGGATGAGGAGGAGCGCCGTCGTCACATGGAAAGCGAACGCCTGCGCGCCATTTACGAACTGACCTCCACACTGACGGGGACTCTTAGTTACAAGCGCGTGCTCGATTCAGCGCTCGACCTTGCCTACACAGCTCTGGACCCGAACCCCGACCCAGACGAGCCGAGCACAGACGAACGATTGGTGAGCGCGGTGTTTTTGTTCAAGGGCAATGAACTGCAGGTCGGCTCGGCGCGGCGCTTCACCAATTCCGATATGCGCGTCAGTTTGCAGGGGAACGAAGGTATTCTAAAGAAGGCATTCGACGCCGGGGAGGCGGTCCTAACCTCCGACATCGGCTATGATCCCGAACTCGGGCGCATCATCGCCTTGCGCGCATGCACATCTGCTTACTGTTTCCCTTTAAGAAGCGGATACAACATTTACGGCGCAATGTTGTTTGCTCACCCCGACCCGAACTATTTCACCCCGGAACGCGGCGGCTTGCTGGATATCATCGGCAGGCAGGCGGTCATCGCGGTGCAAAATGCAAGCCTGTATCAGAACCTTATCGAGGAGAAGGAGCGTATGGTGGAAGTGCAGGAGGAAACGCGCAAGAAATTGGCGCGCGACCTGCATGATGGCCCCACGCAATCCGTCGCCGCCATGGCGATGCGCATCAATCTTGCCCGCCGCATGATGGCAAAAGACATCAAACAGGCGACTGATGAATTGGTCAAGATCGAGGAACTCGCGCACCGCACTACGAAGGAGATCCGCCACATGCTGTTCACACTGCGCCCGCTCATCCTTGAATCCCAGGGGCTGACCGCCGCGCTCGAAGCCATAGCGGAGAAGATGCGCGAGACCTTCGGACAGAATGTCCTGATCAATGTGGATGAGAAAGTGCTCGAGAATATCGAGATGGGCAAGCAGGGCGTGATCTTCTACATCATCGAAGAAGCCGCGAATAATGCGCGCAAACATGCGAACGCTTTGCACATCTGGGTGCGGCTGAGATCGTTTGAAACGGACATTGCGCTGCTGGAGATCGAGGACGACGGACTCGGCTTCGATGTGGCGGCGGTGAACAAATCCTACGATAAGCGCGGGAGTTTGGGGATGGTCAACCTGCGCGAACGGGCGGAACTGGTCAATGGCCTGCTCAACATTGATTCCGCGCCGGGGAAGGGCACGCGGGTGCAAGTCTATATTCCGCTGACCGAGGAAGCCGCGGATCAATTGCATCACGCGAAGAGGTGATGTGGGATATATGAAATTTTGGTTTGTTCCTTTAGCCTTATCTCTAACGGCCTGTGGTATATCCCAAACTCAGTTACCTTTGGCTACAGAAACTACAATTCCAGTTTCACCCACACCACGAATTGTTGAAGTTACTCGTGTAGTTAAAGTTGAGCAAACAGTAGTGGTTACGGCCACACCTACTCCTCTTCTTGCTCAAGAATGTTTTGATAAGGCGGCCACTCAGCTCGATTTGAATGGATGTGCTGCACTAGAACGTGATCTTGCCGATGTAGAATTAGAAAGAATTATTTCGCAAATTAAATTCTCGTCAGAGGAGAAGCCAACATTCAACCTGTTACAAGAAGAATGGCGAAAGCAAATTGAAAGTGATTGTGAATTTTTCTATGGTCAAATTTACACAGATAGTAATGGAAACTATCATTATCAGTGGGGCAGTATGGCACCTCTTCAACAGAGTATGTGTACAGCATCACGTATCAAGCAACGCATTAAAGAACTGACTATTGTTTATTTAACACCTAATGGTTGAGATTGATATTTTGTTTTGTGAAATTAACTATCTAATATTCAGTACATTTGCCAAAATAACCTTTGCCTTCATCACCGCCCGCGCTCGATGGCTGAGGCGGTTTTTTTCATCCATGCTGAGTTCTGCCATTGTCTTCCCCAACTCTGATAAAAGAAAAATCGGATCATAACCAAATCCGCCTGTGCCGCGTTCTTCGGGGATGATCTCGCCTTCGCAGATGCCTTCAAAAATCTGGAGTGCAGGAGCTCGCTCCTGCATGTCCGACAGCAAGTCTGTCGGACTCCAGGGTTTTTCTGGGATTGCAATGGCAATTGTGGCGTGGAAGCGCGCTGTCCATGGGCGGGGGTTGTCTTGAAGGTTTTGCAATAAATACGCACGGCGATCTTTGTCAGTTGCGTTTGGTTTGCGGGAATATCGCGCGGAATATAAGCCCGGTGCGCCATCCAGTGCATCCACTTCCAAGCCTGAATCATCGGCGAGGGAGATGAGTCTGCTGGCTTTGGCGAAGGCAATCGCTTTCTTGGTCGCGTTCTCGGCATACGTTTTGCCGTCCTCGATCACGTCCAGTTGTAAATTGATCCGCGCGGGTGTGACGAGTTCAATGCCTGTGTCTTTGAGCAGGTCTTGCAATTCTTCCAGCTTGCCTCTGTTGTTGGTTGCAATGAGGAGTTTATGCATGTATTACTTACCCCCCATATCCACCGTCCAATAGCCTCCATATGAACTGCTCTTTGCAAAGACATAACCCACGCCGATCTCTGTGACGCGAGAATTAATGACGGCGTCCCAGTGCAGAGAGTCTGTCCGCCATTGGTTCATCGCGTCCTGTGGAAGTCCGATTGCGATGACCTCAAGGTAATACGAGGAAGAGTAACCCGCTTGAAGCAACCGATCGCCGACCCACGTTCCGTCTGTTCCGCTATGTTCGAGGAAGTTGTTGCAAGCCATATCCAAACTGTGACCTTGCGCGGCAGCACTCAGTTGCGCGTTGACGGTCAGCGCGGCCCGGCCCACATCTGTGCGCGCCTGGTTGATGAGGTCAATCAGTGTTAGTACATATCCATCGTTGGTTGTGTAACTGCAACTGGTATTTCCGACCTGGGCGACAATTGGCGTGCCTGGTGAACTTGATGCTGTCCCGGTGCCAACAACGATCTTCACCCAAAATATTTTCTCGTTGCCAATTGGAACGACCTCTCCTACCGTGTTGTGTAGCTCATAGTTACCCAAATACGCGCCATCAGTGGATGGGGCGACAAGATCAATCGAAACATCCACAGGTGATTTGGGCGCGGTCTCAGGTATGGGCGCAGAGTCAGGAGAATCCATTCTATCGCCAGAAACAAATGCGATTGTATAACCAGTCCATGCGCATGTACCTGTGTTTTGAAGTTTCCACGTCTTGGTGAACTTTTCGCTGCTCGGCACAACTGTGTTATCAGGATAAGTCACATCTTCGACCAGTATCGCGAGGTCTTTGCAATTGGCAGCTGATGTTGCGATGGCAGTCGCGTCAGGAGTGGATGTAGGGGGAACATCTGTAGGCAAAGATAAACCTTGTCTCGTCGGAGGCAGGGTGGAGGTCACGAAAAGAGGCGAGGCGGGTGTCCTCGTCTCCTCCGAGACCTTGATGCACGCGCCAAGGCTTAGGCTTGTGAGCAGGAGCAGTACCCAAACCTTCTTCATACACGGATTCTACTTTGAAATAGTAAAACTCGCGCCTAATGAACTGCAACGGCTCTTTATAGACCGAAAATTTATGGTTTTGCAAAGACCAGAACGTAGTAGCCAAAATTGTTGAAGAACGAATATCCCACTCCAATTTCGGTATAGGAGTTGCTCAACAGGTTCTGGTTATGACGCAGGTCGGTCTTGTCGTTGATCCACCAGTTCACAACACCCTGCCCGTTTAACGGAGGATAACTGCCATAAACATTTTCACTCATGAACGAAGCTGCATAGCCGCTTGCCGCCACGCGCGTTTGCGGTGTGGATTTGTCGGAGCCAGTGTGGCCGAAGAGCTTATTGCAAGCCATGTCATTAGCATGCGCCTGGGCAGCCTTTGCCAGTTGCATGTTCACGGTGTACGGAGGCAGGCTTTTCTGCGCACGATAAGCGTTGATGGCATTGATCGTTTCCGTCAATTTGGCCGGGTCGGTGGAGAAGGAACAGGTCACATTGGCAAAACCCGAACCGTTGCCGTTGGTGCTGGAAGCAGTGTTTGTGCTGGTCACTGAACTACCGGATGTACTGGGCGTCACAGTGGCAGTAGCAGTGATCGTACTTGTGACGTTGATGATCACCCACAGGCGGGAATCATTATCGACTTGCATGATTAGACCAGCTGGGTTCTTGATGACAAAGTTACCTCTATGACTCCCAATGCTGTTGGATGCTGTCAAATCAACGGAAATATCCAGGTTTTGACCAGGAAACGCGACGCCCAATGGCACAGAAGCTGGCGCGCCCATTTGTTCGTCAGAGTAGTGAGTCAATGTGTAATCTGGTCCCCAGGTGCACGTGCCGGTATTACTGACCCGCCAGGTCTTGGTGAAGGTCGTGCCTCCACCTAGATTACTATTATCAGGGATGGTCACATCCGCGACGAAGGATGCGCTGTTGATGCAATCGGGAAAATTGGTTGGTAAAGATGTCCCAACAGTTGTAGATGTTACAGTTGGCAACGCGGCGGGCGTCTCTGTTGCGGAAGGGCTAGTAGGCGGCGTGGTCAATATTTGTGTGGCGGCAGGTGTAGTTGCAACTGGAGTTTGGGTGGAGGTTGGCGTGGCAGTTTCCACGGGAGCCTGAGCACCGCAAGCAGAAAGATTCATCGCTATTAGAGAAGCAACCATGAAGAGTTTCTTGATCATCTTCAACATCCTTTGTCATTCAAATCAGATACAACTCAAAACATCATCATCTGTGATTTGGATTTTTCAAGCGGATCGCTGGCGATCTGCTCCTCGAACGTCTCACGTGTCAACACCGGGACTTCGACCAGCGCGCGCAATAAACGATATTTCACCACCCGATAGTTTTTCAACCGCGCCGCCAGCGCGGGATCGCGTTGCGCCTTGTACGCGGCGAGCGCGGCGCGTCCGCCGGGGATGACGATTAATGTCTGTTCGGGCGGATGCGGCGTTTCCGTGATGGCGCGTCCTACCAGCGCGGAGGCGAGAATATAAAACGCGTAATCTGGTTTATTGTTCTCCTCCCATAAATAATTTTTATCCTGCTTGCGCGTGGAATAATTCAATCGTCTGCCAACGATCTCGATCATCGCAGTGATCGTGTTGAGTTCGTTGCGCCGCGCAGAGGCGACATCTTCGGCGCGCAGTTTCCACGCCGCGCTGTCTTTATCAGCGTATGAATTTAGTACAGAATAGATCATCGCTTTGGGCGGTGTGAGCAAACCTGGGAAGCGCGGGTAGAGGTCGTCTTCGATCTCGAGATAAATACTGTTGGGATTCTTTTGCAGGAAGGTGACGATGGCAACCTCCACAAGGTCGGATAACGAATCGTTTATGTCATTCTGACGGAGCGCAGCGACCGAAGAATCTCTGTCACTACGGGGGAGATTCTTCGCTTCGCTCAGAATGACATTACCGAGACCCCATACCCCCGTATCCACACTTTCACCTGTTGAATAATGGACAAAGCGTGCGTCTTCTGATAACGCATTCTGAATCAACGATTGTGTTGAACGCATCGCCTCATCGAATTCCTGATCCTTCTGTTTGAGAGCATGCGATTCCGCCAACACAATCAAGCCCGCCGCGTGCGCGTGCAAATAACTCGCAGGTTCGCCGCGTTCGATCAAGTGAGAATGAATTGCCTCCCGCACATCATCAATGTTCGCTTCTTTTGCTTCGCGGTTCAAGTGCTCCCCGCGTGTCCATTGAATCTGTATCGGGTCGTGTTCCGTCCGCAATGCGAGGCTCTGCAAATCAAAGCCTGCCGCGCTTGCAGCTGTCAACGCGGAAGTCAAAAACGACGGCTCGGGCTCGGACAGTAATCCAAAGAACGGCGTGCCAAGCGGCAGTAACTCAAACAGATGCGCGAAGGCGGCGTTCAACGCGGTCGCCGCAATGCGACTTTATACGGCTCCACCGCTTCTCGCCCCCACAACCAGCCTGCCCACAATGCGCATAAAGTCCAGAAGGCTTGATTAGGGCGCGGCAGTGAACCGATCACCGCGGCAATCGGAATTTCTTTTTTGACCTCATGCGCCAAATCTTTCAGACGACCTTCATAGATACATACCCCGCCGCCCTCTGGAATTTTCCGCCGATCTCTGGCGTGCCACGCTTCACACACGACGCCCGAGGCTGTTTCCGTCCAGAGACTTAATCCACGCTCGAGCTGAATCCACAAGTTGTGCTCGCGGAACTGGCTCGGGATGTTGAGTTGTTTGGGTCGCGGTCTTTCGGATGGATGCCCCCATAATGTATTGCCCGCGTCACATGCGACAAGGATCAACGCGCTCAATGCGCGCCTGCGTTCAGGAGTAAGATTCAGACCATCGAGACGGTTAAGGATGGTCGTCAGCACATACAACGGACGCGGCAAATAATGTTCAATTGCTTCTTCCGCGTAGACCCGGTCTTCGTCATCCAGTTTTACAACTCGTTCAAATGCGCGTGAACGATGCAGGCCATCTGTCGCCCCAATCTTTTTTGTGCGGTCAATGTCCTGTTGTATAGCAACGCGTTCTCCAGAGTCTTCGCAATGCGGACAAGTGTAAACACGCGCATAGGGTGCATCCTCGCCTTTGCGCCAGAGGAATGATTCAGCATGAATCTCGCGTCCGCACTTTTCGCAAGTTGTGAGATAGAGAGATTGCAAATGCGCGCCGAGTCGCTCCTCGCCTTTTTTGGCTGTCTCCAGTTCTGCGAGCGCAGCTTTGAAGTCAGATTCACTTGGGGGATTTGCGAACATCTCCAAAAGGAAGCGCGTGATGGGGTTGTTCACTGTCACGAGTACGCGATAACCTGCGCGTGCGGCTTCGAGGACTAGTCGAGGGGAGAATCCGAATGGGTCAAGGAGCCAGGTTGAAGTCGGCGCGTGAAGCGGAAGCCATGCGGAGATGACTCCTTCTTCAAGCGGAGGAATAAATCGCGAAAGCGGACCTGCTTCCGCAGGACTTAATCCTGGAATGTAGGGCTGGGCGTCCATGGGTTAAGTATACATCCCCCTTGAGTTTTCGCGCTGAGCGGAGCGACGAGTGTTCATCGAGGAGCGCAGACGAAGCGCAGCAAATTTACGGAATTTGCCCGATCGTAGGCGCGCACATAATATCGTAATATTCCAGTTCGGTGGCTTTGTTTTGTTCGGCGTATGCCGCGGCGTCTTTGCCAATGTTGCGGACGACATCCAAATTTGCCTGCACTTGATAGGGCCAGTAACGCGGCAACACCATGCGCGGATCGTTAACGTAGCCCTCGGCTTGATAAGCCGGGCGCGCCGGGTCTTCCTGGTCTGCAAGCGGAATCCAGTTATACATCACAGGTCCGCGCGGGTTGATGGTGAAGCCGAGGCGATAACCGTATTGCCGCGCGAATTCCACCGGGCGAATTCCAAAACCGCCGCCGGGCCAGATGATGGCAACGGGCGTTTTGTTGAAGTTGGTTTTTAGATCGTTGATCGAGCCTTCAAACTCGCCTTTGATGAATTCGTCTGTGGACGAGTCGTTCATGTTGATGTTATGGACGTAGCCATGCGATTGATGATCCACCCAGCCTTCTTTTTCAAGCGCGATGTTATCTTGAAGATTGATGGCGCGGATCGAATCGTCCCAACTAATCCAGGCGTTGACGACGGGCCAGCCCCACTGTTCGTGGAATTCGCGGAAGTGCGTGTTAAAATTTTCAGCAGTGCGGCGGTCATCCTGAATGATGAGGACGGAACGCGGCGGTATCCTGGCGTTGTCATCAATGAATTCTGCCATTTGCGTGGCGTTGATGGCTTCGAAGCCCTGCTCTTTCAAGTCGTTCATCATCTGGCGGAAATCTTGCACAGTTATGTCGTTGGCTGTAACGTCAACCGCGTCTTTTTTGATGCCGTGCAACATTACCACCATCACCACCGTACCGGGCGCGGCGTTGTTTGAATTCCATTTGTCGTAAAGGTATCGGCAGGTATCCTGAATGTATGTGTGTGGTATATCAAGAGGGTTGAGTTGTCTCGCAATAAATGTTGATGGAAGCGCGGGTGGTGTGCGGATTGCGGTTGGAGGCGGAATCTGTGTATCAGATGGGAGTGGCGTTGGGGTAGGTTGGAGTCCCGCGAGCGCAGTTTCAAAGGCTTTTGTGTAGATCGCGTTCACATCGCCTGTGGGAGTCGACGCGGAAGCGCCGCACGCGCTTAAGATAACGGCGAGCAGGCAGATGGTGAGAATGAAGCGAAAGGTCATGTCAAATCTGTAGCGTGTTGCGTGCCTCGTATTACGCAACACGAAACATATCATCCCGTAGCGAAGCGGAGTGGACGCAACACGAATCATTCGTTGCTATCCCCTC
>CAZIYY010000085.1:0-2482 GCA_964543585.1 uncultured Anaerolinea sp. | reverse complement strand
TTCAACGGATTTCAGCGCGCAGTAAATTTTAGGGTTACTCGTTGCTTTCGCCTTTGATGAAGGCTTCCACTTTTTCGCGGCAGATGTCGTCGCGGAATTGTTTGGGAGGCGTCTTGAAGAAGTATGAGGAGGGTCCAACGATGGGTCCGCAAAGTTTTCTATCGAGCGCGATCTTGGCGGAGCGGATGGCGTCAATCATCACGCCTGCGGAGTTGGGGCTGTCCCACACTTCGAGTTTGACTTCGACGTTGAGCGGCACGTTGCCGAAGGTCGTGCCCTCCATGCGGATGTATGCCCATTTGCGATCCGAGAGCCAGGGGACGTAATCGCTGGGACCGACGTGAACGTTATCATGACCAAGATCATAAGGAATCATGCTAGTGACCGCGTTGGTCTTTGAAATCTTCTTGCTCTCGAGGCGTTCGCGTTCGAGCATGTTGAGGAAGTCGGTGTTGCCGCCGAAGTTGAGTTGATAGGTGCGGTCAATTTTCACGCCGCGATCAACGAATATGGTGGCAAGCGCGCGGTGCAAAATCGTCGCGCCCACCTGACTCTTGACGTCATCGCCGAGGATGGGGAGTTTTGCATCGCGGAATCGTTTTGCCCAGTATTCGGAAGATGCGATGAAGACCGGGATGCCGTTGACGAACGCACAGCCCGCTTCGATACATTGTTCCACGTACCATTTGGTTGCCATCTCGGAGCCAACAGGCAGGAGGTTGACGACCACATCGGTCTTTGTATCTTTAAGCAGTTTGACGATATCGGCCGTGGGTCCGGGCGCTTTGGTAATCATGCCTGAAAGATATTTGCCGAGCCCATCGTGGGTCATGCCGCGCACAACGGGGACCTTGAGACACGGGACATCCGCAAATTTGTACGTGTTGTTCGGTTCGGCGAAAATGGCTTCCGATAAATCCTTGCCGACCTTCGTAACGTTCACGTCAATGCCGAGCGTGAACTCGATATCACGGATGTGATATCCGCCCAGCCGCGCGTGCATGATGCCAGGGACGTTTGACTCGTCCGCGGTGTCTTTGTAGAACTGGATCCCCTGCACGAGCGAGGAGGCGCAATTCCCCACTCCGATAATTGCGACGCGTACTTTTTTGCTTGCCATGTAATGAGTCTCCTTGTTGTCCGGTGAGAATGATGAATTTGTAATTACAACTTTTCCTGCGCGGTTATTCCAGCAGTTGTTCCTCTGGATGGCGGCGTGCTTTGCGAATTGCAACCTAAGAAGAGGAGTTATTAATTACAATGAAAAGCCTATTCTTTTTAAATGGTCAGTGTTGTATAATTCAAATCATGGCAACCAACGAGCGGATTGATCACCTGGAACGCCTGCTGGAAGTTGTGCGGGGTCTTACCACAGCGCCCGACCTTGAAGCCTTTTTACAGACTGTTATCAGCGAGGCTACCGAGTTAACTAATAGCGAACTCGCCTCCATCCTTGAGTATGACGAGACTGCCGAGGAACTGCGCTTCCTTGCCATGCAATGGTTCCAGCGCGATGTTCTGCGACCCATGGGTGTTCCGTTGGATGGAAGCGCGGCAGGTTGGGTATATCGCAAAGGTCAGCCGCTGATCATACAAGATGCTAAAGCGGATAAACGTCACTTCAAGGTGGTCGACCGCGTGACGAACCATGAGACACATTCCCTCGCGGCTGTGCCGCTCATGGTGCGCGGCGAAGTGGTGGGTGTGCTGGAGGCGCTCAACAAAAAGGACGACGCACATTATACCGAAGAAGACCTCACTATTTTAGCGACGCTTGCCGCTCTGGCGGCGCAGGCGATTCAGAATGTGAATCTTCAGAGAAAGGTCAAAGCCGCCGGCATTGAACTTGCGGAACTTGAACGCCTCAAATCGGACTTTATCGCGATCACGTCGCACGAACTGCGGACACCCCTCGGCCTGATCATCGGTCATGCTACTTTCCTGCGCGAACTGGCTGACGACCAATATGCCGACCAGTTGGATACCATTGTTCGCAATGCCACCAGGCTCAAGGATATCGTTGAGAATCTTTCGGATGTGGATAACGTCCAGACCGGCGCGGCGCGTGTGCGCAGTCATAGGATATCGCTGGCGAGGATCGCGCAGGATACTATCCTAACATTTCAAGACGAGGCGAACTCAAGGAACATTACGCTTAAACTTGATGGGAGCGAATCGCCATTTTACCTGGATGCAGATGGCGTGAAGATCAGTATTGCTTTGAGCAATCTTGTGAAGAACGCGATCCAATTCACGGATTCGGGCGGCAGGGTCACAGTTAAGATCGAGGAAGATTCTGGTTATTACAAGGTGGTTGTCACGGATAATGGGATCGGTATTCCCGCAAGGGACCTGCCGCGCGTGTTTGAGAGGTTCTTCCAGGTCGAGACGCATATGACGCGGCGTTATGGCGGCATGGGCTTGGGGCTTGCAGTCGCAAAAGCAATGATCGAACTACATGGCGGGCGTATCTGGGTGGAAA
>CAZIYY010000084.1:7827-20986 GCA_964543585.1 uncultured Anaerolinea sp. | reverse complement strand
TTTCGATACGCCGCAAAGAACAAGAGCGCGGCTACTCAACCACCAGCCCTCGCAATGACATCAGTTCCAAAAGAAAGGCGGATACGCGTCCAGATCGCCGCGCAGATAACGTGCCAGCAACATGGCTTGAATGTGCGGGATCAATCCGAAGGGCACGCGCTCTTTGAGATAGGGATGAATAATCTCTTCTTTCTTGCGCTCCTGCCAGGCAGTCAAAACGGCTTTGCGGGTATCGTCATCCATGAGAATGCCGCCGCTTTCTTTTTGCGTAAAACCTTTGCCCAAAATCTGTTTGCGATTGACGAGTGAAAGCGCCAAACGGTCGGCAAAGATGGGGCGCAGTTCCTCCATCAGGTCCAGCGCGAGCGAGGGGCGACCAGGGCGGTCTTGATGCAGGAATCCAACATAGGGGTCGAGTCCAACTGCTTCCAGAGACGAAGCGACATCATTCGTCAACAACGTATAGAGAAAAGAAAGCAGGGAGTTCATGTTATCCAATGGCGGACGGCGTGAACGTTCCTTGAAGAAGAAATCATCACGTTGTTGCAGGATCAAATGATCGAACACGCTAAAGTAAATCTTCGCCGCGCTGCCTTCAAAGCCCATCAAATCGCCAATGGAATTGCAGGATGGCATGGCTTTGAATGTCTCCTTCAGGAAACTGGATGCGCCCGTCAGGGACGGAACATCCACCAGCATGGAATGATCGCGGATGGCGCGCTCGAGCACTTTACGGCAATTGGAAATCTTCCCAAGCAGGAAGGATGTGGCGATGGGGAGGCTGTCCGCTTCTTTTTCCGACACCTCATACTGCTTCTTCCGCAACAGAACGTTTCCCTTTACCTTGCCCGTCACTCGCGCCTGAAAACGTCCGTTGGGCGTGAGGAAACATAACCCAATATTTCGATCTGCGCACGCGCCCATGAGCGCGGGACTTGCACCCTGCCAGGTAAAGCAGACAATGTTTTCAAGGTTATGCAAGGGCAGGCGTGTGGAAGTATTCTCGTCCTTCTTGACGACGATGTTTTCGCCATCGAGGGTGAGATACGCTTCGGGTGTGGTGATGTATAAGACGTTGCCAAGATGTTTCATATTTTTAGCCTATGTCGGTGGTTGAGACGCAAGCAGTCGAAACCACCTGTATCAAGAAATACTCCGTTGGTTGAGTAGGCGGCGTTCGTCCGCCGTATCGAAACCAACAAGTGACAAGAATATCTTTTGGAACTATAGCTTCTTTGCTTACTGGTGGTCTCGATATGCCCCTCAAAGAGCATTCGGGGCTACTCGACCACCGAGGTTACTATTCGCTCTCAATCTGCTGTTTAATATATTTCGAAGCAGGCATTACCTTCCCCTGCAACACGGGCAGGCAGACATCCGCCAGCGAACAGGAGCGGCAGCCTTTGAACGGTTTGACGCGCGGGGTATAGCCTCTGCTGAAATAATTGTGCATTTCGTCCGACATATCTTTCACAAGAGTGCGCAGTTCGGCAGTCAATTCAATCCCAACCCGATGGCGTGTTTCTCCATAATAGAGGTAGCCATACGGGATTGCGACAGAAAGCATTTCTTCCAAACACATGGCTTGGGCGCACATTTGCGCCTCGTCGCTATGGTTCTGTTTTTCCTTGCCGCGTTTGTATTCAACGGGCGCAGGCAGATAAAACCCTTCACGATTGGGAAGTTTAACTCCATCGGGCGAAGCCGTGAACTCGACCACGTCACACACACCCGACAGTCCCAGCCGATAAGAAGCAATCGGCACGGAACGCGCTGTGATGACCCCATTCCTTGTTTCGGTGAAGAAGGGATCATCCACGCGCTTGTGCATGATCCTGCCCTCGGCGGTGAGCGCATTCTCCTGCCATTGTCGTTCGATATGGATGAGCGCCCACTGCCTGCGGCAAAACAAGAAATGCTGGATGCCTGAGAGGGGCAGCAGTTCGTCGGAGGTGTATTCGGGTTTGGTCATATTATTTGTGTATGTCGTTGCGAGCGCACGTTGCGAAGCAATCTCCTGTTGCGCAGGATAATTCGCGGGGCTAAAGCCGCCTGCTCAGTTCATGGAAACTGTTTCGACAAGCTCAACACGCCGCCTTCGGGCTTGGCGAGCGAGTCGGCTTTTAGCCGACTTTCACGCACTGAGGCAGGGATTTATCCCGCCGAATCACACCTTCTCAATCAATGTCACACCATCTGGGACATTGGAAGTATCAATACTGACGACATAGTCCGCAAATGCTCGCGGAGGTGTTGCTGTTCCTGTTTTACCTACTTTGATCAAATCGAACAGAAGGTGGGAAGGAGCGTTGCCTAATTCACTATCATGCTTGAAGATAACGAGTTTACGTGTTGCCATCTTGCCACGTGCCGCAGAATGGTCATGCTCGAATAAGTTGACCAGCGCATCCCAGAAGAGTTCAAGGTCTTCTTCGGAGAAACCTGTGCCTTTGGTTTTATCATTTGCCAATTTTGCAGAGATATAACCCTCAGCGCGATATAAACCATAGGGAACAAGATGCTTGCGTCCCATCGTGCGTTCCTTTTCGGCATCCTCGATCTTTGTTACTGTTTGGCGCGTGATTGTCACTTCCTGCTGAACAATCGGGTCAATACTCCGTGAGAAGTTGATTTGAATCGGACCTCGCACCTGACCACAATTATCGCCCGTGCTCATCACTGCGCCAAAAGTACGGACATCGAAAAAGTTGGCACACATCCATTGGCGCGCTTCATTGACTTTGGCGACAGTCACTTTGTCTTTAGTTTTGGCGCCAATGGCGACATAAGCCTCTGCATGATTCTGATTCAAAGGAGTGCCTTCTTTGATGTAAATTCTGTATCCCGAGGAGTCGCCCTTTACCAGTTCCGCATAATTGCGAACTTTGCGCTTAAGGCACACATCGGTCACAATGCCGTAGCCTGTTTCAGGGTCAATTCGCGGCATGTTGCCTGCGTCGGGGTCGCCGTTGGGGTTGCCGTTCTCTACGTCATAGAGCAAGACGAATTCATAGCGATTCTTGATTGAGGGTGAAGTAGTCATGGTTTATAGTCTCCTTTGGGTTATTTGGTTTCGGTTGTTTCAGAGGAAGTGTTGTTCTTAACATAGAATGCTGTACGTTGGTGGTAATACCCAATCACAAAAATTCCCTGCTGATCTAGCGTTAGATGAGACGGAAATGGGTTCTTCTCAATATCCAACAAGTTCATAATTTTCTCGATGCGGTTATCGCTGGCATAACCATATTCCGCTTTGGAAATCCAGTGCTGCGAAAGCCGCAAGAGAGTTGGGAATACTGTTTTTGGAGAAGCACAAGCAGATGTAAAGTAACGGTCTTTGATACTGGCGTTCATATCGCCAATCGCTTCTTGCTGAACTTTTTCTAGTACAGCGAACATGCGCCCCAGCAGGTATGCTGGAATAGTAGATTGCTCATTGAGCGACATAACAAGTACCTCCTGAATTTGGTTTTGGGGTTGATTACGATATTTACGAAGCAGATAGGCTTTGATGATCGCGGCGCGTTGGTAATTGATCTTCTTGATGAATTTCTTCGGGTCATCCTGATCTGCGCGGATGCGATTGATGATGGCGTTATACAATGCGGCAGGGTAGGGCATATTGTCAAGAATGGCGCGGAACACCGAGCCAGCCATCAGCGGCGAAGCCTCAGGATCAGAAGCCTTTTTGGATATGGTCTCTTTCAAAATATCCTGAATCGTGAGATAGGTATGTTGATCTTCAAATTCCTTGACGATCTCCAAATCTTTGTAATGCTTCATGATCTTTTCAACAATCTTGTCAAATGGATCGCTGTGGAAAAAACGCACAGAGACACGTGCCGCAT
Organism: uncultured Anaerolinea sp.; assembly: GCA_964543585.1. Lineage (GTDB taxonomy): Bacteria > Chloroflexota > Anaerolineae > Anaerolineales > Villigracilaceae > Defluviilinea. The sequence continues at coordinate 17,138 of CAZIYY010000084.1, read as the reverse complement.
TGGGAGCAAGCCCAAGCACATAAAAGCGCGGATTACCATCCAAGCCTTCAAGCAGGTGTTTTACGTCCAAAGCCTGAACACGCCTGACTTTTTCTGCGACTTTTTTAAGACGTTTTTCGGCTTTTCTGTCTCGTACTAGCTTATTCTCTTCTTCGGTTGGCACCTCAACTTCAACTGTTTCAGGTTCACACAATCCCATGAAGGCTTTTGCATACTCCTTGTTTTCACTCTCTGCCCAATAGACAACCGTCGTATCACCAATGCTGAATTTCTTGTTTTCATTGGTTGAAGAGAGCAAGTATTTCAAAGTGGTGGCATAAGCAAATGTCGCCTTTTCACTCACAGGAGAATTCAATCCCTGTCCCTTGAATCGGTTATAGGATTCATAAGCGCGCTCATTGAAGCTAATCAGTGATGCACCTGTTGGGGTAGCTCCACGAACTGTGAAATTAGGGTGCAAGCGTGCAATAGGTGCAATTTCACCTGTTATCAAACATTGCCCAAGAACGGCATCACTACTTGATTTATGCAACTCCCATGCTTGACGAATGGCAGCATCTTCATGAACAAAGCTGCCATTAAACATGAATACCAAATTGCCGCCTTTCAAAATGGTTTCTAGGTGAGCAGCAATCTTGGGATGTTCTCTTCCCGTTGCGGGATCGTAATTAGCAAGAAAAGCAATGACAGCTTTTGAAGCAGAGTTATTAATTTTGCCGAGCATTTCTGTGTTCCATTGACGAAATGCCTCAAAACGCTTGATGGCATATTCTGGGTCTTTTGCCTCTTTATCGGATATTCCCAAAACATAAACACAGTTATCCCATAAGTAATTCGCAGAAATATTGACTGCTCGTTTTACTTGTTCGGGAACAATCATGCGTCGTGGTCGGTCTTCCATTTTCTTTCCACGTTGTACTTGTTCAAAAAGTGGGAAGACATCCAGTAGTTTGCCCGTTGCGGAGATGTTCAAAGCAAAACTTATGCCTATTGCGCTATACCCAGGCGGTGCAATATCACTCTCTGGATCATTGGACAGAATATCGTAGTAACGACTTAAGGCTTGTAAGATCATTGTCTCACCTCCAAGTCTGTCAAATCCAGAATTCCGTTATTCAGTGATGCTTTGAAGAATTGCGGTTTGATATCTTCTGAATCTGAAAAATCCAAGTCATACAACATCCAGCCCAATTCTGTATTTCCAAGCGGGCTTTGTGGGATTGCTTCATCTTCGATCAACTCGACCTTTGCGCCGAACTCACGCGTTCCTAAACAGGGCGCATGAAAATGCTGTCCCTTGCGCAGGCGGCGCAGGGCAATGTTGTAATGTTTTTCAACGGTATCTTCGTCGCCTGCTTTGTCTGTCATTTCAAAGTGGGCTTCGATGATGTAATCCACATTTTTCAGCACAAGCGCGGCGCGTTGTTGGCGGTTGTCTACAGCCGAAAGATACATCGGCTCAGTGGTTGTGCCGTTCATCCTGCGCCGCGCTTCGCTTTCCGAAGCCTTCTCGCTCACTTCATTACGCCGAATGTTAGTAAACTCAATTTCTTTCAACACGTGGACTTTATCTATCACCCAGCGAATGGCAGGCTTCCAATACACCGCTTCGATGATGCCACGCGCCGCCGATGGCGTGATGATGTCGTAACTGACACGCTCTACTTTCATTTCGGGGCGGGTGAACAGGGCGTAATCGCCGCTTACTCGAATCTTGATTCCGTATCCCATAGATGTAGCCTCCTTTTTATGTGTCTATAAATATCGCATCTCCGCCAGCATCAGCGGAAAGGATGAGACCCGTTTGCTCATCGTAGTAATCCATGTTGTTCAATACTTCATAAGTTTCATTGTATGTTTCAACCACTCCTTTGCTTTGTAATTTTTCAAATTCATTCTCGTAGATATTGACTGTATACATTTGCAATTGTCTTGCAAACTTAAATGGGAAAGGATGTCCGCGGACTTTTTCAAGGATTTGCCTTGCATCCTCGTTGTATGGAATGACAACAGCTACAGTATTATTTTCGATCAAATCGAAATTTTCTGCGGCTGTTTTGAAGTCGAAATCTAATTCACCTGTTTCTTTGTTGAAATAAGGCAAAATTCTCTTCACATCAAACGCGCGTTTGGGGTCTTGAAGATTATCAAGCATCTTGAAATAAGCATTGATTGCCTGAACAGAAACAGGGTCATCGCTAAAATCCCGCAATATGTTTTTTGCTACGCTTGCGCCCTGTTTAACAAATATGGGCGTTTTCTTAATAAAGGGGGTCTCTGGATCAAAAACAAACATATCTCCATTCTCGTTTTTGCCTTCGCGGTTTACACGTCCAGCCGCCTGAATGATCGAATCCAATCCAGCCAGAGCGCGGAAGCCTACGGGGAAGTCCACATCTATACCCGCTTCCATTACCTGAGTTGAAACTACGCGACAAGGCTGATCAGATTTGAGTAACTCCCGAATCGTTATCAATGTTTCTTTGCGATGTGTCGGGCACATCAACGTTGAGAGGTGAAAGCGTCCTTCACCAGTAAGTTCATCAAACAAACCTTTCGCATGTTTGCGCGTGTTGACGATGCACAATGCCTGTTCATGAGCATTTATCTTTTCAAGCAATTCAGCGTCTGGAACTTTGCCTATATTTTTTATCTGTACCCGTTTGTAAAAATCGAACAAGGCTTGCGGGTCTGGGGCTAATTCTGAAAATACTACACCAAGCAGGCGATCTCCTAATGATGGCTGTGTGGCTGTACAAAAGACTGTGCTTGCGCCATAGTTCTGCACCAGTTCCTTCACTGCGAGCATACAAGGATCTAAATATTCACGCGGCAGCATTTGCGCTTCATCAAAAATAATCACGCTTTTGGCAAGGTTGTGCAGTTTGCGGCAACGCGATGAGCGATTGGCAAACAACGACTCAAAGAACTGCACATTGGTCGTGACCACAATCGGAATATCCCAATTCTCTGAAGCCAATTTTAATTTATCAAGGACATCCTTTGCCTCATCTTCAAATGACTCCTCATCTGTCGCGTATTTTTTACTCCAATCAAAATTTGAATGATGTTCAAGAACATTCTTCTCGCCTAGGGCTTCTTTGAACACACCAGCATTTTGCTCAATAATACTGGTGAAAGGAATAACATAAACGATTCGTTTGAGTCCATGAGCTACAGCATGATTCAATGCAAACGCCATCGAAGCCAGCGTCTTACCGCCGCCTGTTGGAATCGTAAGTGTATAAAAGCCTTGCTTTTCAGACGATTGTTCAACGCAAGCTTTCAAGGTTTCGGTTCTTTTTTTATTGATGTCGCTTTCTGGATTATCAAATCTTTGTAAAAATAAATTGAACTTTTCGCTCAGCTCTTCGATGCTGTTGTGTTCTCCACGCGGTTTCTTGCCATTCATAAATTCTTCGGTTTCCTGAAAGTCAGCATCCACCAAAATGGAATACAACATGCGTGTGAAGAAAGCAAGTGAAAACCCTGGATATTTTTTATCCTGATGAATTTTCAAGTGAGAAGGTAAAGTCAATGTTGCGGAGTTGATTTCAGTTTTATAAGCGCTGAAATCTTCCAGCTTTTTCTTATCCACGCGCGCCAATAAAGTCCCGTCAGAATCTACATCGCTACTGTCACCGTAATTTGGAAGTCCACTATGATGTCCCGCGATACAGTAAGCGAGCATGGTTGCAAGATATTTTTGATTTTGGTCTTGACCGAATAAATTACGGACTTCCCTCGCTCCCGCAGTCGCATGATCCACCTTGCGTTTTGAGCCATCCAGCCGTGCCTGAAACGCTTTGGAATATTTTCCAATATCATGCAATAAAGCGGTAGTCCGCGCCAATTCAGAAATACCCGCATCCGCGCCAAACTTTTCAGCCAGATCAGCCGTATTGAAAAGATGATCTTTCAAGAGTTGCCATTTTGATTTATCTGGTTCATCCTTTTTAGAATGTCCATAATATTGAATTTGCTTTTGTTGCAGTTCTATCAATTTATACAACTCTACCAATTCCTGCGCTTCTCGCTTGAGTGAATTTCTCAATCCCTCTGGCTCCAGCACTTCCACGTCCGCGCCCCAGCCGCGCACCCAGGGGAGCATCTCGCGCCATTCAGCAACGTCCGCGCTCCAAATACAACCGCCATCTTCGGTGAGTTGTATTTCTTCCAAAGGATGCCACTTACTTTCTTCTATACGCCGCGCTGCGTCTTTGTTGAAACGCAATTTCACGGTGACAGGTTCTTTATCCCCAACCCAAATGCCCCAGGCATGTTTGAGCAATACCTGTTCGTCAAAGTCCGCTGGGATTTCAAACTCTTCGCCTGAAAGAACGGCTGTCTTAATTCGCTCGATCTTGAAGGGAACGATCTTGTCGTTGAAGTCACTCAGCGCTATGGCATAAACGCTGTCGCTCCAAATGGACGGCTCGATGAGATACACGCTAATCGCGTGGCGAGTTAATCCGTTCGTGCCCAAAGGCTGATATTCGATTCTGACTTTCTTTTGCTCCACCCATGCCTGTGTAAGGGTCTCAATAATCTTGATACGCTCAGGGTCTTTTTCCTGCTTCAATACCATATCTGCCGCTTTGAGCAATTTCTCTGTCATCGGCTGGCGCAATGTAGCTGCCAGTTTTTCCAACGCGTTAGCCGCATGGGGATGATAGAAGCGTGTTTGCCGCGACGTTTTGCGAGCCGCAAGATAGAGGGTGAGGGCTTCATGCAAATTGACCTTGATCTCCGAGATCAGTTTTGTGCGGGGGATGTGATAACGTCCTTCATCATCCTTTTCAACTGGGTATTGACCCGTTAATTCAATGCGGTCACGATAAATCAAAGTACGGTCCACGCCTAGCCGCTCTGCGAGTTCAATATCCGAATAGGCGCGCTGGATGTACAATCGCTTTATTTCTTCCAATCGTTCTGCTTTTGCCATTCCGCTCATGTCTGCTCCCAATTTAGAGCGTCCTGCAGGTTATCCCTGTCAGTTGTCAGGATGTCCAATCCAACCTGCGGGACGGTGTTTCACTTCTTTGCAACAGCATAGCACAAGACACTGATGAATTCTGCAACATTTTCATTGTTGGTTCGAGACCCTAAAGGTTTCTTTCGTGAATCATCGCCCAAACAGCCAAAAAACCCTGGCAAACCATAAGGATAGTTGGGCATGAAAACCTTTAGGGCCTTATGTTGTATCATTTTGATTTGCGAAACGGCCATAAACCTCCCTTATCATCTTCACTGACCGATAATCCCTTGTCTTGCAGTGAAGGTAAGGCTCTGGTTACTTCAGAACGATTGAGTCCCAATAAGCGGGCGATCAGTCCCGCCTTTTTTCCTGGATGCTCCTCTATTTTACGATAGATTTGCTCTGCCCGTTTATGGTTCATTTGTCGTGCCATACAGCACCTCCGAGTTCTGAATTTCCCCCACTGTACGAGAGGCATGTTGCAAGTGCTGCAACAAAGTGAAAATATCCCGCAAGCAGTTGTAGGCAGGCGTGGTACAATCCAAATCGCTGGTCGTTAGGATGCCCCCCTCATCCTGGCTGCCAGCACTTTTATTTAATGCTCAGCACAGGTCTCTCTCCGAAATCGACGCCGGTGATTCCCTGAATCGACGGCGAGGATCAAGTGAATCATCGGGCAGGATTGACTCAATCCTCGGTGAGGTTTCACCCAATCATCGCCGATGATTCAACCAATCGACGCCGATGATTCGCCGATGCGAATCTCTGCCTGATAAAACACTTACAATTGACGCTGATGTAAGGTAAATGCAAACGGTTCTGACAAAAACGTAAATGTCATTCAGCCTGTTTTTCCATATAATGTGCGGACTGTCCCAATAGGAGGGCTTTGCACGCAAAGGCCACGCACGCTAGTCCCCGAATGGATCAAAATCTAATTTAGTTATGGAGTATATAAAGAATGGCAAGTAAAATAAAAGCAATTGGGGCATATCGTCCCCGCATCGAACAGGGCAACACAGTGCAGCGCCCTGAATTGATCCGTGCGCTCTCGCGCGCCACCGGCTTGGTGGAAGGTTCGGTAGATCAGGTCATCAAGGAATTGCGCGACCAGATCATCGAATTCAACCGCGCAGGCCGCGGCGTCAAAGTGGAAGGGCTGGGAACCTATGCTCCCAACATCAGCCTCGACGGCACCTTAGACCTGCAATACCGCGCCGATACCGCGTTCGGCTATGGCTTGAACATCCCCGGCATCTTCACGGGCACGATCATCAACCGTGAGAACATCGGTAAGACCAGCGATGAACTCGTGCAGAGATGGAATACAGAAAACCCTGAAGATCAGGTCACAATCGCAGATTAATACGTTGTGGTAAACAAACAGCCCGCCGAACCCCTTCGGGTCGGCGGGCTGTTTTTATCAATTGATGCTATGCAACTTGCGAGAGAACCTGACCACCTCCCCCATTTTCTGACTGAAGTTCGTCAGAAAATGGGGGAGGTGTCACGCAGTGACGGAGGGGGTCAGTTCCCTTTCCACTCGTAATCCCAAACGGTCGTCAGATGTTGGAAGCCATGCTTTGCGACAATGGGTCTGCTCATCTCTCCCGTTTCCACAATGGCATAGCGATAGCCGCGTTCACGGATCTCTTTGAGCCGCGTTGAGAGCAGGCTGGTGTACAGTCCCTGCCTGCGATATTCAGGGATGGTAGACCCGCCAAACAAGGTGGCGAACTCTCCCTTTGGGAAATACGTCCACCCGATGGAAGCGGGTTGGTCTTCGACATAGGCGGCGTAAACGCTCAAGTAGCCCGGGATTTTGAGATGCATCCCAAGCCGGTCATTGACCCATGAGTGGTCACTGCCATAGACTTTGTTCAGAACGTAGATGACATCCTTGAGTCCATGGAGGTCATTGATGCGGCGAATGTCCGCGGTCACAGGTTGAAACAAGTGAGAAGGCGCGTCGTTTACATCCAGCGCCATTACCTCAGCGGGATCGTCATCGCCGACGAAACTGCGCGAGACTAGTTTCTGTTCCAGGCTCGGCAACAAATCGTGGTCGTAGACCTTCCATGTGAAGGGTTGATTCATCGGAACGAAATATTCCAGTTCCTTATCGATCACACGATCCAAATCGGGTTCATTTGCAAATGTAAATGACACGAAATTCATACCGGGCGCTTTGCGAATAAATCTCACGACATCCCCAGTGACTTCTCTGCGCGCTTCCGGGTATTGCATGTGTACTCGTAATTCTTTGTCGTATCTTGCCAATAAGTTATTTCTGTTCATGATATTAAATTCTCCGTTGGTTGAGTAGGCAGCGTCTCTCTCTCAATGATGTCACTCTGAGCGTAGCGAAGAGTCTCTGAAACCTATGATAGTACGAGACTCTTCGGTCGCAACGAGCGCTCCCTCAGAGTGACAAGACTTAGTCAGCTGCCATCGCTTCTTCTTCTGCAACTTCTTCCTTCACGCCGACTGCTTCTGCCAGTCCATACTGTGTTTCCAACTGGTGGCGGAACTGTTGCGTATACAGGCGATAGTAGTGACCGCCTAGGCGCAGTAACTCGGCGTGTGTGCCTTGTTCGGCGATCTTTCCGTTTTCGATGACGATAATCCGATTCGCGCGCCGAATGGTTGACAAACGATGCGCGATGACGAACGATGTCCGTCCTTTCATCAAGGCTTCCATGCCTCTTTGGATGAGGGCTTCGGTAAGTGTATCCACCGATGAGGTGGCTTCGTCCATGATGAACAACTCGGGACGAGCCAGCACCGCACGCGCCAGGCTGATCAACTGCTTCTGCCCAACAGACAAAAGATTACCGCCTTCGCCTACGTTCTGGTCATAGCCTTTTTCGAGCGTCACGATGAAATCATGCGCGCCCGCGATCTTAGCGGCATCCAGAATCTCCTCTTCGCCTGCATCCAGCCGTCCATACCGAATGTTGTCGCGCACACTGCCCGAGAAGAGATGCGGCGTTTGAAGCACGATCCCGATTTGGCTGTGGATCGAAGCGAGTTTGTAATCCAGATAATCATGCTCGTTGATGCGGATCATGCCTTCGCGCGGTTCATAGAACCGGCACAACAGATTCACAATCGTGGATTTGCCTCCGCCGGTCGGACCGACCAGCGCGATCATTTCTCCGGGCTTTACCTTCAACGAAAAGTCGGTGAGAACAGGCTTGCGGTCTTCATAATAGAAGTCCACGTGATCGAACTCGATCTCGCCCATCAGCGTCTGTGCCTCGATGGCATCGCTTCTATCGTGGACCTCAGGCGGGGTATCCGCTAACTTGAAAATTCTCTCCGCCGAGGCGATGGAGTGCTGCATCTCCGCATAGACGCGCGCCAAATCCTGTACAGGCCACATCATGAACGTGAGATAGGAGACGAAAGCCTGGATGCCGCCGATGGTCATCAGTCCGATTGAAATCTGCGTGCCGCCGTAACCAACGATGAGACCCAGCGCAAGCGCCGCGATGATCTGCACGGTGGGGAGGAAGAGCGCCGAGAGCCATGCTGCGCGATAGGACGCGTTATACATCCTGGTGGTGAGTTCCTGAAACTCGCGGGTGTTCTCGTCCTCGCGCAAGAGAGCCTTGACCACGCGGAAGCCCTGGATGTTCTCGTTATACGCGCCCGTGATCTTCGAGTTGGCGCGGCGTGAAACGCGGTATTCCACCAGGATAAGCTGGCGAAATTTGATCGCAATGTAAATCATCACAGGGATGATCGTGAACACGATCAACGCCAGTCTCCAGTTGATGATCGCCATGAAGGTGACGGACGTAATGATGTTCATCGCCGCCCAGGTGGTATCCACCACACCCCAGGTCAAGAGGTCGGAGACGCGTCCCGTATCCGATGTGACGCGTGCGATCAATCGTCCAACCGCGTTCTGGGCGTAGTACGAGAGCGATAAATCCTGCAAGTGATTGAAGAGCATCTTGCGCAGGTCATATTGCACGCGCTCGCCCAGCACGCCCGCCAGATAGATGAACGTGAAGACGGTCACTGCCTGGAACAGGATGATCGAGCCGTAGAGCCAGGCGATGCGAGTGAGCGTGGCGGTATCCTTCAGTTTGATGCCTGTATCCACGATGTCCTTGTTCAGGTACGTGAAATACGCATCCGTTACGGAGGTCAACGCGATCGTGACTAGGAATCCCACCACCCATTTCCAATGCGGCTTGAGCAATCCCACAATGCGCCTGAACACGGGCGCGGTCAGTTGACTTGTGTATTCTTCTTCTTCGAGTTCGATAAGGTCGATATCAGACATTGTTAATTCTCCATAGACAAGAGAGAGGATCAAAAG
>CAZIYY010000084.1:0-7817 GCA_964543585.1 uncultured Anaerolinea sp. | reverse complement strand
GAGTTCGATTAATTCGTCAGACATTTTGCCTCTGTTATTTAGGGTGGTTGAGTAGCCCTGAGCGTTCGTTGCGAAGGGCGTATCGAAACCACATTTGCTGTCTTCATCTTACTTGCTGGTTTCGATACGGCTCGGGTCTCGATACGCCCGACGAGCACGGGCTACTCGACCACCAAGCCTACTCAACCAGCGATGCATGATTGTTAATTCGCTCTTGCAATTTCTTCTTCCAGTTCTTCATCTATCCTCGTCTGGATATCGTAAATGCGGCGATACATGCCATCCCGCTGGGATACCAACTCCTCATGTGTTCCCATTTGAATGACTTCGCCTTTATCCAAAACGAGAATTAGATCTGCAACCATTACGGACTGGATACGATGCGCGATGATGAAGGTGGTTCTGTTCTCCATCAGTTCGTTCAGTGCGTCGCGGATCTCCGCTTCGGTTTCAGTATCCACAGAGGAGGTCGAGTCATCCAGGATCAGGATGCGCGGGTTCTTCAAGAGTGTGCGGGCAATCGTCACGCGTTGCTTTTGTCCGCCGGAGAGCGTCACGCCTTTCTCGCCGACCAGCGTGTTATAGCCATCGGGGAAGGCCATAATCACGTCATGGATGGCAGCGGCTTTGGCGGCGCGCTCCACTTCATCCTGTGGAACTTCACGTCCAACGCCATATGTCACGTTCTCGCGTATCGAGCGGCTGAACAGGAACGGCTCCTGCTCCACGATGCCGATCTGTCTTCGCAGATAAGCGCGCGAGTAATCCTTCAGCTCGACGCCATCCAGCAGAATGCGTCCGCCAGTGTACTCGTGGAATCTCGGCAGAAGATTCACGAGCGATGACTTGCCCGACCCCGTTGAACCAAGCAATGCAATCGCCTGCCCAGGTTTCACATGGAATGAGATATCCTTCAAGGCATTCGACTTGCCATCCGAGTACATGAACGACACGTTCTCAAATACCAACTCGCCTCTTACCAGATCCTTCGACCCGCTCAGGACGTCGCCCTTAGGCTGGTGACTGCCGTCGAGCAGCGGTTCGCGCGTCTGTTTGACCACGTCCATCAGGCGGCCGTACGACACCAATCCCGTTGAGGCAGAGACGATGATCCTGCCGAGATTGCGGATGGGCCAGATCAACCAGACGACCAGCCCGACGTAAGCGATATACATGCCAACGGTGATCTCGCCTCTGATTGCCATGTTGGCGGCGTAGATAAAACCGAACATCGTTTGAAATCCAAGTACGATATCCGAGAGCGGCCAGAACATGGAGTGCATGAAGAGCAATATCTTGCCCTTCAGATACTTGCCCCAGTTATCCTTCTCGAACTTGTTCTTTTCATACTCCTGCCGCGCAAAGGCTTTGACCACGCGCACGCCTGTCAGGTTCTCCTGCAGGGTGGTGGAGAGAATTGCTTCCTGCGCCTGGTATTCTTCATATGCCTTGGTCACTTTCTTGAAGAACCACAGCGACACGATCAGGATGAACGGGATCACAACCACTGAGACCAATCCCAGTTTGACATTCAGGTTCAGAATCGCCACAAAGTTGATGACAAACAACAGAATGATTCGTCCGACACCGATGCCTTGTTCGCTGAAGAAACGGCGCAGGGCGTCGACGTCTGATGTGACGCGTTCGATCAAGTCGCCTGTCGGCGTGGTCGTGTGATAGGAGAAACTCAGGCGCTGGATGTGGTCGAAGAGGAAGTCGCGCAGGCGGCGCGTGATTCCTTCGGCGGTGTAAGCCGCCAAACGTCCCGAAAGATACGAGAACGCGCCCTCAACGAGCGCGAGTCCGATAAACCCAACTGCAATCCAAATGAAGGGTTGCGTGAGGCTGTTCCCGATGTATTTGCCCTGGGTCAAAACGTCATCGGCAAAATAGCGCAGGAGCAGATACGTGAACGTCTTGGCAAGCGCGGAGACAGCCAGCGCGGCAGTCGCGCTAATGTACGGGGCGCGATAGTCCACCATCATCTTCCAGATGCCTTTGAGGCGATTCTCTTCGATGGTATTGCGGAAATCAAATGTGAGCGCAGGTTCGATTGTGGTCATAATGTAATTCCTCTGGACTGCAACGGCAAGCCGTCGCATAATCGGAAGCAAGCTTCCGCACTCCAAAATTAAACAAAAAGGCTGTGGCGAGAGCGCCACAGCCCAAAAACAACGGGACAATGAAGACCTAACGGTCTAAAGGCGCACTACGACAAGGCAAAGCCCCGGCAACATCTGGGCTAAAGATAAGTGTGGTGAAGAAGATAAACTGAGACATGCAGTGCGCTCCTTTCTTTGAATTATCGAACAATACGAGTTTACCCTGTGCAAGTCAAAAGTGTCAAGGTTTATAATCCATATGTCACTGCGAGCCTTCGGCGAAGCAGTCTTCTGTTATGAGTGGATTGCTCACCTGCACTGGTCTCTTCGAGACGGCGCAAGTGTCGTCGTGCGAACGCTCCTCGCAACGACATGGATACCACAATCATGATTCAAATCTGGCATATCACGCAAAACGCAAACGAGGAAATTCATCTGCGAGATCAATCATCGCTCGATGCCATCACACGTCAACTGCCTGATGGGTATTACTCCACCTTTCGCACGTACGCTGAATGTTCGCGCGTGCTGGGACTCAAAGCGCACTTGAGACGACTGTACGAACCGATCTCTCATGCGGACGTGAACGCAGCCTCCCTGCGCCCACACCCTCACCTGCACTTGCGCCAGGTGCAAGTGTCGATCAAACTCAGGGCAAGCCTGATACTGTTGCTTGAGCCTTATCGCCCGAACGAAGCCCGCGTCCGCGTGATGATGACTCAACAGGGACAAGTTTATGTTGCCATCGAGCCGCTCAAACATTTGCCCCATGAAATTTATGAAAACGGCGTGCGCGTGATCACAACAGAAGTGCGACGTCATAGCCCGCGTTTGAAGTCCATGGCATTTATCGGCGCGAGCGATTCAGAACGTAAGCATCTCGCCCAGGAAGGAATCTTTGAAGCGTTATTAGTGAAGAATGGGAGGATATTGGAGGGAATGACAAGTAATTTCTTTTATGTGATTGACCCTCGCGCTGAGCGCGCTTCGACTGCATTCGTCGCAAAGAACGCTCCTCATTCCGCTCAGCGCGGGGTGTTATGCACAACCCAACGCGATATTTTGCTCGGCGTCACGCGCAGGACAGTCATCCGCGTGGCGCGGGGCAGGGGACTTGAGGTGAGGTATCGTCCTTTGAAACGGGATCAACTATCCGTCACAGAGGAAGCGTTCATCACATCCAGCTCGCGCGGCATTGTGCCAGTCGTTCAGATTGATGATGTCAAAGTGGGGGAGGGCAGGGTGGGGGCAATCACGCGGCTGTTGATGTCGGCATACAATGAATATGTTTTGAAACATGCAGAGAAAATTTAGCGCGCCTTATGGAACGTAAAAATCACAAGTTCCTGTTTTAATTTCGCAACGCGCAATCTCTTCGTTCAGCCAAAGTATCCTGAACTCGAGGCTGTTGTCGCTTGGCGTCCAGAACAGTTTATCTGAATCAGGCGCCAGCCCCAAATTGCTCAAGCCTTTTTTCTCACACTCGACCGGATTCAAATATGGGATCGGCGAATGGTCTATCTCAAGTATCAAGCATCGCTTCGGTTGAATGACCTTGAAATTTTGTTCCCATTCCCAGCCGCCAAAGTGATCTTGAAAAGTGCCATCGTTATTGACGCGCTCGAACACAAACCCGGACGCGCTTCGCGACCCCTTCCCCAAGTTGAGTATGTAAAAACTGCTTTCGTTGTAATACGCTGTCATCAGGTAGCCATCCGGGTATTTGGCAGTTGCTGTGTATGAGACGGTTGGCGTCGGAGAAGCCGTCGCCAATTCGGTTGCCCCGCTCGTTCCATTGACCGGGGGAATTGATAGGAGCGGGGTTGTGCCCACCGTTGGCGGTTCCGTGGGGATGGTAGTTTGGGTATGTGTTGCCGTTGCAGAAGAGAGCATTGTGGGCGTCATGGTTGGTGCCGGTATGACAATCGTGTGGGTAGAAGACGGCTCAGGCGCAGGTGTCTCGGTTGAAGCGACCTGAACAGGCATTTGCTCAGCATTGGCTATGGCAGCAACAGGCGAAGGAGAGGCAGGCGGCGACTGATGAATGAATGTGAAAAGTTTTGGACCGAATTTCAATCCGAGCCCCAAAGTTAAAAGAAGCAAAAAACCAAAAAGTATCAGCCAGGCAGCCTTTCTTATTGAAGATTGTCGGGAAACAGAAAATTCGTCGTTCAGGAAGAGTTTGGTTGTTGTGGATTTTTTTTCCAGGGCTGTGATGATATCCCCGCGTTTTGTAAATGAATTCAATGAAATACTGCTTCGTCGTATAGTCGGCGCGTTAACCGGAATGGGAGGGAGCGGTGGCACATGTGCGGGAGCGATTACAGGCTTTGCCGCGAATGCCTCACGCAAAGCCTGCATCAAACTTTTGCCCGATTGGTACCTGTCAACAGGTTTTTTTTCAAGCGCCTTCAATATGACATCTTCGACATTCTTTGAAAGGTTTGGGTTGAGGTTGCGCGGCGGGGGTGGAGGCTCCGTAATATGTTGAAGCGCCAGGCTGGCAGGCGATGGATCGTTGAATGGGGTTGCGCCCGTCAGGATTTCATACAGGATCACGCCAAGGGAATATAGATCAGATTGCGGAAGCGCGTCAGATGAGCGCCGTGCCTGCTCGGGCGAAATATAATGCGGACTGCCAAAGACTTCTCCTTTGGATTTGTCGTTTATATCGAGAGCAAGCCCAAAATCCCCCAGTACGACGCGCCCGTCATTTGCGATCATTACATTCGCAGGTTTTACGTCACGATGAATGACCCCCTGCTCATGGGCATAATCCAGGGCGCTGGCAATGGAATCCCCGATCCGCAAGACGTCTGGGATGGGCATAAGCTCGCCCTTTTCAACGTAGACAGACATGATGGATGCCAGATCATAGCCGTCAATATACTCCATGACATAATAAAAAAGCCCGGTCTCATCCCCCGCATAGTAGATTGGGACGATGTTATTGTGCCGCCACTTTGCCATCATACGCGCTTCCTGGATGAATCGGTTGGCTTGCGACAGGTTGGCGCGGTTTCGGACATCGAAAACTTTGATGGCGACGGGCCGACGAAGTTTTACATCCCATCCGTAATACACTTCAGCCATGCCGCCGCGTCCGATCAAGCGTTTTACTTGAAAGTTGGCAAGTGTGCGGTCAATTAAGGAGTTTTTTTTCACGGCGCTATTTTGCTTTCCGTTGATTTACCGTCCTGCGTGGACGGGCCCTGGCGATCCGCGTAACCTCCTGCACGAACTGGTTCAAGCCTTGCGCGTACGCATCGAGATAATCCTGCGCAATTAGATTTGCAAGGTCTTTGCGCCCGATATCTTGCAACACAGCCACATGCGGACGAAAGTCCCTCAAGGTGAGTTTCATGACGCCCTGGGCATCTGTCATCACTCCCCAAGCCAGTTGTTTCTGTTCGTTATCGTCCTTGGCTGTGATAAAACGCGAAAGCGAACTGGACTTTGCAACTGCGCCCACATTCGAGAACACCTCGGTGCCTTTTAGCAGGTTGTTCAATTTCTCATAACGCCTGGGAACTTTATCAAGGAGTTGTTGGAGGGGCAGGGGCAGGTGGGCAAGCAGTTTTATGGCTCCAACACTGGCGCTCTTTCCTTGCACTGCAATGTCCTTGGCTTTTGCCAATATTGTACCAAATCCACCCAATGTGGCGAGATATTGCCGTTGCAAACGGTCAAACCGCGCATAAAGTTCATCGTCCGCGCCTGGCGCCGATTCGAACTTTGTCAAGGTCTGAAGCGTTTCGTTATGCAAATTCAACAAATCCAATTCGGCGAGCGGAACCTCCACGTTCAATGGATAGATACGGTCGCGCGGGATGCATTTGCTGGCATCAACGGGAATCAATATGGCCGGGTTGACGCCATTGGAATCTTTCAATACCTGTTTGAGCAGCTTTGCTGCTTGGGACCTATTCTTTTCGAGCGCATTGATTTCCAGCCGCAATCCTGCCGACGGCTGATACGTGACGCCGTGGATTGCGCGGTAAAGCACCAGCAAATCATTAATGGTCAATTTTAAAAGGTCGCTTCGTTGCTTGAAGTAATTCCTGAGATCGATGCACGCTTTGAAGTTGACCGTGTGGTTTTCAGCTCCCGCTTCAGGAGAAACGCGAGGGGCCTGGCTTATAAGTTGAATATCCCCGGGCTCCCGGGCAAATTTAAGTTCCGTGTAGATTTGAGAGTCCGGCGGCGTTGCCGGACCGAGCATGTTCAGGTATCCCGCCCAGGACAAAGCTTCATTCGTCATGATTTCTGCCAGCCCGGCGCCCCAACCGCCGTCAAAAAAGATATGAGATTGGTCAAACACGAATGTTTTGCCTGTGTCAAAGATCGTGAGGGCATGGTCGCCGATCCCGCGTTCCCCCTGTCGTATTTCAGATAACATTAAAGATGGATCGCGTCGATCGCTGTTGATCAATATCGGGGCGAAGCGCAGTTTTTCAAGGCTGCCTGAAAGCGTTGGGTTTAATTTTCTGCGAAGCGCGGACAGGCTTGCTCGTTTGATGCGCGCGAGGGACTCCAGCCTGGCAGGTTCCTTTTGCGGCGCGGATATCAACATGGCAATTTGAGATCTCGCTGTGCGCACATCCAATGGCTGTGACGTGTCCGACTCGCACACAGGCAGTAAAAAATAATTCCCTTTGCAGACAATCCCTATATGCGCCTGTTCCAATGCAAAGGGGACGCGCGTCTCCCCGAATGAACTTGGGTCCAAATAAGCAAGAATGGACATTTGCCTTTGATACGCTGTCAGGGAACTATCCACTGCTGTTTTCACATTGATATCCCACTGGCTGTAGACGGAGGCGGGCAGGGATTCAGTAATCTTCTTTAGAAATCGTTCGAATTTAAGTTGACGGTAACTTGGATAATCATACGCTGCAGCATCTGCATCGCGCAAATATGGCTTTTGTTTCTCCCACTCGCCGTAAAGATTATCAACGCCTGCGGATTCCTGCAACAGCCATAACGCAGCGCGTTCATACCATTCATTTGCAAGCAGGGATTGGTATTGATGAAGGCAGGTCACGGCGGCCATTACCCAGGCCGTCAAACGATCCGCATTGCTGAGATGGATATTGTTCTGATTCAAAAGAGTGTCAAAGCCATGTGTTTCATTCGCGTGGCGGGCGGTATCTTCGCGTAATGCGTAATCAACATAGAATTGCCAGATTCCTTCAGGGAAAGCAGACTCGGGGTCTTTGCCGGCTAACTTGAGCAGGTTCTGATATCCCCAAATAATGGCGGCCGGACCTGCAAAAACAGCCCCGTATTTTGCCTGCTCAAAAAAAAGGGATACCTCCCGGAATAGGATATTAATATCCTGCCTGGCTTTTTGCGGCTGAACACGGGTTCCCGATATTCGGGTTAATCCGCTCAAGATCATGCCCGGCACATTTCCAGCCGGGATAACCTTTGCCACTAAATCAACCACGGCGTCAACTTCCGGCAATGTCAATTTCGTCAACCTCTGCGAAGCCAAAGACTTTGCAACCACTTGAAGATTTTCGGTGGTCGCTTTTGTCGCGCGTTCGTAATTTGGAGAGGTATTCATAAAATTGCATCCACCTGCGCGGCGAGATTGTGAATCCATCTGCGCGAACGATAGCGGGCCATGCCAAGGATCCATTTCGTGGCTTCTTCAGACATGGCGCACAGATAAACAAAATAAACTGGCAGGTGAAAGACGAATGCGCCGAG
>CAZIYY010000083.1:0-21349 GCA_964543585.1 uncultured Anaerolinea sp. | reverse complement strand
TTTCCTTTTGATGCAACGTTACCTTCAAAGTAACATTTTATCGTGAGGCATTACGAGGGTCAACGGTGGAGGGCAATCGTTAGATTATAAAATGTTACAGGCTTGTCCTAATTTCGAACTATCGTTTTCTCTGCCTTTGAACGAAGATGGCGCCGCCCGCCACAAGGATAATAACGAGAATGACGATTGCGGACGGATTTGTTCCAGATCTCTCGATGACAGAATCGACCGCCTGTGTAGACTTAGCAGCAACACCAGGTTCAACCCCGGGCACAAAAGTGGGCATGGGAGCAAGCAACCCATCCTCCTCCTCGCGTTGACCCTCACCCTCTTCATTGGCGATCACAGGCGCTCCTTGAACCGTGATGACAGGACTGATGACCTCAAGTTCATGTGCCAGAGCACGCACATTATAGGCGCCTTCCTGAAGATCAACAGGCAGCGTGAGGGTGTGCGTGAACGCCCCCTCCACATCGGTGATTACCGTGCCAATGGATAATTCGATGCCCGGTCCGATGAGCGTGAGAGCCAGTTCCTGCTCATACGTGAAGTCCACGCCGCGAATGGTCAGCGGCGCGCCCGGGCTGAGGCGATCCGAACTGACCTCCAGACGCGCCTCCCCATGAGCGAAGGCAGGGTGTGCAAAATAAAGCGAAAATATCAAGATCGACACAACCAAAAATAAACGTGAGGCCATTTTTCCTTTTCAATGGATTGCGAGCCAGAGTGATTAACTCTGGCTCGCAATATGTTTGGAACTGTTATCGAATCAAAGGCTAGGGCGATCCGGGCGGGCAGTCGTTTCCGCTACCGGGATTGGGATCGAAGCATTTGATGCGACCCTGGATGGCCGGGCTGATGGGAGAGTTAGCCGTAATGTAATCAGCCACCACCTGGTCCATGATATTCTGGGTCGTGGCGCGTGAGAAGAAGTTGGGATAGCCGTCGCCACCGGTCGACATGAAGTCATTCTCAGCGATCTTGTAGGTTGTACCTGCCGTTAAATCGACTGCGGCACCGGTACAACTTCCATCCGCGGCCTGGATGATCGCACCTGTGACACGACTCCCAGCCGCCGCTTCGATATTATAGGTGAAGCACAAGCCTGAGACTTGCGGGAAACGGCCTTGGGCAGATGGCATGAGCGACACACCATTCTCGAGCATGGTCTTTAGCTCGGCACCGTTCACCTGCAAAGTTACAACGATATTGCCGAATGGCAATACAGCCAACACCTGGCCGCGAGAGATTATATAGGGCGGAGGTGTGGAGGGCTGGCATAATCCAGTGCCACCACCGGCCGCTGGACAGGTGAGTCGGTCACGCAGACCACCTGAATTGGTAATGGCAAATTGAATACCGATCGAACTGTAGGTTTTTCGTAATGCGTCTGTTACTGCATCACCGACAAGCGATTCGCACAGACGGCCATCTGCACGGCCACAGACGTCGGATCGTAATATCTCAACGCTCGAACTGCCGATGGTCGTACCGAGGATCGGTGTAAGTTGAGCGGTGAGATCATCAACGCGTGCCTGGATCGTCGGATCAGGTGTAACGCCAATGGTCCACGGCTTGTGGAAGTCAGCGGTTTTGTATAAGACGGCCTTTGTGCTGGCATCCATGACAAGACGAACTCGCGTGAAGCGGGCGCCTTTGCTCAGGTTTTCGGTGACGAGCACACCGTTCGGACGCTTGGTCAACACCTGGAAGTTGGTATGATCGCCGATCACAGCATCGACACCGGTCAATTGGTCAGCAAGATCGATCAATGGGCCAGTTGGGTTGGTGAGAGTCCCCGCTGTCGCGCCGTCATGTCCAATGACGATGATTGTCTTAACGCCCATTTTTTGCAGGCGATTGACTTCCGCTTGAACACGGGCCAGCCTCGGGTCAACATGGAACGGATTGAACGCTCCCGGGGAGACTAAAGTGGGCGCGTCCTCATTCGTAAAGCCGACAAAACCAACTTTTCCTCCAGCAAATGTCGTATCAAAGACAACAGATGGTTTCCACTGAGCCGGTGTCTTCCCCGCGTTGTCGACCACATTCGCCGAAGTGAATGGGAAGTTCGCCAGCGGGATCAGCGTGTTGCGCAGATAAGCTGAGCCCTTGTCAAAGTTGTGGTTGCCCAAACCATCAAGCTGGATGCCCATTTGATTCATCACTTCAATCGTTGGCGTATCGCCGAAGAAGGCGGAGATTGGTGGGGTTGCGCCAACGGAATCGCCGGCTGCCATTACGACTGATCCGCCCGGGGCCTCGGCGCGGTATACATCGAACCATTGCTTGAGGAAGGCGGAACCACCAATGGCAAAGGTGGGATTCGTACCCGGTGCAGCCAGGTTATCTGCCGCTTCAAGAAGCGGGACGAGTTGGCCATGATAGTCGCTGATATCCAGGACAGTAACTTCCTTGAAGCGACCGGGACCTTGCGCCACTTCGTACATAATGCGACCACGCGCGTTCTGCGGGCCGGGGATGTTCAGCAGGAATGCAAGCGTAGGAGCGAGATCAATCGCGCGAACACCGGCCACTGGTATATCACTGTGGACGATTCCGGGGCCAGAAGCCACAAAGGTCGCGTGCATATTGACGTTGTGGGGAATGTCGACCAGATTAGGCAGATAGCCGTGTTGTCCGAAGAACTGCGAGAAGGCGATTCTTGTTCCGGGAGTGGCGGCATCGAATTGATATGGCGGTCGAAGAACGACAACCACATCACCACTTCGGCTAGGGTGGAGGGAATCGCTTCCGTCAACATTTCGCAATTCTTCCTTGAGCATAACCCGCTCCACAACCTGTGCACCCGGGTTGGCCGGGTCAGTGAGACTCTGGAAAGCGTTTACGACAGAGGTTCGCACCTGAGCGTAGGTTGTTCCCGCGGGCAAAACGGTATTAACGTAGATTTGAGCCGTACCACCAGCCCAGCAAGCCTTGGCAAGATTTGTGGTGGCTGCGGCACGACAGTTGCTCGGCTGTTCAGGAGTCTGAATTCCTGCATCAGACAATATTTTGCCAGCGTTCACTGCAAACCACTGCGGCGCAAAACCATGATCAGATCCGGCGAATACCGTTGCAGTTGGTATATAAGAACGAACCAGCGCCAGCTTCGCATCTGCTTCATGATACGCACTGCGGATATAACCTTCACGAGTGGCAATCAGCCCATCGGGTGTACCATTCCCCTCGAGATCATCATAATAGGGGTTCGGGTTGCCGTCGATATCTGTAGGTGTCACCAAAGCCATGAACTGATGCGAGAACTCATCGGTGACCGGATAACCGACCATCGCGAGATCCGTGTCGGGCTGAAGCGTACCCAAAATGAAGTTGACGTATGCATCTGCAGATGCCTTCTCAAGATCGCGCCCCTGCTCGACGTAAGTCGCCTCGTCGATGATGCGCGCCTCGAGAGGAGCAAAATCTGCCGAGATGAAGGTTGGGAAGGTGTCAGCAAGGTACTTCTCGAGTTTATTCTCGCCTACCCCACCAGCCGGGAGGGCATTGCACGCGGCGGTGCTGCAAGTAGCAATTACGCGTTCAACTGATGTGAAGTACAACTTGAAGGACGAGAGATCGGGCGCAAGCGTGATGAGTTTGGTATAGAAACCAGCTGTTTGTCCGGCGCGGGCCCCAATCAACCCATCCGCACCCGTAAGCTTGATCTCTTTGAAATCACCGACAGCCAGGTCTACGGATTTCTGATTTCCATCTTTTGCGGCAGCGCTGCGGACGAGGATGGCATGGTCATAAGCTGCAGTCCCGTTTACATTGCTATCGTAAAGATATACATCATAGACACGCGTTGGATTCTGAGCCCCAAAAGTTGTCGCGACTGTAAGCGCAGTCTGCTGGGCGGGCGCAGCCGGGTCACCTGCAGGGACATTTGACCAACCACTCGCCGCAGCGAACGCGGCTACTTGATAGGAAATGCCAAATGCCGCGGCGCCATTCTGTTCGGTCGTGTTAACTGGAGCTGCCAACACCCCGCGGGTCGAGAAGAAGTTGACGAAGTCAACAGTCGGGCCGGCGATAAAAGCATTCGCGCCGCCCACCCAGTCAATCTGTGCCACTTTCTTGCCAGCACGTTCAGCGGCGCTGGCCAACGTGTCAGCCTGCAAAGTCCCCGTCAATGAAAAGCTGGTTCGGTTATTGAAATTGCTTTCACCTGTACGGTGGTAAGTGTTATTGGTAGAACCGTGCTCACCCGGGTAGGTACCCGTGGCCATTGTGTACCAGCCCACGCCTGTGTTCGGCGGGAAGGCCTGTACCATTCCATTATCCCCGCGAACGCCCGCAGCCATTAATGCAGCATAGGTCGGCATCGCGCCTAGGGCTGCATAACTTTCCATCAAGTCAGGGCGCATGCCATCTGATGAGAAGAAAATGGCTTTACTAGTCAGCGGCCAGGTACTCGCCGCCTTCCCAGATGCGGCAAATGCGCCGGCAGGGACGAGCAGCAACGAAGCGATCAACAAAACTGAAAACAAACGAAGCAGGGGCATTTGCGCTCTGCTTCGTTTAACAAACATGGATTCGTGCATGAGTATTCTCCTCTGGCAATTTTGATGTATGATCAGACTGCAGCATGGGCAAATGCACAGCCGTCTCTCCTCGAAGCATCAACAATGTTTCGCCCATCACCACCACCTTTCGTAAAGGATTTACGGACAAAGGTTCAAGCAATCGAACAAAAACAAGCCTTAGGATGGAATTTTATTGAGATTCGCGGTAATTCTAACCACCCGAACGAAGAGAGTCAACAATTAGGCTAATACCAAGATTAGAAAAGGTTACACCCGAAGTTTGTCTTACCACTCACCCGCGTATTGGATATCGTAGGGTTGGGTTATTCTTTCGACCCAATTTCGCCTGAGTTCGGTGAGTTGGCGAACATGCAGATTGTCGTGCGCGACCCAGCAGGACAACATATCTCCCGCCTTCATAGAACCATATTGTGACGTGTATTTGGTTTCCCAGTTTGCCTCGGATAATCCCCTCAGCCATTCCAATGACTTCCAGCGTTCAGCAAAGAATTTTTCCTGCATCTCTGTGAGGTTCTGTTTGTTGTATTCACGCTCTGTCACCCAGCCATCGGGGTCAATTCCATGCCACTCTTCCTGTTAACGATGCAGGATGAAATCCAGATGTTCACGGAAGTCTTCCTGTTCTTCATCATACAAATGGCAGACGACTTCGAGAATTGACCAGGATTCTGCATCAGGCTTGACTTGAGCCTGCTCCTGCCCAATATCATTTAGCAGTGCCCGAATCATTTCCGTACTGTTTGTAAGCTCTCGATAAAGGGTCTCGAAGTCCAATTCAATCTCCAGTCTCTAATCTCTACTTTTGAATTTGCCCACAATCCTCAGAATATCGAATCCCTCCGCAAACGGACATTCCGCCAGCGCGCCATGTCGCACCATGATGGAGCGTGTTAACTCACTATTGAAATAGTATCGGTCACGATACGTTTCATATTTGGATAATGCTTCAATTTTCTTGTTTACATCCTCTTCAGTGACTTCCACGAGAAAGTGTGGGAAGAATCCATAAGATGAACGAACAACGTCAAAGCCCAGAACTGTGATACCGCGAAAGGCGCGCAAGGCTTCGTCAGTCATCGTGTTGTGGTCTTGATGGACATCCTGCTTTGAATGGACAAAGATAAGGTCGGGCTTGAAATCCTTCCTAAGTTTGAGAAAGTATTCCAGAATCTCCTGCCGCGCATTTGGAAATACGCGTGTCGCAAAGGGGCCGAAAACGATCTTTTCTTTTTGCAAGCCGAGCACCGACATGGACTTGTAGTGTTCGTCCATGACATTCTTTAGATCGGAGTTTGTCTGATTGTCAGAAAGGGTTACACACAACACATCCGTTTTCCCGACAATGTGATGAAGGAGCGCGCCACATCCCAGCTCGATATCGTCGGGATGCGCGCCGAGAAATAAGACTCGTTTGCCAGAGAAATTCATCGCTTCTTATTCATCCAACACCGCGTAGGCGCGCACAGGGAATGTGCCAAATGCTTTTACTTTAACTGGCGCGGCATGGAATCGAAATCCTGTATTGGGAAGCCAATCCAACCCACACATGTGCTCGCAGATGGGAATGCGGTTTCCAAGTAGCGTTGTATGAACAGGACGTGTGCCATCGGTTGTGTCGTCAATGTTATATGTATCTATGCCAACGAAAGCCGCGCCACCTTCGGCAAGAAATTCAGCCGCGTCTATTGTGAGAAAGGTATGACCTTCAAAGTATTGATCTGTGCGCCAGTGGCGTGACCAATCGGTGTGAACCAGCACCGCTTTGTCTTTCACAATGATTCCATTGAAAGCCTTTGCCGAAATTGCGCGTCCCAAATCTTGCGCGCGGACAACAATTCCTTCAAGATCAGCCAACGACTCTAATGGAAGTTCGGATAAATCAATTCCATCTGCAAAACGATGGAACGGACTATCCACGTATGTTCCTGTATTAGCCACCATCTCGATCTTGCCGATGCTGAATTCTGTCCCTTCGGAGTAATGCTTACGTGAATCCTCCCTCGAAAGAAAGTCACAGATAATCGGCGTGGGCAATCCTTTGTAAGTAATCATCCCGTGTTCGACTGTATGGCTGAGGTCAATCAGCTGTTTGCTCATAGGGAAATCTCCGATCTCTACTTCTCCAGCAATTCAGGAGATTGCTTCGGGCAAAAACTGCCCCGCAATGACATGCTGTTATTTAGTAGCCAAGATCCCGCCAACTACTTTTGTCATCACCAGTTTGCCGTCGCGCTCAAACCAGCGCGTAGCCACTTCAGTTATTTTACCAATCAAGACTTCGTATTCATCTTTGCCGTTAAACATGGATGTCCACAATTTGCGGTCTTCGCTTAGTGAGGCGCGGACGTAATCAATGAATGGGGCGACTTCAGGAAAGGTGAGATGATTCTCGAATTTATGCAGTTCGGTTTTGGCGAAGATTTTGTCAATTGTGTTGAAGATGTCGCTTTTGAAGCGTGAGGAACCAGGCATGGGCGGGATGCTTACGTTCGTGGCTTCCCTGATGATGTCGTAGAACATCTGCTTGTTTTCAGGCAACGGGCCAGAGACGAAAAGCCGTCCGCCACTACGCAGGACGCGGTGCGCCTCACCAAATGTAAAATCCAGGTCCGAGGCGTAATAGATGGCGAAGGCACTGGTGCACAAGTCGAAGGTGTTATCCGCGAAATTGAATGGTTTGTTGAAATCCAAAAATTGAAAGTCGATGTTCGAGCCGAGTTGTTTATTTTTCTCGCGCGCTTTATCCAACAGTTCCTCAGAGAAATCGCCGCCCGTGATTTTTGCTTCACCTTTAGTATAATCATTGAACAGGAAGGACAGTTTGCCCGCGCCGCAACCGACATCCAGAATGTTCATGCCCGCCTGGGGCTTGAGCAGGTCGTTCGTCCATTCGTCAATGTTGGCTGAACCGTATCTCTCGTGGATGTCAATGCGCACGAGCAGGTCCTTTGAAGTTTCCTTATAATTGATTTCCATCTTGTCTCCTTTACGAGGGTGCGTCGCACCTTGATCGAGCGGACGATTCCTGTCGTGTCGGTGCGACGCACTCGCGAATTCGAAGATTATACCAACTAAATTTTGAGCGGAAGAAAAAAATGAAAAACATCATCCAACCCGTCAAAGGCACGCGCGAGTTTTATCCCGAAGAGATGGCGTTACGCAATTATCTCTTTGAGAAATTATGCGCGGCTTCGCAATCATATGGCTACCAGGAATGGGATGCGCCCTTCCTCGAACCGATTGACCTGTACGCGGCGAAATCGGGTGAAGAACTTGTGAAGAAGCAGTCGTTCACGTTTGAAGATCGCGGGGGAGACCTTGTAACGTTGCGCCCTGAACTCACGCCGAGTCTCGCGCGTATGATTGCCGCGAGACAAAATGAGTTGACATATCCCGTGCGCTGGTGGTCGTTCGGTCCGTTCTGGAGATACGAGTCGCCGCAGAAAGGGCGCTCGCGCGAATTCTTTCAGTGGAATATTGACATGCTGGGAATGGACTCACCCGAAGCAGATGCAGAGTTGATCGCAGTCGCGGCGACATTCCTGCGCTCGGTCGGACTCAGCCCAAAGCTGGCTCAGATCTCTGTGAATAATCGGCGCCTGATGAATTCGCAGTTTGACGCGCTTGGAATCGTTCCCGAAAAACGAATGGATGTATCCAATCTCGTTGACCGCCGCACGAAAATGGACTCTTCCAAATGGGACGCGTACGCCGTTGAAACCGGACTCACGCAAACCCAACTGGATGGCTTGAAAACTATTTTGGGCAATAATGATTTGTGGAAACAAAGCGATGAATTGACGCGCCTCTTTGCCGCGCTCGAAGCGCTGGGTGTGAAAGAATATGTCAGTTTTGACCCAAACATCATGCGCGGACTCTTGTATTACACCGGCACAGTCTTCGAAGCGTTTGACACCAGCGGCTCGGTCAAACGCGCCATCCTGGGAGGCGGACGTTACGACAACCTGCTCGAAGATGTGGGCGGGCAGCCTTTACCTGGTATTGGATTCGCGATGGGCGATGTGGTGATTGGGATCATCTTGCAGGAGGCGGGGCTCCTGCCTGAGTTTCCGTCCACACCCGCGCAAGTGTTGGTGACTGTGTTCGATGAAAAATTGTGGATGCAATCTTTCTCGCTCGCGGCTGAACTTCGTAACGCGGGTTTGAACACAATGGTTTATCCCGAGCCTGTGAAACTGCAAAAGCAATTCAAGTTCGCGGACAAGATGAAGATGAAAGTCGCGCTCGTGCTGGGTCCCGACGAAGCGGAAAAAGGTCAGGTGGTAATGAAAAATTTATTAAGCGGCGAGCAGGTTCAAATCACGCGCGAAGCGTTGATTGAATCCGTAAAAGGACTTTTGAAAAATGCCTGAGATTCGTCCCGTCACAAAAGACAATTGGCGTGAGTTGATCAAACTTCAGGTGAGCGAAGACCAGAGGCGCTTTGTTGCATCGAATGTGCATTCTATTGCCGAATCGCAATTCGGCTATGACGAACCTGAAAAGGTCACTGGGATTTTCCTATGATCGCGACGCGCCTGTCGGCTTTTTGATGTATGGCTTTAATTTTGGACACCCGAAACAACAAGCGTTTATTGTGCGTCTGATAGTGGACGAAAAGTTTCAGGGCAAAGGTTATGGGCGTTTCGGGATGGAAAAGATGCTTGAAAATTTTCGCGCTGACAAGCGCATCAAGGAGGTGGGCATAAGTTATGAACCTGAGAATGAGGGCGCGCGAAAGTTGTATGCCAGTCTGGGTTTTGTTGAATCTGGGGAGATGATTGAAGGCGAGACCCTGGCTGTTTTGAAATTAAGACCCTAAAGGTCTTGTAGACCGTTAGGGTCTAATGGTAAAATCTCGTCCGCTCCACTTATGGAGCCTGTAGCTCAATGGCAGAGCGCCACACTGTGGATGTGGATGTTGTGGGTTCGAAACCCATCAGGCTCCCTCGGATGGATGGCTAAGGTATTTTCCGCCTTGCTTCTATCCCAACGCTCCGACCCCCGCACAACGTGCGGGGGTCGTGTTGTTTTTCAAAACGATATTTTATTGTCCCTTCACGTACCAGATCGAACCTGGCGAGTCGTAATTTAACGCTTCTCCAAAAATGAGATGGGCTGTGCTTTGCTCGTCAATATCCATCTCATAGTAATCGCCGAATGGGAAGTTGAAACCATCGTTGAAGATGTAAGGGAACCCGCTTACGAAAGTGGAGAGGTCAACTTCGTTGCTCCACGAATTGCCGCCGTTCGTGGACGAACGGTAGTAAACATTCCATCGATCCATGCCGCCGTTCGCAGCGCGCGCGTCCATCCAAGAGATGCGGACGTCGCCATTACCCCTTGCGGCAATCGCGGGAAAGGCATGATGTGAGCCCGCAGGCGCGGTGGACACACCCACTTTGGCAGACCACGTGTTGCCGCCATCTGTGGATTTGGAGAAGTAAACACGCTCCGGGCCTCTTGGCGAGGAACCAGCATTCCAAAACGCGTAGAGGTTGCCGGACGTATCAGAGGTCATGGTGATCGCCGCACCAAGGAAAGCCCAGCCACAGGCGAAAGCCGAACAATCCGGCGGGGATGAGGAAACGTCAAGCAATTTGGTTGTCCATGTCACGCCGCCATCGGTGGATCTGCTAATGTAGAGGTTGACGTTACCACTAGCGCTGCCGTTGCCCTCGTAACCGTCCCATGAGAAATAAACGCAGCCATTCGGCGCGACTGTTCCGCCACCACCTAAAGACCAACCAAGCTTTGCATTCTTGTTGATCTTCACCTCAGTAAATGTGGCACCACCATTGTGAGAATAGGTGACATATGCAGTTTGAGAATGGTTGTATGAGACATATACATCCTGTCCGCGCACAGCGAGGATGGGCTTGTCGGTACCAGCGTTGGTGTGGTCAGCAATAACGACTGACCACGAAGCGCCAAAGTCAATGGACTTGGCGACAGCAATATCTGACTTGTTGTTTTGCAGCCACGACGCATAGACGGTTTGCCCGTCCATGGGGTCAACTGCGATTTGCGCGTCCACCTGGTAACTGGTGGAACCGGCCGGATAGATGACCGTCGGTGACGCCCACGTTTGGCCATGGTCACTGCTGATTTGCAGGATCATAGTGGGACTGTAGCATGAGGGGCAGCCTGGCACGCCGCCATATTGCGGGTATAAAACGTATACATGACCGGAGCGATCAGATGCGATGGCAGGCTCCCATTCGTTATCCACGGGGAAGCCCAGGCGGGTCTGCGGTGTGAAGCCTGTCGGACCTGCCGCGAGGACGGCCGCCGGTTGAATGGGTGATGCATTAATATTGACAGCCTGGGCGCCTCCCTCGCGGATTTTGGCTTTCCCCTCAAAGCGCCATTCACGGTAAAACTCCGTGTATGGCAATGCGATTGCCGCCAGGGCAACAGCAAGAAGAACAAACAGAAGCATCTTTATCGAGCGGGACTGAATCAAAATTTTCATGGTTTCTCCTTTTGAGCGGGTACAATAATATTGTATACCAGGAATCAAAAAAATCAATAGGCTTAATGTTACAGAAGTTGAAAACTGACTTAAGAGCCACTTGGTTTTCGATGTACAATTGATACATGTCCCAGACCATCAATGTACTGTTCCTCGCGGCGGAAGCCGAACCTTTTGTAAAAGTGGGGGGCTTGGGTGATGTGGCGGGAACCCTGCCGCGCGCGCTCCGTGCGCTTTCCAATAATGAAGTCAAACTCGATGTGCGCCTCGTCCTACCGATGCACTCGGTCATCCGCGCGGACTCGCTCAAGCCTCTAGGAATCTATTCTATTCCGCGCGGCAAGACCGAGGTCCAGGTGGAAGCGTTTGAAGGCGCGCTGGATGGCATGCCAGTTTACTTCATAAGTGGCGAACCGATTCGCGCCAGCGGCTCTGTCTATTCATCCAACAATAAACTGGATGGCGAGAAGTACACCTTCTTTTCGTTAGCCGCGCTTGAACTGCCGCGTCAGATCAATTGGAATCCGCACATCATTCACGCCAATGACTGGCACACCGCGCTTGCGGCGTATGGCAATCTCGTGAAGCGTTGGGAGGATAAGAAGAATCGGATCGCTTCGCTTGTCACGATTCACAACCTGCCTTTCAAGGGTCCGGATGTAAAAGAAATTCTTGAGGCGTATGGTTTACCGCTGGCAAACACGGATCTACCGGATTTGGAGCGTGTCCTGCCGATGCCGCTTGGTTTATGGGCATCGGATGCCATCGTTGCCGTCTCGCCGACTTATGCCGATGAAATTTTGCATCCCGAATTTGGGGCGGGCTTGCAGGGCTTCTTCAGGAATCGCACAGAGACTTTGCACGGCATCTTGAACGGACTCGACACCGCTTCATTCGACCCTCAAACTGACTCTGCGCTATTTGCCAATTTCAACGCTGATAGCCTTTCCGTCCGCCCGCGCAACAAGGCTGCATTGCAGGAGCGCGTGGGCTTGCCCATTGTGCCTGACGTGCCTTTACTCGGCATGGTCTCGCGCATGGACCCAGCCAAGGGAATTGACATTGCCCTCAAAGGCTTGACGCGAAGCGTGCTGAGGAAACAAAATTGGCAGTTGGTGTTATTGGGCGCGGGCGACCCTAAACTTGAAGGCATGGCAAAGAAATTGCAGGAAGACCTGCCCGACCGTGTGCGCGTGGAGACTCGTTATGATGCAAAACTCGCGCGTCAAATTTACGGCGGCTCGGATATCTTCCTCATGCCATCGCGCTACGAGCCATGCGGCATTTCGCAAATGATCGCCATGCGCTATGGCTGTGTGCCGCTCGTGCGCGCCGTTGGCGGGCTGCACGATACGGTCACAGACAGTGAGACAGGTTTTGTCTTTGTGGATGCGAAGGTGAAGTCTTTCAACGATACAGTGCGTCGTGCACTTGACTTATATCCATATCATTCCCGCTGGCTGAATCTTCAAAAGGTGGGCATGGCGTTGGATTTCTCGTGGCACAATTCCGCGAAGAAGTATTTCGAACTATATAAAAAAATGATGGATCAAACTCCAGCCTCCGTGCGCGTTGCCAACGGCGCGCTTCGCGAAAGATAAAAAGATCATTCATGAAAACACGTGCAGTGATTCTTGCGGGCGGTGAGGGTTCCCGATTGGGTGTGCTTACGGCAAAGCGGACAAAGCCAGCCGTCCCCTTCGCTGGCAAATACCGTATCATTGATTTTGCATTATCGAATTGCGTCAACTCGGGCATCTTTGATTTGATGGTGCTGGCGCAATATCGCCCCCAATCCCTGATCGAACATATCGGCGCAGGCGCGCCCTGGGACTTGAACCGCGACTTTACGGGCGGCGTCAAAATTCTTTCTCCGTATAAGACGCGCAAAGATTCGGACTGGTATGTCGGCACAGCCGATGCCGTCCAGCAAAATTTTGGTTTCATCAAACAAGGTTCGCCCGACCTCGTGTTGATCCTCTCCGGCGACCATATCTACACCATGGACTACGAGCCGATGATCTCATTCCACATGGATCACCAGGCTGACGTGACGATTGGAACCATCAACGTGTCCCTTGAGGAAGCATCACGTTTTGGCGTGCTCGCTACGAATGCCGGGTATCGCGTTACATCATTTCTTGAAAAGCCCGCCAAGCCTCCATCTACATTGGCAAACATGGGGGTCTATCTGTTCAATCGCGATTTTCTCGATAAGGCTTTATGGGGTGATCACCTGCGCGAAGATTCGTCGCATGATTTTGGAAAAGATATCATTCCGCGCCTTGTAAAAT
The DNA here is from genome assembly GCA_964543585.1 of uncultured Anaerolinea sp. GTDB lineage: Bacteria > Chloroflexota > Anaerolineae > Anaerolineales > Villigracilaceae > Defluviilinea. Next base: position 8,030 of record CAZIYY010000083.1, on the reverse strand, counting down.
CCAAAGCGCACGTATTTGCCTTTCCATACAGCGGTTACTGGATGGATGTGGGAACGATCGAGTCCTACTGGCAGGCGCACATGGATATGCTTTCGCCGTCGCCTGCGCTCAAACTCTATAACCGAAGTTGGATCATTCACACACGGACAGAGGAACGCCCTCCTGCGCGCCTGCCTGCAAGCGCGCACGTCTATGCCAGCATGATTTGCGATGGCTGCTTTATTGAATCAGGAGCGAGCGTGGAAAGCAGCGTGCTTTCGCCGGGTGTGGTCATTCATCCCGGCGCGGTGGTGCGCGAGTCGATTCTTCTCACCGATTGTGTCGTCGAGAGCGGCGCAATCATAGAACGAGCTGTTCTGGATAAGCATGTTCGTGTTGGCGCAAACGCCCACGTCGGCGGCGGTATCGCTCAACAAGAAATCAAGGTTGCCCTGGTTGGTAAGAACAGCGTGGTTCCTTCGGGATATGTCGTTGAACTTGACGCTGAGGTTGGCACCGATGTCATTCCATCCGATTACGATGAATCGATTGTCCACGCAGGTCAGCATATTCAAACACGGAGAGAAGCAAATGAAATTTGATCGCGCAGGCGGCATCCTGCTTCATCCCACCAGCCTGCCGGGTCCTTATGGCATCGGCGATCTCGGTCCGCAAGCCTATCGCTTTGTAGACTGGCTCGCATCCACGGGCTGCAGACTTTGGCAGATTCTTCCGCTTGGTCCTACGGGTTATGGAGACTCGCCTTATCAATGTTTTTCGGCATTCGCGGGGAATCCATATCTGATCAGTTTTGACGCGCTGATTGAGGACGGATTGCTGACGAAAGATGACTTTGCGGACATGCCCGAATTCAACGCTTCGCGCGTGGATTTCGGCTTGCTTATCCCTTGGAAACTGAGTCTTCTCGAACGCGCTTATTCTCGATTTGTCAGCCTGAGCGATGGCGAGGGGCTTCACAAGGGCTTTGAATATTTCTGCGCGGAGAATGCCTCCTGGCTCGACGACTACGCATTGTTCATGGCTATAAAAGAATCAAACGGCGGCGGCGCATGGTGCGATTGGAAAAAGAACATTCGCACGCGCAGGAAAACTACCATGGACGGGGCTCGCCAACAACATGCGGAAAGTGTTTTGCGATTTTCGTTCTATCAATTCCTTTTTTTTCGTCAGTGGAACAATCTCCGCAAATACGCAAACGAGCAAAATATCAAGATCATTGGGGATATTCCAATCTTCATTGCCTACGATAGCGCGGACGTCTGGGCAAACCCCGATCTTTTCTTCCTTGATGAGGCTAGCCTCCCGACTGTTGTTGCTGGCGTCCCTCCTGATTACTTCTCGCCGACAGGACAGTTGTGGGGCAACCCGCTTTATCGCTGGGATGTTCACAAAGAAAGTGGTTATGCCTGGTGGCTCGACAGATTTCGCGCGGTATTGAATCTTGTTAATATTGCGCGCATCGATCACTTTCGCGGTTTTGCTGGATATTACGAAATCCAGGCTGGGCAACCAACCGCCGAGCACGGACGCTGGGTGCCCGGTCCCGGAAGTGATTTTTTCAGAACGATTGACGCGCGCTTAAGCGACGGCTTGGCGACGCCTCAAATCGAATTGCCTATCATCGCCGAAGACCTGGGTCTCATTACGCCCGACGTGGTTGAATTGCGCGATGAATTTAAACTGCCAGGTATGAAGATATTACAGTTTGGATTCTCAAGTCCGAAGGACCCTTTTCTGCCTCATAATTATCCCGTCAATTGCGCGGCTTACACTGGCTCGCACGATAACGATACTGCCCGCGGCTGGTTTGAATCCGCGCCTGAAAGTGAACGCGATTTTGCGCTTCGATATTTAGACATCCAGCCTTGCGAAGGTTCAGAACCTTCGCAAGGCTTTGCCTGGGAATTAATTCGTACTGTATGGTCTTCGGTCGCTGTCTATGCCGTTACGCCGATGCAGGATGTGCTGGGCTTGGGCGGGGAGGCTCGCATGAATTATCCGAGTCGACTGGGGGGAAATTGGGAGTGGCGGATGGAGGAGTCGGCTTTGAATGATACGCTGGCGGGTCGGTTGCGCGGATTGAATGAGTTGTATTATCGTTGAAACAATCTAAGATATTCCGCGTATCCTTCTTCCTCCAGACTCTCCACCGGAATAAATCGCAGGGAGGCTGAGTTCATACAGTAACGCAGACCTGTTGGCGCGGGTCCATCATCGAAGACATGCCCCAAATGGGAATTGGCATTTTTTGAACGCACTTCGGTGCGCGCCATAAAGAGTTTGTAATCGGTGTGCGTGAGGATATTCTCCGGCTCCAAAGGCTGGGTAAAACTGGGCCAGCCAGTTCCTGAGTCGTATTTATCGAGCGAACTGAATAACGGCTCGCCTGAGACTACGTCTACATAAATCCCAGCCTGTTTATTGTTCCAATATTCATTGGCGTAAGGCGGCTCGGTGCCTTCATGCTGTGTGACCTTGTATTGCAGGGAGGTCAATTGTTTGCGCAGTTCAGCATCCGGTGATTTGGTATATGTCTTCATAAAGGGACTCCTTTTGGTAGTTGATCTTTCGATTGCCACAATACTTGGATAATTTTTGCGCCGTATTTTTTACCTGTCGAGCACTGAATTTTCGACGCGTAAGGTTTTTGTAATATCTTTGGCTCATTGGGAATCACCGTGATCCACCTCCTATTTGGCGGCATTCCGCAGGTTACGTTTCAAACGTGACCTACATCTGGCTCCGGACTCTTCAATAATTGTCCCCGCGAAGGAGTAAATAAAAAGGCGCGGATAAGAGCTCCCTCAATCAACAAAGGACAAACGCGGTGAATCTGCGCGCGGTTATATTTTCCTCACATATGTGAAGTAGAGGGCGTTATGTTGCGGTTAGAAATGATATCTTCTTAAAATTTCTTCCAAGATTATCGCGTTCTCGGGTTTTACTTCTGTGAACTCAAACCCGATCTCATAATATGTTGGATTCACCTCATCATGGGTGCACCTTGCCACACGAGCGGGAATTGTAAACCGCGTGGGAGTGATGTCGGGAAACTCAATCGCCAATGTTTCCAGCCTGTCCACTTCCACAGGATGTTCGCCAGTTACCCTCACGCCATGCAAAGTCAGGTCTGCAAGATAACCCAAAAGGGTCTTTGGATGCGCATCGTAGACCGGCGTAAATGTCGTCATTTTCTCGCGTTCTTCTTTCCTGCGATTTTCCATGGATTCACTCCTGCTGAATGTTTTGACAAGTTGCCAACAATGCTGGTTCAGCCGCCGGTTTAATGGATGTTTGGAATTTGATATTGGTCGGCAATTTGTATACCTTCAATTGCCATCCACTTTCACATTAACCCAAACGATTAATCCCGTCAAATGCCGCAGTCTTATAGCATTCTGCCAGCGTGGGATAGTTGAAGACGGTGTTGATGAAGTAATCCACGGGACCTTTGAAAGCCATGACTGCCTGGCCGATGTGGATCAACTCGCTGGCTCCCTCGCCCAGGATATGCACTCCGAGCAGTTCATGGGTCTCAAGATGGAAGATGAGTTTGAGCAAGCCTGTGCTGTCGCCGATGATTTGTCCGCGCGCGATCTCGCGATAATTGGCTTTGCCCACTTCGTATGGCACGCCTTGTTGCGTCAGGTCTTCTTCTGTACGACCCACCATTGAGATTTCAGGCACCGCGTAAATACCATAAGGGAATAACTCAGGCACACTCTTCGCTTCAATCCCGAAGGCGTGACAAGCCGCCAGGCGTCCCTGTTCCATGGATGTTGAAGCGAGGCTCGGGAATCCGATCACATCCCCAACCGCGTAAATGTGCGGCGTTTCGGTTTGATAATGCTGGTTGACTTTTAGATAGCCGTGTGGCTCCGCAGTGACGCCCGCGTCGGGAAGGTTGAGGGTCGCAGTCGCGCCCGTTCGCCCAATGCTATATAACGCTTGATCGGTGATGATCTGTTTGCCGCTGGTAAGGCAGATACGCACACGCTCGCCCTTCTCATCCTGGATTGGTTCCAGTCCATTGACTTCCTCACCCAGCCGGATCGTCATGCGATTCTGGCGCAGATGATATTCGAGCGCTTCGATGATTTCCCCATCCACAAATGGGAGGAGGCGTTCGCGCTTGTCAATCAACGTGACGCGGACGCCGAGCGCCGCGAACATGCTGGCGTACTCCAAACCGATCACGCCTGCGCCGACGACCGCCAGCGTGCGCGGTAAACTGCTGAGTCGCAGGATGTCGTCGCTGAGGAAGATGTGCTGTCCATCGAGAGGGACGCGTTCATCCTTTGTAGCAGCGGTTCCCGTCGCGATGACGATACTAGCAGCCGTCACCAATCGTTGACCGCGTCCATCCAAATACGCGATTCGAACCGTGTGCGGGTCAACGAATGAGGCTTCGGCGGCGAGCAATTCCACACGGTTGCGCATGAGTTGATGACGGGTCACGTCAATCTCATGCCGCATCACATGATCGGCGCGGAAGAGCAGGTCATCCATGGTGATATTTTGCTTGACCGCGTACGACGCGCCATACACGCCGCGTTCGCGATAACCTGAAAGGTGCATGACTGCTTCTCGCAGGGTCTTGCTGGGAATCGTACCGGTGTTGATGCATACGCCTCCCACCACTGTGCGACGCTCGATGATGGCAACGTGCTTTTGGAGTTTCGCCGCCTGGATTGCAGCGCGCTGGCCAGCGGGTCCCGAGCCAATCACCAGCAGGTCATAATCATATTCTGCCATGCGTATCTCCGATCAATTGTGAGGGGAACCAATGCTGGCATTATACTGCTCATTGCTTGCTCGTCGAGGTCGAAGATAGTTCAACAGCATGGTAAACTGGGCAAAGGGTAACTATCATCTGATAGGGTGATAGAATCATAACGACCAAGAATATGATCCCGGATCATTAACCAAAGGAGAATAAGATGAAACATCAACGTATTTTTCTGGCATTGACAGTCCTGATGCTCACGTCACTTGCCTGCCAGGCGCTGTCGGGTGGAGGTAGTGGCGGAGGTGGCAATACTTCGGACTCTGGTTTCCCTATGACCGACGACGCATATAACGTCACTGAGGCTGGTGATACCCTTCTGTTTTATACGAAATTGTCGCTGGAAGATGTGATGAAATTCTATCGTGAAGAATATACATCCAAAGGCTACAAAGAACGTGAATTGCTCACCGTAGTTTCGGCAACTACGTTCAGCATGGTGTTTGACGGTGATCCCAGCGGCAAGGCAATCGTCATCCAAAGCGTTGACCTGGGTAATGGCAGTCATACTGTCGCAATTCGCCTGGAAGATGTGTAAGAAAATATTTTCAATGAAAGCCATCGTCTTCAATGGCGATGGCTTTTTATTTGACAACGATCAAGAAATTAAACCTCCAACTTCGCAACTGGATTCCCGCCCTGTTGGTGATGGGAATCATCTTTTTGTTTTCATCCCAATCCTCCGCTCAATTGCCGAATTTTGACTGGGCGGATAAATTTATCAAGAAAGGGGGACACATGATCGGGTATGCGCTCCTTGCATTCGCGTATTGGCATGGCTTTGGGATGCAATCCAATAGGCGCGGGCTTTCATGGCTTCTTGCGCTCCTGTATGCCCTGACGGATGAAGTCCATCAATCATTTGTGCCCGGTCGTCACCCAACGATTTGGGATGTGCTGATCTTCGATAATCTCGGGGCGCTGATTTCCTTATGGCTCGCAGGCAAGCGGACTAAACAAAAACGACCAGACTAAACTCTATCTGATCATCAATACTCTTGACAGTCTCCGATCCTCTAATTTTCTAATCTCCCGGGAAGCGTATTATCTTCAATCGCGGTTTTGGTTATTCAAACTCCAATTCCATCTCCTCATCGTCCCCCCATTCTTCCATGCGGTCAATCTCGATGTCGCTAAACAAACTCTCCTGATGAGCGTGGATGCGATAACGTTTGACAAGTTCGAGCAAAGCCAAAAATGTGACAACAATTTCCAGCCGCGAGGCACCCGATTGAATCAGCGCACGGAATGTTGACCGTTCCAGTTCCTTCATTGTCCTCGCGATCAAGTCGATTTTCTCTCGTATCGTGACGCGCGGCATGGCAATCACGTCGCCCAATGGTTGTTTCTCTTTTTCTTTTGCAAAAGCAAACTCAGCCGCAGTTACAAGTTTCGCAAGTGTAAGATTTGACATGTCGAGTTTGGGTTCGACCTTCGGCGGCGGAGCGATGCGTAAATAAGTCCTCAGGTCTGCGTCTTGCTGCGCGTTCAGCCATCCACCGATCTCTTTGAATCGTTTGTACAACTTCAACTGGTCAACAAGCGACCGCCCTGCATCTTCTTCACCGGATTCGCGGGCGGGAGGTCTTGGAAGCAACGCTTCGGATTTGATCTGCAACAATTTCGCGGCGATCACAATGAAGGCGGAAATTTCGTCCGCGTTGATCTGTTCAAGACCGTTGATGTATGCGAGATATTGGTCGGTCACCATCGCCAGCGACACAGACGTGATGTCCAACTCGGAGCGCTCGATCAGGTTGAGCAACAGGTCGAGGGGTCCCTCGTACACAGGCGTGTGGACGTTGTAATTCAACTGGCGGCCCAGTAGGTTATCCATAATGGAATTATATCGTAGTCACGAATCTGCGAAGCGTCCTGTGGGTAAATCGTTACTACGATATAATCTCAATATGCCCGGTAAACTGACTCATCTCGATGAACAAGGTCGCGCCAACATGGTGGATATAAGCCACAAGCCCGACACCGAACGGATTGCCGTCGCGCGTGGCGAGGTCCACATGCAGAAAGAGACGCTGGACTTAATTCGCGCCGGACAAATCAAAAAAGGCGACGTGCTCACCATCGCCCAGATTGCTGGAATCACCGCCTCAAAACGGACCTCAGAGCTGATCCCGTTATGTCATCCTCTGCCTCTCTCCAAAGTGGACGTGGACCTCGCGCTTGACGACTCGATCCCCGGCGTGGTCATCACCGCCACTGCAAAGACCATCGGCAAAACCGGTGTTGAAATGGAAGCATTGACTGCTGTCTCTGTCGCAGCACTCACAGTCTATGACATGGCGAAAGCCGCTGAGAAGACCATGCGGATACAGAATATTCGTTTGGTTGAAAAGCATGGCGGGCAAAGCGGGGATGTGGTGAATGAGTAATTTATTGGACTCGACCAGCTTGCTGGTTGATGTTCAATGGGAGCAAGCTCCCCGACCCCAAAGTGTTTGAGAGAGTAATAATGAATTATCAACCAATCAACTTCCCAGAAAAATTGACAAAGTTCACTGAGCAATGGTCTCCAAGGATCGTCGCCCAAATGAACGATTATCATTTCAAAGTGGTCAAGGTGCAAGGGGAGTTTGTGTGGCACGATCATCCTGAAACGGATGAGGTCTTCATCGTGTTGAAAGGTCAACTGGAAATTCAATTCCGCGATGGAAAAGTAACTTTGAATGAAGGCGAGATGTTTGTCGTACCGAAGGGGTTGGAACACAAGCCTGTGGCACAAAAAGAATGTCACGCCTTGTTGATAGAACCTGCGGGTACAGTTAACACAGGTGATGTCGTCAATGAGAAGACCGCGCCAAATGACGTATGGATTTAACAAACATGAATCACGTTAAACTATTATTCTTTGCCACCCTGCGCGAGCGCGCCGGGACCAAAACCATGGAGATGGATGTTCCTTTGGATTTAACCATTCAAGGATTGAAGGATAAATTATCGGAGGAATATCCGAATCTCAAGGAGTCAATGAGGAGTGTGCTGATTACCATCAATCGCGAATACGCGTTCGATGAGGCTGTCATCCCGCAAAGCGCGGAGGTGGCGATGTTCCCGCCGGTGTCGGGAGGATAATGTCACTGCGAGCCTTCGGCGAAGCAGTCTCCCGTTGCTAGGGGATTGCTTCGCCGGGAAGAACGCCCTCCTACTAAGAAACAAGAAGTTCAAGGGCATTTTTTGCCACGGATTTCACCGATTTGCACGAATTTTTTAAAAAACAATCCGCGAT
>CAZIYY010000082.1:0-21398 GCA_964543585.1 uncultured Anaerolinea sp. | reverse complement strand
GCCGACAGTATAGTCTGGATAGAAGAAGGAGATAGGCTCAACGCGAGTCTTGATTCGATTTGAATCCCCGAAAACGCAATTTGTTTTCGGGATTTTTTATTCGCTTCGGACTAAGCCTCAGCCTGATTCCGCGCCCCGCAGTTTGATTTCTGCGAGGCGTTTTTGTTTTTGCTATGCTCCCGTCACCGTCCTCGGCGGCGGGGACGCCGCCTTCAGCGCTATAAAAATATGACCAAAAGACTTACTCTCGGATTTACATCACTTGCTATTTTCCTCTTCTCATGGCACTTCGTTACGCGCTACAGCGGGATTCCGAATTTCATTTTGCCATCCCCGTTCAGTGTGTGGACGCGCCTGATCAGAGCCGTCAACGATGGCAGTCTGCCTTATCATACGGGAATCACATTGATCGAAATCGTGCTTGGACTTCTCGTCGGAGTCCTGTTCGCGACCATCGTTGGATACGTTCTTGCCAAGTCGCGTTCATTGGAAAAAGTTTTATCTCCATACCTTGTTGCGAGCCAGGCGATTCCCGTTGTTGCCATCGCGCCCCTGCTCGTCATCTGGCTCGGAGATGGGATATTGTCGAAGGTCGTCATCTGCGCGTTGATCGTGTTCTTCCCAGTGTTGGTGAATACCATCGTCGGGGTGCGCGCCGTGCCAACCGCGTTATACGATTTGATGAACTCGCTCCACGCCTCGAGCGCGCAAATTTTATGGAAAGTGGAAGTGCCTGCATCCCTGCCTGTATTTCTCGGAGGCTTGCGCATCGGCGCGACATTATCCGTCATCGGAGCGATTATTGGTGAACTCGTCAGCGCGGAGCAGGGACTTGGCTTCCTTTTGCAACTTGGAGATTTCCAATACGATACGCCCATGGTCTTTGTGGCTGTGTTCACGTTGATCGCGCTGGCTTTGATGTTGTATGGTTTTGTGATATTGCTTGAAAAAAGATTTTTGAAATGGCAGGAAAAATAACTGATGTCATTGCGAGGGCGTGTTTTTCCGCCCGAAGCAATCTCCTCGTCGAGTGGGGGATTGCTTCGTCGGGACGAACGCCCTCCTCGCAATGACACACCTAAAAGGAGACTCACTATGTTTCGCAAATTAGTTTTGATCATGCTCGGGCTGGGACTCGCTCTTTCGGGGTGTGGCAGTTCAGGATCCACGAATAAAGCGTTGACCCACATCCGCCTGCCGATGGGGTACATCCCAAACATCCAGTTCGCTCCTTTCTATGTCGCGGTTGAAAAAGGATACTTCAAAGATGCAGGCATCGAACTCGAGTTCGATTACAAGTTCGAGACGGATGGCGTTGCATTGGTGGGCGCGGGTGAATTGCCGTTCGCGATTGTTTCGGGCGAGCAGGTTCTGTTGGCGCGCGCACAGGGACTGCCCGTTACGTACGTCGCCGCGTGGTATCAGGAGTATCCCGTTTCGGTTGTCGCGAGGAGTGAACTCGGCGTCGTTGTGCCGCAGGATTTGAAGGGGAAGAAGATCGGTTTGCCAGGTCTGTTCGGCGCGACTTACGTGGGCTTGCGCGCCATGTTGAACGCCGCCAAACTCAGCGAGAGCGATGTGACCCTCGACGCGATTGGTTTCAATCAAGTGGATATGATGGCGGTGGGACGGCAGGATATCGTTGTGGGTTACACCGCGAATGAGCCGATCCAATTGCGGGCGCGCGGGATCGCGGTGACGGAATTGCGCGTCGCGGATTATGCCCAACTTGCGTCGAACGGAATTCTCGCGAGCGAAAAAGTGATCGCGGAGAATCCCAACCTGGTGCGGGCGTTCATTGGCACGTTCCTCAAAGGCTTGTCGGACACGCTTGCGAATCCCGATGAAGCGTTTAGATTGAGCGCATCGTATATTCCCAATTTTGCCGATCTTGATTCAGAGGTGCAGAAGCAAGTGCTTAATGTCTCCATCGAACAATGGCAGGCCGAAAGACTCGGCTATTCCGACCCGCTAGCCTGGGAGAACATGCAGGACGTTCTGCTCGATATGGGTTTGATCGCGGAGAAGATGGATTTGAACAAGGCATACACCAACGAATTTGTTCCATGATGAAGTGGACAGGTAAACAAGTAGACAAGGAAACACGTAGACAGGTTCCAATCGTAAATCGTCAATCCAAAATCGTAAATCAATGAATCCCATCCTCACCATTCGCGATCTATCTGCCGTATTCCCAAACGAAAACGGCGGGTTGCGCGCGCTCGAAAATATTTCCTTCGATGTGCACCCGCGCGAATTTGTGTGCGTGTTGGGTCCATCGGGCTCGGGCAAGACGACTCTGCTGCGAATCCTTGCAGGGTTAATCAAACCAACATCGGGTTCATTCATGTTTGGTCATGGCGAACAACCCAGCATCGGCATGGTCTTTCAAGAGGCAAACCTCATGCCCTGGCGCACAGTCATGGAGAATATCAGACTTCCGCTGGAAGTAAAAATGTTTGATGAAGAATCTGCGCGCGCAAAGGCGCGAGAAATGATCGAACTGGTCAGACTGAACGGATTCGAAGACGCACTGCCGCGCGACCTCTCGGGCGGGATGGCGCAACGCGTGGCGATTGCGCGCGCGCTCATCCATGACCCCGACCTGCTCCTGCTCGATGAGCCTTTTGCTTCGCTGGATGCAATGACCCGCGAACGCATGTGGACAGAGTTATCCCTCATCTGGCAGGCGCGCCAGAAGACCGTTATCATGGTGACACATTCGATCAATGAGTCATTGTTTCTGGCGGATCGTGTTTTGGTTTTGACTCAACGCCCCGGCAAAATAAAATTGGACGTGGAGGTTGACCTGCCGCGTCCAAGAAAAGATGATATTCGGTACACGCCTCATTTTGGGAAACTGGCGCGCAAATTAAGAGGGGCGATTGAATGAGAGAAAACTTCCGAAGTCTCGCCGTTCTTTGGCTCTACGGAAGTTTATTTTTTAAGGTGCGACCCACACAACGAAATCCAAACTGGTCTTTTTATAGTGTCCCGTAATTTTCCAGCATCCTAAAGTGGGAAAGTCAACGCCGACGAGCATGGCGTCCCCAATGTCGCTCGCGAAGGCATTCGTCGCCTTTGAAACATTGAGCAGCGGGGCTTTTGCGTCCAGCCGTTGACCGGTTACCAGGAGGTCAGGCTCAGGTTCATCCTCCAACGAGAACAAGTCGCTCCACCAGAATATTTTTTGTGTAAATCCTTCCGGGTTGTTCGGCAAATCTGACCATACCCCATTCGTGGGCAGCGCTGTCCACAGATGTTCGGAGCCGAGCCAGAACATGTTGGGCCAGGGCGCGCTGGGCGAATAGGGCGCGGGCGCGCTGAAAGGCGGATCCTGCGGAACTGTCACTGGACAACTGGCAGGAGGGTCATGCGGCACGATTTCGGATTTTGCAGTGTCGGCATGTGTTGATTTTGTAGGCAGGTCTGTCGGTACGGACGCAGTAACCGCGTCCAGTGCTTTGACCTGCTCCGCTTGAGCATTTGCGCTGGGAGCGCATCCCGCCAACAGCGAGGCGAGAATGAGAATTGAGAGGATGAAATACAGTCTGTGCATAGATGTATCTCCTTTTCGGATTCACATCTTATACGCCGCAAAACTTGGAGGGGTTCCCGCGCGGAAACAAAAAATGCGCGATCGCCGCGCATTGCGGGGAACTGGCGAAAGAGTCTAAAGCGCGATTGAATAAAATAAACTAGAAACTTTTTATTCGGCCGGAGTAAGCCGACCTTGATAGCGTACGATCAACCCCGTCAGTCTGTGTCTTATTTCAACATAAAAGCAGAAAAAACCATCTGCTACGTATTCAAATGAATCTCCTTGTGGTGCCAGGCTCAAAGGCAGGGATATCCCAAAAATGTTCCAATGGCGGAGAACGAGTTTTAATTTTTCCTCTTCCAAAACCAGAGCCAGCCCAAACGTAAATGGTCCGAATCTTTCCATGAGAAGCCTGTCAAAATAGCCCCTGCCTTCCCATTGAAAACTTGAAAATGCTCTGCCTGAAAAAGCCCGCTGCCAGAGTTCGCCGCCGTCCTTTGGTTGAAAAGTGACCTTAACGAGTACATCCTGACCGGCTTTGGGAAAACCGAACAAGGTGATTATCAGCCGCGACAATAAGTTGTCCCCTGTTTCAACGCGAGCAAGGCCTTCAGCCCTCTGTTCTTTTGTGGTGCAGTGATGCAATGCTGCCAAAGGCGTTGGTAATGCTTTCCAGGCATCTGCAAGAATTCGCTGGTAAAGAGGCGCTGGGCCAGCATCCAATTTTGATTCGCGCTGCCCTGTGAAAATCGCGCGGTTCTGAAAGATTGCTTCGTAGTCTTCCAGCTCCAGTTCCTGTGCTGCGGGCCTTGCGCCCGCTGAAGGTTTTTTACCGGAAAGGATGTGAAGAATGATCGCCTCAACTGCCATTGACGGAATGAGGGGACCGTCTCCTCCTTCTGCTACTAGATGCCAGGAGCGTTCGATCTTTTTTCCACTGTTATCCGTTCCTTCGACTGAAACGAACATGCCGCCGCGATGCTCACCCCAGCGCAGCACATTGATCACGAGCTGAAACAGCGGCGCAAATGGAAGTAGTGTGGGAAGTATTTTTAATCGTACCAGCCATGCAAGACCAATTAACATTCTGTGCAGCGCTTCGGGAACAGGACCCGCTCCCAGCCAGACCGAGTCAACCTCGGGCCATAATTCGGGAAGCACTTGCAGATCAGGAACATCCACGAGAGAGAAAAGTGTGTTCTTAAGCGGTAAATAGCCTGGCGGGCAGATTGTGTATCGCATGGTTTCAGTCAGCGCGTAACCTGTTGTCCGTTTTCCAGCCCGAGTGAGCGCGATTCGTTTGCCCGAATATCCTGCAATTGCGCGCAGGACGTTTAATCCTACGCCTGCGTATGGAGATGGAGCGATGCCACCTTTGATGATATTGATTCGAGCCATGCCTTGTGAAAGCTTTCTAACTACCGCGGCTGTCAGAACAGGAAAACTGCTGACTCCTGAAAGGACATGGATGTTTTGTGATTTGGCTTCACTGTCAAATTGGCTGATCCCCTTTACAAAATCAGATCCATCGGCTAAGTCCATATAATCCACCTTGTTTGCAATACATGCTTTTATCACTCGATACGGATCATCCCCATAATTTTGAAATGGCCCTGTGGCGTCCACTACAATGCCTGGATTGATTTCCCGGATTTGGGTCTCCGCGTTCGCATCACGATCAAAAAAGACGGCTGTCTTCTGCGCGCCTGATGGTAAGCCCTCACAGAAGTTTTTTGCTTTTTGTATGGATCTCCCGGCGATTAATAGGGTCAATCTTTCATCCCTTGCAAGCAGATAGGCAAGCCTGCCTCCAAATGTTCCATAACCACCTAGGATGAGTATTTTCATTTCTTTTACTCCAATACCACTTTTGATCCGTGCAAATTTTCTAACATCTTCCTCATGACATCCGCCGCTTCTGCAAGCATAGCATCAAACGCCTCCTGATTGCCTTCGACGGCTTTCGATTACACAGTTATTCTTTTCGTGCGGTTGTGCAATAGGCTTCAAGCTGATAATGGAATCCATTCGCTTGTTTCTGCGCCCGCACTTTCGCGAACGCCTCTGACTTGAACTCCTTCAAGGTTTCGGGGTCGAGTTTCTCCAATCCCGCGCGCCCGGAGATGGACCATTCAACATTCCACCATTCTTCCTCGTCAAGATAAACCATATCCAGTTCTTTTGACGTGATTTGTATATCCGCGAAGCCGGCCTCGGAGAACCATCTTTGGAGTTCCTCAGGCTTATCAAGACTTTGAGATCCCAACTTGACGACAGCTCCATAGGCGTTTCGCAACTCGTCGAACCAGTCCCAGCGCGAGTCGTCCCCGCGCCAGGTTGTCACAGCAATATGTCCGTTGGGTTTGAGCACGCGGCGGAATTCAGACAGAGCCTGTTCGAGATGGGGGAAAAACTGGAGGGAAAAACCGCACAGGACAAAGTCGAAGGATGAATCGGGAAACGTCAAATGTTCCGCGTCCATCTGACGCGTCTCCGCTTGTTTGAGTCCGCGCTGCTGAATTTCGATGCCAGTCTCACGCGCCATGCCCTCTGCCAGATCAATGCCCATGACGTGTCCGCTTGGACCCACGCGTTGCGCGGCAGGGAATAACACCGCGCCACGGCCGCAGGCCACATCCAGAACTTTCGACCCCTCGGGAATTTGCGCCATCTCCACCAACCATTGACCGAAGATGGGGAAGTAGCGGATGCGCTCATAACTTGAAGCCGAGCGGGTAAAGACGCCCTGCAGGATATCCTTTTTGTTTTGTGAATTGGATTCCATATTCCTTTCCTTTTACCACCGCTTCGACTGCGGGTTTCGATGCTACGCGTCTCAACCCTCCGCTCACTATAGTCCCGATGCTCTTCGGGAGCGCCATGGCATGATCATTATCGAAACGACTGTTTCTTCTCGCCCTCTTTATATGGTCTCAACGCAAAGGCAGGCCAGGTCTCATTGACCGAAACAAGATTGACCCATTTCAAGTCCAGTTTCTGTAAGCTCTCCCAGCCTTTGTCGCGTGTCAGGTCGGTTTGGATTTTCGACGCGCCTTTGGGGAAGGAGAGCCATAAGATCGAGCCAGGCTTGAGAGCTTTTGCCGCTTTAGGGACAAGCGCATCCGCCTCTGCTTTGGTCTTTACAAAAATTTGAATCCAATCGAACTTTCCGCTCAGGCTTTGTGAAATTTCAGAGTCGTGCTTTAACTCTTTCAGATATTTCTCGGGCGCGTTGATGACTGCGGCTTTGAGTCCGGGGTTGAGTTTCATCTTTTTTGCAAGGGATGATTCAGGCATTTCTCACTTCCTTTCGTATGGATTTTCGCGATAGTCAAACATGGGACTCATTCTACTTCAATCCCTTTGACCAACGGATTAGAAAATATAGGGCAAGCCCTGTGATCAACTGAAAGGTCAATGCGCCGGTCGCGCCAAATACGGACCATTTCGGGCTGAGGTCAACGCCCGCGCCACGGGTGACAAACCAGCCAGCTGCCCACCCAAGAGCAATGACTGCAATCCAAATAACCGACTGCGGAAAAATGTTTCTAAGGATAAGCCACTGTGCAATGCCAATGCAAAAACCAGTCATGACTGCGCGCCAAAATAAATTGTTCCCGTTCATTTCGCTTCCCAACAACCCGACGCTGAATCCCAAACCAGCAGACATGCCTGCGCATGTAGCAAGAACCCACCCAATCATGGACAGAGGGATTGATCCCTGAAGGACGAACCATTGAATCAAGCCAAGCACGGCTCCTGTAATTGCCCCCGCCAGGACGGCCCGAATCGCATTTATTACGGGGCCAACAATTGCAGTCGCGAATAATCCGCCAATTGGGAAGGCAATGAATGCCAATCCCCAATATAACCAGAAGCGCCATGATATGGTAATTTGCTCTTGCATTATGAATATCTCCATTTGATTTGCATTAATGATTCACTCAATTTTACACTCAACAACGCTCCACGAAAGCGTGGAGGGAGATCGACCCACACGGCTATTTTCTCAGAATATGGACTGTCCTGCAAGATGCAAGCGGGAAAAGAAACAACCCTACCCCCGTTTCACTGAATACCCTCTGCTATAATCCCGCAAATGTCCACCATCCGCCGCGCGCTCAATTCCTTCTGGACCCGCGATAGCAGTATCCTGCTGGGCGGATTTTTGCTCACGGTCTTTCTCATTGTCTACATCTGGCGGCCCCTCGCTGAAGAATATCTCGAATATGTAGATTGGAACGGCGAGTGGTGGCATTATATGGATTGGCTTCTGCTTGGCATCTTCGCCTTTATGTCAATCACCATTATTACGCGGGCGAATCTCAAAATGGATTTGTTGATCATTTTTGTTGGGATATGTGGCGGGTTGGCAATTGAATCGTGGGGCACGCAAACCAACTTGTGGTTATATTACACGGCTGAACGACCGCCTCTGTGGATCATCCCCGCCTGGCCCATAGCAAGTTTGTCGATAGATCGCATTACAAGATTTCTAAACTGGATGATTGAACAGATAATCAAACGAATTAATTCAACCAATCTCCAATCTCTAGTCTCTGCTCTTTATTGGACCACCTTTGCCTCTTTTCTCAGCCTGATGCTGGTCTTCGTTGCCCCAACTTTTGACAAGTCCTATACCTGGCTCGCGCTAATTCTCTGTATTCTCCTAATTCTCACACCCACAAATCATCGCTTTGCATTGCTCACCTTCATCGCTGGTTCGGGGCTTGGATATTATCTGGAAGTATGGGGCACCACGCGCGAATGCTGGACATATTACACCTATCAGACTCCGCCATTGTTTGCAGTGTTCGCGCATGGCATGGCGGCCGTCGCGTTTTGGAGGGCGGGGCTGGTGCTGAAAACGCTTGTCCTGAGCGTGTCGAAGGGATCGGGGAAAGACTCCGCTTCGATAAGCCGTGGCAGGCGGGAGCTGAGTCGGAAGCGTAGTTTTTCATTAATTTCAGTCTTGACTGAAATGACTAAAAAGAGTAGACTCTGACGCTGGAGTAAAGTCCATGAGTCCCCCAAACAAAAATAAATTTGAAAAGCTCAGCCCCGAACTCGCCCGCTTCATCGAAAGCATGGGCATGTATTTCGAAAGCCAGGGAATCCCGCGCATTGGCGGGCGCATCCTCGGTGTTCTCATGGTCGCCCACGAGCCGCTTTCTGCTGACGATATCGGGAAAATTCTCAAAGTCAGCAGGGCCAGTGTGTCCACGAACATGCGCCTTTTGACAGGCAGCGGCATGATCGAAAGAACTTCGATCCTGCATGACCGCACAACTTATTTTGTTTTTTCCGAGGCGGCTCTGGAGCAGCGCATGGTGGTGAGCGTTCAAGCCACGGGGATTTTCAAAAAAGTTGCGGAACAAGGGCTTGCCGCATTACCTACTGGAGACTCGGCGCGGTCTCGCATGCAAAGATCCATTGAATGGTCTGACCTGCTCGTTGAATCTTTTCAAAAAGCGATTACCGAATGGCGCGAACGTTACCCTGATCTTTCGCGCCAGCAAAAAGGAGTTTGAATATGCAACTTTATTTACGATTAGCATGGCGTAATATCTGGCGGCACCGCCGCCGCACGATCATCATCGTGCTGGCAATGGGACTTTCCCTCGCTCTCATGATGTTCTATGACGGTTTGATCGACGGCTTCAATCAAGCCATCGCTGGGAACGCGGTGCGCGTACTCGGAGGCAACATCCAGGTGCACGCGGCGGGCTATCGCGAAAAAGTGGATAGCAACCCGCTTCTCCCTTTGACTGATGACTCAGCCATTGTTAAAGCGGCATTATCCCAACCTGATGTGATCGCCGCCGGGCGCCGTATTCAAACGGGCGGGCTGATCAGCAATCGCGAAGGCGCGTTCCCGCTCAACATCATTGGCATCGAACCCGAAGCGGAAGCGCCGGTCAGTCTCATTGCGGAACATATCGTTGATGGAAGATATGTGGAGACCACAGATGAAGATTCGGTCCTGATTGGTATGGGACTGGCTGAATCTTTATCCATAAAAGTGGGCGACCGTGTCACCATGGTCGCGAGCGACATCCACAAACAGAATCGTCAGCGCACCATGACCGTGATCGGCATCTATGATATCGGCATCCCGTCCCTTGAAAAGGGAGCCGCCTACATTTCATTGGGTGAAGCGCAAAGCATCATCAACTTAAACGGTCAATCTACAGAAGTGCAGATCACACTGAAAAAGATCGGGGCTGAGTCAGCAGTGGTATCCGCGCTCTCCTCAGCCCTGCCTGGTTACGAGGTCGAATCGTGGGACAAGAATTATCCCGAACTCGCAACTGCTGTCAGCTCGAAAGGCGCGGTGATGGATATCTTCAGCGTCATCATCGTGATGATCGCGGGCATCGGCATTTTGAACCTGCTGCTGATGGCGATCTATGAACGGACGCGTGAGATCGGTCTGCTCGGTGCCATGGGACTCAAGCCGCGCCAGATAGCTACGATCTTTATCCTGGAAGGCACGTTGATCGGCGTGGTCGGTGTGGCGGCAGGCGTGATCATGGGGTTAGCCACCAATGCCAGCCTGGGTCGGGTGGGCATGGACTATAGTCAATTCGCGGGCGTTGCTGATTACATGGCTTTGATCAGCGGGCGTGTCTATCCCACACTTGGATTGAGCAGAATAGTTGGACGCGGCAGCGTTGTGCTTATTATCGCGATTCTCGCCGCGCTTATCCCTGCGCTTATCGCTGCGCGTCGGGAGCCTTCTCAGGCCCTGCATCACGTATAAATTATCGCGCAGAGCGGAGCGACCCGCTTCGCAGGGAGCGCAGTCGAAGCGCAAGTTATTGGTAAAACCGCCCTTCGACTACGGTCTCGACAGGCACTCGACCTCTGCTCAGGGCGAACACAAAGGTATCTTATGTTACAAACATTCAAACTAGCGTATCGCAACCTGGGACGCAACAAAACCCGTTCCCTGCTCTCAGCCCTGGCGGTCGGCGTTGGTATGGCGTTATTACTGCTCATGGTCTCTGTGCTGGAAGGTGAAATGCGCGGCGCACTGCAAAACACGATCCGTCTTCAAAGCGGACATTTGCAAATCCGCCCCAAATCGTATGATGAAAACAAGGTTAGCCTGAAATGGGAAGACTTGATCGCGGACCCCGACCAAGTGGTTGAGAAAATTAAATCGTTATCACAAGTCACCGTTGCAACACCGCGCTTGATCGCCAGCGGAATCTTGACGATCAGCGACGAATCGAAAGGCGTACAAATCCTCGGAATCGAACCAGATTCGGCGGCGAACCAGCCGTTTCGGGATGGAATGATCACGGGCGAATTTCTCAAAGCGGATGACCGCGAGGGAATCCTGATCGGCAATATCCTCGCAGACAAATTGAAACTCAAAGTCAACGACAAAGTAAACCTGCTGGTGACCACCTCCAATGGCGATGTGAATGAACAGTTGTTCACCGTCCGTGGGGTTTTTACGACCCGCACACCCGGCTTTGATGAAGGCACGATTTTCATGCCGCTTGCCAAGGCGCAGACTATTACAGCCACCGAAAACCACTCCAGCGCGATCTTTGTCTTGTTGCAGAACAGTGAAGATGCCGATCTTGTTGCGCAGGCATTGCAGTCCGGTAATTTAAAGATCCTGACCTGGCGCGATCAGAATCAATTGATTGTCCAGTTTGAAGATTACGCAAACGCGTTCTTCATCATTTTGTATTTGATCGTGCTGGGAATTACCGCAACGGTTGTTACCAATACATTGGTGATGGCTGTCTTTGAACGCACGCGCGAGATCGGTATCCTCGCCGCCATCGGTATGAAAGGCGGCGGCATTATGGCGCAGTTCCTGGCTGAAGCGGCATTGCTCGCGACCGGCGGCGTGATCGGCGGTCTGGTTATCGGCGGCGTGATGGTTTACTTTGCCACTGTCAAAGGATTTTATATTGGCAATTTCGGTATCACAGGCGCGCTCTTTGAAGACCGCATCTATGCCCATTTCACCTTGGGGAATACCATCAACCTTGCCATCGTTACTTATATTATTACCCTTATTGCTTCACTCTATCCCGCCAGGCTTGCTGCCCGCATGGAACCTGTTGAAGCATTACATGGAGCAGGAGAATAAAATGGAAGTCACAAAAGTTACCAACGCAACGCGCGTATTCAAGATCGGCGAAGTGGAAACCAAAGCCTTGCGCGGCGTAAGCCTATCCATCGAAAATGGTGAGTTCACGGCGCTCGTCGGACCTTCGGGTTCAGGCAAGACCACGTTACTACAACTCATCGGTCTGCTCGACCAGCCTACAACGGGCAATGTATTCATCAATGGAGAGGATGCAACTCATCTCAACCGCAATCAGCGCGCAGACCTACGCAAAGACGCAATTGGATTTGTTTTTCAATTTTTCGCGCTCATCCCAACCTTGACCGCATACGAAAATGTTGAGATGCCACTGTTATTGAATGGGACAAAACCCGCCCAGCGCAAAGCGCGCGTCAATGAAATGCTGGAAGCGGTGGGACTCACCGACCGCGCGCATCACCGCCCCGATCAACTCTCCGGCGGACAACAGCAACGCGTCGCCGTCGCTCGCGCGCTTGCCGCCAACCCCAAACTGATCCTCGCTGACGAGCCCACCGCCAACCTCGATACCGAGAACGGCAGGCAGGTCATGGACATCATGCAGCGTCTCAACAAAGAGACGGGCGTCACGTTCGTATTCGCCACACACGATCCGCGCGTCATCAGTTATGCCCAACGCGTTGTCACCCTTGAGGATGGTATGATTCAAAAAGACAGTAAAGCCAACGGGAAACATAAAGAGTGAGAATGAAGAAAATAAATACACATCGCGCCGAGCGGAGTGACGAGTGCAACGAAGAACGCAGACGAAGCGCGGCATTTTCAAGAAAACTGTTCGTTATAACGGTAATAATAGTCCTGCTCTTGTCTGCCTGCGGATCGGCATCCACGCCAACCGCCATCCCCACCATCTCGCTTGATAACAACGCATCTTCGCCGGGCAGTCAGTCAAGCGACGGGAATTCAGTAACTGCATCGGCGATAGTTATTCCGCTGAAAGACGCGCGGCTTTCATTTTCATCCGTCGGACGCGTAACATCCGTGGATGTAAAAGTTGGAGACCAGGTCAGGGCGGGACAGGCGCTCGTTCAACTCGATACAACGATACCTGAGGCAAAAGTCAGGGAGGCGGAAGCGAATTTATTATCGGCGCAGATCCAGGTCAAGTATTTGAAGCGGCTGGGCGTGGACGAGGTCCACATTGAAACTGCCGAGGCAGAAGTCGCAGGCGCGCAGGCATTGCTTGATTCTGCAAACGCGACGCTTCTCGCGCAATCTACACTGAGCGCGCCGTTCGATGGCACGATTGTATCCGTGGACATCTCACCTGCTGAAACAGTGACGCCGGGACGCACAGTCATTGTATTGGGCGATCTGTCCAGTTACCAGATCGAAACCACCGACCTGAGCGAACGGGATGTGAACAAAGTACAGGTCGGGCAGCCAGCAAACATTTTTATCGAGGCGTTGAACCAGGAGTTTACCGGCAAGGTCGTTGATGTCAGTCTTGTTTCATCCACACTGGGCGGCGATGTGGTTTTCACCGTGACTATTGAATTGGACGACCAGCCGCAAGGCTTGCTTTGGGGTATGAGCGCGGACGTGGCAATCGAAACGGGTAAATAAAAGCATGAAACGATTCCGCGTGTTAATTTTTCTTAGCCTGATCGCTGTCATGGCTTTTTCCATCAGCCCTGCGCGTAATGCCTTTGCATCCTCCGCGCAAGAATCTGTAACCGCCTCTGCCGTCGTCGTTCCGGCGCAGGTATCGCAATTGGGATTCCTCACCTCTGCGCTTGTCAAGGAAGTGACGGTAAAGGAAGGCGATACCGCGCAGGCAGGACAAACACTGATTGTGCTGGATACGCCCGATTTGCAATTTGCAGTCACTGTCGCAGAGGAGGCGCTTCGTTCCGCGCAGGCAAACGCGGAAATCCAAAGATATAAGAGGGTTAAAGACAGAAGACACGGCAGGGTCTTCTTCGACGTCGTCCCGCCCGAAGTGCGCCAGCAGGCGGACGCACAGGTTCAACGAGCGCAAGCCGCGCTGGACATCGCGAAAGCCACGCTCGCGCAAGCCACACTTACCGCGCCGTATACTGGAACAATCGCTTCGCTCAATATTGTCCCCGGTGAACTCGTCCAACTCGATCAAGTCGTCGTTACGCTTGCCACGCTGAACGATCTACAAATCGAAACTACAGATTTGAGCGAACGCGATATTGCGAAGGTGAGCGTTGGCGATTCAGCAAATATTTTTATGGAGGCGCTGAATGCGAATGTTCGCGGAAAGGTGATCGGTATCTCACCCATCGCAGATTCGGTCGGCGGAGACGTGGTTTTCAAGGTCACCATCGCATTGGATGAGCAACCTGCAGGCTTGCTCTGGGGCATGACCGCCGAAGTGACGATTGCGGGGAAATAAGGTGAAGGTGGATGGTGAGGGTGGCGAGCTCGGGAAGTAGACAGGTATCCATGTACACAGACAGACAAGGCGCGTGTTTACTTGTATTACCCCATTGCCTCCCGCAGTTGGTTTGCCAGCGCAATCGCATCCTCTTCATTGCACGAATCATCCCTTGCAAGAAATTTCAATCCACGTTCGGCTATGTCTTTCACGCGCGGCACAAGCCATGAGTGGAAATGCGGCACTCCCTCCATCAGGGTGACTTGATAAATCCGTTCTGCGTTTGTGTGCAATCTGAGCGCGCTGTAAACCTTTTTCATGACATTGCCAAGCGAAACGGACTCATCATCTGTCATCTCTGAGTAATCCAGAAAATGCCGCTTCGACTCGATGAACAAAGTGCCTAATGGTCCTAACTTCGCTGGCGCGTGGCAGACCATCCAATGCTCATCTTCGTAGATGTATTCGCCTGGAGGTGCGGCTTCTTGTCCATTGTGTTTGCGGCAGATGAAACAGGTTTCCATAGTTTATATGCCATCTTCTCTGAGTGAGGCACACGCGGCGGTGTGGAGGTAGTGAGGGTGGCCGAGCATAATTCCTAATTTAACTTGAAGGATCCCAAAACTTGAAGTAATTTCCGATTTCCTCTAAAACCCGCTTTGCACTTTCACTATCCGTATCAGATTTTTCGACAAAGATACTAATCCCCAGAAAGTGTTCAAGGTGCAAAGTTAGAGTAGTTCCTTTGAATTCAAAGTCCCAATATCTTTGGTCAAGACCGTCAACTTTAGCTTTCCACCGAACATTGAATGCCTCAGATAATTCATTTGCGATCGATTGGAAAATGGATCTGTCTGAATCTCTAAATAACTCAGCATTGATAAATCTTTCATCTTCATAATATCTAACATTCATTGAATTCATCTCTTTGATTTGAGTCAATCCCTGATTCGAGGTCTTCGCGATTCCTGATTTACGAATTACGAATTACGTCTTACAATCCTTGCATGACTGATACTGAAACCGCCTATAACAAAGCCCTCGATTACCTCTACTCATTCGTAGATTATAGCCTCAAACATTCCTCCGAACTTGCCAGGGCGGATTTCAACCTTGACCGCATGTTCGCGTTGATGGAAGAACTGGGGAATCCGCAAGCGAAATATCCCATCATCCATGTGGCAGGGACGAAAGGGAAAGGCTCGGTCTGCGCGTTGTGCGCGTCCGCTTTGCGAGCAGGTGGGTCGCGAGCGAGGGGCTACAAAGTTGGTTTATATACCTCGCCACATTTGTTGGACTACACGGAGCGGATTCAAATCAACGGTGAGCCCATCTCGCATGAGCAAATGGTCGAGTTGGTGGAAGAGATCAAACCTGCCGTTGCGAAGATTCCCAAACTCACGACATTTGAGATTACAACCGCGCTGGGTTTGCTTGCTTTTGCAAAACAGAATGTCGACGCGGCTGTCATCGAAGTTGGTTTGGGCGGGCGGTTGGATGCGACCAATATCGTCACGCCGAAGGTCTCGGTGATTACGTCATTGTCATACGATCACATGGCTGTATTGGGAGACACGCTGGCAAAGATCGCGGGCGAGAAGGCGGGCATCATCAAGGAAAGTGTGCCAGTTGTGTCAGCCCCACAAAAGGAAGAGGCTCTCCAGGTTTTGGAGCGCGTAGCCAAACTAAAGGGATGTGAGATGACCCTCGTAGGTCGCGACGTAAAGTTTGAACGTTTAGACTCATCTCTTGACGGACAAACTCTTCACCTTTCATCCCTTCGAGAGCCTCAGGGCAACGCCTTGATCCTTCACGCGAAGCGTTCTTCCTTTGAAGCGAAGATACCCTTGCTTGGTTTCAACCAAATCGAAAACGCGGCGACGTCCTACACGGCTTTGAAAACCAGCGGACTTGAAATTTCTGACGAAGCCATCCAGAAAGGATTTGCTCAAGTGAAATGGCGCGCCCGCTTTGAAGTGGCGCGGCGCGATCCTCCAGTGATCTTGGACTCGGCGCACAACCAGGATTCCTTTGCGAGGCTGCGCGAAACATTGCAGGAACACTTCCCCGGGAAACCGGTCTATCTTGTCTTTGGCGCCTCGGAGGATAAGAACATCCCCGGCATGTTGGCAGAGATGAAGCCGAAGATCAGGAAACTCATTGTGACGCGCGCCGACCATCCGCGCGCGCTCGAAGTGGAGGAAATCCTCAAGTTGGCGAGGCAGGCTGGGGTGGAGTCCGAGGCGGTCAGCCCCGTCGAATCTGCATTTAGACGCGCGCTGGAATTATCCGAAAAAGATGGTAGCATTGTCCTGTCCGCTGGTTCGATGTTCGTGACCGCGGAAGCGATGAAAGCATGGCAGAATATCCTTGCGAAGGTTTAAGACCTTCGCAAGGTTGAAGGAAAATATGAATCACCCTAAAGAATGGAACGAAGAAGAAGATAATTTTGACCTGACCCTCTCTCAGCGCACAGAGGAGTTGTATCGCATTCTCAACCGCGAGCCGAATGCCGACGGCATGATCGAAGCCGCGGTCCTGCCGTTGCGCGACCTGGTTGTGTTTCCTCGCATGGTTTCGCCGATTTTTGTCGGACGCGAGTCTTCATTGCTTGCAGTGCAGGAGGCGCAAAATAAAGATCAAACCGTGATCGGACTCACGCAAACCGATGCGGATTTGGATAACCCCGGCGTTGGCGATTTTCTGCCGGTGGGCGTGGAGATGGCAGTGGGACGTTTATTGCAAATGCCAGATGGCTCGCACTCCGCGCTCGTGCAGGGACGCCGCCGCGTGGAAGTGGTGGAGTTCATCCGCACGAAGCCGTACTTAATGGTGCGAGCCCGCGTCGTCGCGGAGCCTCAAACTGCCGACCGTCAAACGCAGGCGCTCATGCGTTCAGCTTTGGACCTCTTCGACCGCTGCGTGCAACTGGATCGTTCGATCCCCGAAGAAGCGCATTTGTTCGCCATGAATATTTCAGAGCCAGGCTGGCTTGCGGATATGCTTGCCACGTCGCTGGCGTTGAATTATGAAGCCAAACAAAGTTTGTTGCTGTTGAGCGATACGCGCGGACGATTGCAGGCGTTGAATAAAATCCTGGCGCAGGAAGTGGATGTGCTTGAACTGGAAGACGAAATCCATTCGCGCGTGCAAAACGAAGTGGATAAAAGCCAGCGCGAGTTTTATCTGCGCGAGCAGATGCGCCAGATCCAAAACGAATTGGGCGAGGGCGACATCTTCACGCGCGACGCCAGCGAGTTGAAAAAGAAAGTGGAAGCCGCGAACCTGCCCGATGAACCAAAGTTGGTCGCGCTAAAAGAACTCGAGCGACTCAACCAGATGCCACCGATGGCTCCTGAGATTGGGATCATCCGCACGTACATTGACTGGATCATTGAACTGCCGTGGTCAAATCTTTCGCCCGATAATCTGGATGTGAAGAATGCGGCAAAGATTTTGGATCGCGACCATTACGGACTCAAGAAGGCCAAGGAACGCATTCTTGAATACATCGCCGTTCGTTCGTTGAAGCCCAAGAAAGAGCGCCAACCGATTTTATGTTTTGTTGGACCTCCGGGTGTTGGGAAGACTTCGCTGGGTCGTTCGATAGCCGAATCACTCGGAAGGAAATTCGTACGCGTGTCGCTGGGCGGCGTGCGCGATGAAGCCGAGATACGCGGTCATCGCAGAACGTATATTGGCGCGTTGCCTGGTCGCATCCTCCAGACGATGAAGCGCGCGGGGACAGCCAATCCTCTTTTCATGCTGGATGAGATTGACAAGTTATATTCCGACTTCCGCGGCGATCCCGCTTCCGCGATGCTGGAAGTGCTCGACCCTGAACAAAACTACGCATTCAGCGATCATTATCTCGAGTTGCCGTTTGATTTATCGAAAGTCATGTTTGTAACGACCGCGAATACCTTGAGCACCATCCCGCCCGCATTGTTGGATCGCATGGAAGTGATCGAGTTTCCGGGTTATATCGAGGAAGAAAAGCTCGAGATCGCGAACCGCTACCTGATTCCGCGTCAGATTGAAGAAAACGGGTTGGACGGAATCGGCCTGACGTTTGAGTCTGAGGCGGTGCGCCGCATTATCCGCGAATATACGTACGAAGCGGGCGTCCGCAATTTGGAGCGCGAGATCGGGCGCGTGAGTCGCAAAGTTGCCAGGATGAAAGCCGAAGCGAAAAAGTTCCCAACAACGGTCACGCATGAAGCGATTGAAAAGTTTTTGGGTCCGCAACAGGTCTTTCAAACCGAAGCCGAACGCACAGATGAAGTGGGCGTTGTGACGAGTCTTGCGTGGACGGAAAATGGCGGCGAGATCATGCCCGTTGAAGTCGCGGTGCTTGAAGGCAAGGGTGGCTTGCAAATGACGGGTCAGATGGGCGAAGTGATGCAGGAGTCGGGGCAAGCCGCTTTGACGTATATCAAATCGCGCGGCGCGCAGTTGAATATTGATCTTGAAGTTTTCGAGCGCATGGATATTCACGTGCATATGCCTGAAGGGGGCATCCCGAAGGATGGACCGTCTGCGGGAATCACAATGGCGACCGCGATTGTCTCTGCGTTGACGGGACGTCCCGTGTTCAGACACGTCGGCATGACCGGTGAGATCACTCTGCGCGGGCGAATCCTGCCGATTGGCGGCGTGCGCGAGAAAGTCCTTGCCGCGCACCGCGCGGGCTTGAGGACTGTGATTTTGCCTGAAAAGAATATGAAGGATTTGGTCGAATTGCCGAAGACCGCCAGATCAGAATTGAAGATCATCCCTGTGAAGCATATGGATGAAGTGTTGCAGATCGCGCTTTCCAAAGAGGCGACCGTCGAGCCGCCCAGGCCGAAGAAACAATCGAAGGAAGAAAACCAGGAAGATAATGAGTAATTCGTAATTGGTAATTTGGAGCGCAAAATTACCAACACTTATTTACAATACTCACGACGTTTCCAGGCGGAATCTATACATATGCCGATCTATCTAAAAGATAAGGTAGTTCTCATTACTGGCGCATCCTCGGGGTTCGGTGAAGACGCGGCGCGGCTCTTCGCAAAGGAGGGATGCAAAGTTGTTCTCTCCGCGCGCCGGCTTGAGAGACTGCAAACGCTGGTGGCGGAAATACAGAACGAAGGCGGGGAAGCCCTTGCCATTCCTGTAGATGTAACTGAACGCGCTGAAATTGAGGTGATGGTGCAAACCACCCTCGACCTTTATGGAAAAATTGACATCCTCTTCAACAACGCGGGCTTCGGCAGTGTGGACTGGTTCGAGAACCTCAAACCTGAACGCAACATCGAAACGATCATTCGCGTCAACCTGATTGGCACAATGCTCGTGACGCGCGCGGTCATCCCGCACATGCTTGAGCGCCGCCAAGGGCACATTATCAACATGTCGTCCGTGGCGGGCCTTATTGCTGCGCCTCTCATCACCACATATTCGGCTGGCAAATATGGCGTGCGCGCGTTCACCGACGCGCTCCGACGTGAAGTCTCGCCGTTTGGCATCCAGGTATCCGGCATCTATCCGGGTCCTGCGGCGACCGAGTTCGGCCAACTCATCGAAAAGAATCGTTCCCGCGAAACAGTCAAAAGAATTAGATACCCTCGCCTCACATCCAAATATGTCGCAAGCCGCGTGGTGGATGTGGCGAAGCGCCCGCGCCGAACTCTTGTCATTCCGTGGTGGTTCCGCGTCATCACAACTTTTGATACGCTCTTCCCCGTCGTTGTGGATTGGATACTCTATTTCTTCTCGAAGAAGAATCATGATTTGGATTAAGCCCGAGTGCGTCGAACCCGCCTAAACGGACAAGACCTGACCCAGAAAATTTTCTTTATTAGATCTCTTACGAAAGTGTTTTTTAGCCACAGATTTCACGGATTTTCTCGGATTTATCCAAAAAAATTCCTGCGAATTCGTGCAATCCGTGGCAAAGAATTTGATTGAGCCTTTGAAGTGCGACGCACCCTCATCCTCAAACAAGGAGCCTCACATGACCCAACCTCGCTTCGACAAACTCAACGCTTCCCTCCGGACCTCGGACCTGGATGCTGTTATTCTCAATCCCGGTCCCACGCTGACGCATCTGACTGGCTTGCACTTTCACTTGATGGAACGCCCGGTCGTTTTGCTTTTCGCGGAAGACCAGGACCCTGCCATCGTTCTGCCTGAATTGGAATTGCAAAAGGTCGCGTCATTACCTTATAAACTACAAGTCTTTTCCTACCCGGAGAATCCGTCAGAGTGGGACAATGCTTTTCGCAGGGCTGTCCACGCGCTCGGTTTGGATGGGAAGCGCATCGGGGTCGAGCCGCGTCAGCTCCGTTTGTTGGAATTCCGTCACGTCAAAGCCGGCGCGCCCGAAGCAGATTATCCCGATGCGAGCGACGTGTTGGCTGGTCTTCGTTTGCGAAAAGATAAAGCAGAAATTGAAGCGATGCGCCGCGCCGTAAAAATCGCGCAAGACGCGCTCGAGGCGACGATTCCATTCATCAAAATCGGCATGACCGAAAAAGAATTATCTTCTGAGTTGGTTGTGAAACTTCTAAAGCATGGCTCCGACCCCGAAATGCCCTTCGCGCCGATTATCTCTGCAGGACCAAATTCTGCAAATCCGCACGCGTCACCAACGGAGCGTACCTTACAAGCCGGCGATCTACTCGTGGTTGATTGGGGCGCGGCTTATGATGGTTATATCTCCGACTTGACGCGCACCTTCGCAGTGGGCAAGGTGGATGCAGAGTACGGGAAGATCCACAAGATCGTGCAGGAAGCGAACGCCGCGGGTCGCGCCGTGGCAAAACCGGGCATCCCTTGCGCGGATGTGGACAATGCCGCGCGCGACGTGATCGAAAAAGCCGGTTACGGACAATATTTCACACATCGCACCGGTCACGGCATCGGCATGGAAGGCCACGAAGAACCCTACATGCGCGGCGACAATATGCAATTGCTCGAACCCGGCATGGCTTTTACTGTGGAACCAGGAATTTACCTGCCCAATCGCAACGGGGTTCGTATCGAAGATAATGTTGTCATTACAGAAGATGGCGCGGATGTGTTGTCCGATATGCCGCGCGAGATAAGAGTGGTGGGATAAATTTCTCTGCCGCGAATTTCACGAATTGACGCGAATTATTTGTAATTATTCGTGAAAACTCGCTTAATTCGCAGCTAAGTTTTCAAGAGGCTTTATGGCTGAAATACTTTTCAAAGCATTGTCTTTTGCAATCATTGGCGCGGCAATGGAAGTGCACAAGATTCTTGGGCCGGGATTCCTCGAGGCAGTCTATCAGGCTGCGCTCGAAAAAGAATATATAGGACTCCCGCAAAACGAAGCAGTTGACGAGTGGGCGAAAAGCCAGTAAGTT
>CAZIYY010000081.1:5312-21468 GCA_964543585.1 uncultured Anaerolinea sp. | reverse complement strand
TCAGCTTATCTCTTTTGGCTGCCTGCAAAGTTGCACTTCATACTTGAATCTACGGAATCAAAAGATGACGCGTTTGCATTATAGCCGAGCCAGTTAATGTAACTGTCATACTGGCTGTTGACGCTGCCCTCTCCCAATGAGGCAAGCAGAGTGGTGTTTGACGCGGCTGGGAAACTTCCCGCCCCTGTTTTTCGATTTTGTGGAATAATTACCGATTGATATGCTCAAGGTCATTCTCAACGCCCCTCATCCAATCTCGCCGTTCAATGAACCCGCGCGCGATCTACGCATACAAAACCATCCTCTCTGGTTAAATCAGCGAAATGTTCTTGCGCCTTACACGACGCGTGAAATAGAACTAAAGCCGGGTCAGCGTATGCCTCCGGACCGCGAGGAAACAATTGTTTACCGGGACAATTTGTTTTTCGATGAAGAATACATCCGCGCCTTTATTACGGCGGCGCGCAAAAAAGGACGCGCATGCCGCGCGGCGTTTTCTTCAGAGGACCCTGCATTCAAAGAACATGCGCTTCCGTTGTCCACGTCTTATACTCCTGCTGGCGGGCTATTTCTTGCAGACTTATGGTATTACCCGCGCGGACCCGTCGCGGATGTTGACCCGCTGGTTATAGACTTGGAAGCACGCGAGATCGGCTATTATCACGTGCCAACCTATATGGCTGACCAAAGCGGAGACCTGATCTTCCAGGTCCCTTTGCGGACGTTGATCGCCATTGACTCGTGGGTGCATATTTTTATTGTGGATGTGGTATTTGGCTTGTTCTCGCGCGGCGCACAGTTTGAAAAACGCCTCGGTGAAGACCTGGTTTTTAAATTGCGGATATTAAGTAAGGCAATTTATGAAGGGCGTCAAATCCTGGAGTGTTCCGAACTGGTCAAGGTGGGCAAGAATTGCGTCATTGACCCACATGCCATCATTCATGGGCCCACAACCATCGGGGATAACGTTACGATCAATGCAGGCGCGGTGATTGAGAATTGTATTATTGGAAATAACGTCAATATTTCCCAGGACGTTCAGTTAATGCTGTGTGTGATAGGAGATGGCGCATTTCTTCCATTCCGCGCCTCTTTGTTCATGACCACTGTGATGGAAAACAGTATGGTCGCTCAAAATACCTGCCTTCAAATGTGCGTAGTGGGACGCAATACGTTCATTGGAGCGGGTTCCACATTCACTGACTATAACCTGGTCCCCGCGCCAATTCGTGCATTGGATGGACATGGCAAGTTGGGTCTTTCCAATCGTCCTGTCATAGGAAGCGCGGTGGGACATAACTGCCGTTTGGGTTCAGGGCTGATTGTTTATCCCGCGCGCACCATCGAATCGGATGTGGTGCTCGCCGCATCAAAGGATCGCCGCGTCATTGACAAGGATATCCGTTACGAAGACAGCGATCATCATAAATTCAAATCTGCCAGCTTGCACCGACGGTTATATCCCCGCCCCGGCGAAGGCGAACTGGAATCATGGTAACCAGTGGATACCTTCGCTTTCATTATCCATCCCATCGACCCGAAACGGGATGTCAGCCGCAAATTCCCATTTCTGGGACGCGTCCTGAATGAGAAGCAGATAGATTTCTTCTCCACCTTCTTTCCGCCCATTTATATCTCTGAGATCGAAGGTATCACTTCTCAAGCGACGGGCCGGGAGATCAAGGGTTGGTTCATTGCCTGTCCTTACACGCCGCGTCGAATGATGGAGTTGCCGGAGCATATCGTCTATAATAAGATCATTCAAACGGGCCGCCTGGCAGAAAAACTAGGCGCTCAGATTTTGGGATTGGGCGCGTTTACTTCCGTAGTTGGGGACGCAGGGATTACAATTGCAGAGGCTCTGGATGTGCCTGTCACGACTGGCGATTCGTACACAGTCACTGTCGCTGTGGACTCCATCCGTGAGGCGGCTTGCGTGATGGACATTCCGCTTAACGGCGCGACAGCCGCAGTAGTGGGCGCGACCGGCGCCATCGGGCAGGTATGCGCTGAGTTTCTGGCTGATGATGTCGAACGGTTGTATTTGATCGGCCGAAAGCAGGAAAAACTCCAAGAGCTGCGCGACAGGCTCGATACCGGCGCGCGAGCCGAGTTAATCGTCAGTACGAAGATGGATGTTTTGGCGGACGCGCAATTAATTCTAACCGTCACGAGCGCCATACACGACATCATCCGCCCCGAACATTTGCAGCCCGGCAGTGTGGTGTGCGATGTTGCCCGTCCCCGTGATGTTTCTGCAATGGTGGCGGCGGCGAGAGATGATATATTAGTGATTGACGGCGGAATGGTGGATGTGCCAGGACCCGTTGATTTCCACTTTAATTTCGGTTTTCCGCCGGGCAAGGCTTATGCCTGTATGGCTGAGACAATTGCCCTGGCGTTGGAGGGCAGATTTGAGGATTATACATTGGGTAAACACCTGACAAGAAATCGCGTGGAAGAGATTGGTGTAATGGCAAAGAAACACGGTTTTCGCTTGAGCGGGTTTCGTTCGTTCGAGCGTGAAGTGACGGAACAACAAATTGAGACAGTGCGCCGCAATGCGAAGAACGCCCGCAAAATGCGCGCGGCGCACGCGTAATCCTGGAGGCCGCTTATGGGAAAAGCCCGGCTATTGGTTGTGGAAGACGATATTGACATCGGAAACATGCTGAAGATCTACTTCAGCGGCATGGAATTCGAGGTGGATGTCGCCGTGCGTGGTTCAGATGCGCTGGAGAAAACAAAACAAGTCCTGCCACATCTGATCGTGCTCGATATCATGCTGCCGGATATTGACGGCTATGAGGTATGCCGCAACTTGCGTACCAATATGCGTACCAGTCATATCCCTGTTATTTTCCTTACGCAGAAGGATGAGCGCAGCGACAAATTGCAGGGCCTCGAGTTGGGCGCGGATGATTACATCACCAAGCCGTTCGATATTGAGGAACTCAAACTACGCGTACAGGGCGCGATCAAACGTTCTGAGCGCGAGAGTCTGACCGACCCTCGCTCCGGACGCCCCGCGGGACGCCTCATCGAGGACCAACTGCGCCGCGTCATTCGGGAAAAAGGCTGGGCTTACCTGGATATGAAGATCAATCACTTTGACTCATTCAAGGATGTGTATGGCTTTGTGGCGGGGGACGATGTCCTTCGCTTCACCTCACTGATGATCGGTGAAGTGGTGGATGAAATCGGCACCACGTCCGATTTTATTGGTCACGCGGGCGGCGATAATTTCATCATCATCACAACGGAGGAAAAGTCCGATGGGATCAGGTCGCGTCTCAAGGAAAGGTTTGATACAGAGGTGCAATCGCACTACAACTTCATGGATCGCCAGCAGGGATTTGTGCAAGCCCCTGCGGCAGACGGCGCGACCGTGAAGGTTCCGTTCATGAACATGTCGGTGGGTGTTGTCTCACCCAGCGCGCACTCATTTGCCGATATTCGCGAGATCACTGAACTTGCGGCTGAAGCCCGCCGTCAGGATGCCGCGGCTGGCGGATAAGGTGAAATCTGATAATGTCTGCCGGGCAGGAAGTTGGCCTCGGGTTGGTTATCCTGGCGCTGGTACTGATCGTTTCGGTACTGGTTATCGCCGCTTTGCGCCGCTTGCCTCGTAACGCGTTGACGGCGGCGGGATCTACTTCTACTTCTTCGTCTTTTGTCTCCCCCGATTCTACTCATTCGAATGAAGCGGTATTGATCGTCCAGGCTGGCGGGCGGGTCGAATATATTAATGACCTGGCGCGCGAATGGTTTGGTTTGCGCGCTGATGACCCCTCAGACCTCGAGCGATTAATCCGCCGCGCTCGGCCCGCGGAAAACCTGCTCAATCTTTGCGCCCGCCAGGGGCAAAAAAGACTCTCAATTGGCGGGCGTCTGGTTGAGGCGACATCCTATCAGGTGCCGGGACCCTACCCGCTGATGCTCCTCGCCATGCGAGGCGTCGAACTCTCAACGAACTTGGGTGAGGCTCGGGCGGATTCATCCATCCTCCAAATCGTTTCCGACTTTGGCAAAAATGTTTCTGCCAGTCTTAACCTGGAAGATACTATATACGCCATCCTATTGAATGTATCCCACCTCGTTCCTGCTGATTTGCTGGAAGTAAAAATCTGGGACTCGTCACGGCAGGTTCTTATCCCGTACACATTGGATTCAACCGGCGCTTCGCAGGTTATTCGCGCTGCGCATTCTCAATTCGGTGAATTAACAAGCATAGTGAATGCCCGCCATAAATCAGTGCTCATCCCTGATACCCGCATTCCCGATCCTTCCTTGCCTGAGTTAAATGGTGGTTCGCTCCTTCAGTCCTATCTGGGTTTGCCACTTATTGCGGATGACCAATTGGTGGGCACTTTGGAGATAGGTCATCTTTCTCCCGGTGTCCTCGGGCAACATGACCATGATCTTGTCCAGCTTGTCTCTGCCCAGGCGGCATACGGCGTGCGCAATGCGATGTTATATGCGAGCGAACAAAGCCATTCTGCAGAATTGAGCGGGCTGGCCAACCTGGCTCAAGCCTTTGGCGCCGCGCAGGATTATACAAACCTGATCAGCCGACTTATTGATTCCATTGCGCCGCTATTTTCAGTTGGAATTCTCGGGTTTTTGCTCTACGATGAGAGCAAACGAACATTGGAAGGACAGATCCCGTTTCAGGGGTTGCCGAAACATATTGTTGAAATCTATCGCACAACCATCCAGCCTGAAAGTACGGCGGAAAATTTATTGCTCGACCGCAAACCACTTGTAACGCGAGATGCAGCGTCAGATTTGACATGGCGCGAACTTGGTTTGCAAAACCTCGCCCAAGCGGCAAGCCTGCGCGAAACAGTCCTTATGCCACTGGTATCGGGCGAACGATTCGTAGGTTATCTTCAATTGTCAAACCATCGTCAATCGGCAGCCGAGTTTTCTGAAACTGAATTGCAACTGGCAAAGACCGTCGCTGACCAGGCCGCCGGTATTATTGAGAATTCCTTTGTCGTTGAAAAAACCCAGCAACGCGCCCAGCGTTCCGATGCGTTGCGGCGTCTGGCAAGCCTTGCCGCATCTACTGCAACGCTTGATGAGATTCTGCGCTTCTCTGTGGAGGAGTTGGCTCGTCTCTTTCAAAGTGACCTGGCGGCAATCTTCCTCCTTGATGAACAGGCGGGTGAACTGCGCCTGCACCGCGAATCCGTTGTCGGCGCACCCGCTGATTCCGCAGGCACGCTCGCGCGCCTGCACGTGGATGAGCCTCAGTATCGTTACACGGTATCCGGGAGTCAGAAGCCTTATCTTTCCGGTCATCTGGGCTCGGATCGGCGCATTCTTCCTGCCTATCGCCCTCTAGTGACGGCCCTTCAAGTTGAATCCGCCATCGTTGTTCCTCTTTTGATTCGTGACCACAGCCTTGGCGAATTGATGCTGGGGAGCCGTAAAGCGGAATTTTTCAACAATTACGATTTGCAAGTCATCTCCACTGCGGCAGGTCAACTGGCTTCGGCAATAGAAGATGCCACGCGCTCCACCCAGACGGATGAAACCCTTCGCCGCCGCGTTGAGCAGTTGACCTCCCTTGCCCGTGTCAGTCGCGAACTCAATTCGATGGTTGACCTGAAATCCCTGCTGGAGGTTGTTCGCGATGAAAGCCTTCGGGCGACACGCGCAGATTGCGGCGCCATCCTGCTCTTCGACACGAACGCCTCCCGCTTCGCGTCCTCCCCCCCTGTTACTCTTTCATTGGGCTGTCCCCTCCCTGAGACGTTTTCAGCGCTCGATCAAAAAGTCATCGAGAGCGGTGATCCGCAACTAATAGTTAATTATTTGGAAAGCAGCGCAGTTCCCTTCCACGATGAAGTGCGTTCTGCCCTGATTGTTCCCATCATTAGCCATGGCAAAACAGCCGGGCTGCTCCATCTACATTCCAATGAGGCTGGGTTCTTCGATCAAACATCGCTTGAAATTGCTCAGACCCTGGCTTCACACGCCGCGGTCGCGCTTGAGAATGTCCGGCGCTATCAGGAGCAAAGTCAGCACTCCGAACTTCTTCGCCGCCGCGCCGAAACACTGACAAAGTTAACCGAAGTCAGCTATGTCTTGAATTTCGAACAACCCCTTGATCAATTGCTGCGCATGATTGCCAATAGCATCCGCGAGGCTACACCTTTCCAGGCAGTGCTTGTCAGTGTTTATGAACCGGAAACGGGATTATTACGCCGCGTTACTGGTGTGGGTTTTTCTTCCGAGATTTTAGCGGAATTGATGTCGCGCAAGCAGCCCCTTTCCAGCATTCAGCAAATACTCAAGCCGCAATTCCGCATCAGCCGTTCCTACTTTATCCCTGTGGATGAGGCGCCGATCATTCCGGCGGATGTGCATATGGTCACTTTGGAACAGAATACCAAAGCGGAAAAATCACCCAACCGGTGGGATCCTGATGATTTTCTCTTCGTTCCATTGACAGATAACCAGGGCGCGCCCCTGGGTCTGATCAGTTTTGATGCGCCGCGCGATGGCTTGCGGCCCGACCGCGCCACGATTGAGGCGCTCGAAATTTTTGCCGCTCAAGCCTCCCTTGCCATTGCAAATCATTCACGTTTCAGCGATCTGCGTACCAGAGTGGATTCTCTATCATCAGGCCTAGAACGACAGCAACGCCTGATCAGTCTTACGCAAAACGACCTGCCTATTTTGCTTCGCAAAGACCTGGATCAGACCATTGCAATTCTAAACCTCGATCAAAGAGGTCAACGCGTTCGAGCGGGCCTTGCCATTACAGAATCTGTAAGCCGTCAATTGGATGCCTCCTCGGCATTGCAGGCGCTGGGGCGTGAGACCCTCACGCAATTAGGCATGTCGGTCGCGATGGTGGCTGAGACGACAAGTGAGGGTCCGCGCTTAATGCACGTGCTGGGAGCGGTACCGCGCGCGACCAGCCCGGAGGCTTTGTTTGGTCAACGGAATCCGCTTCGGGCTTGTTTGCAGAGCGGCGAAGCCATCCTCATCTCGAACTTGGATGAAAACCTAGAATGGCGCGAGACGCCCCTTCTCAGCGCGCTGCGCGCCAAATCACTTATCTGCCTGCCGATCAAGATAGACAAACGAACGGTAGCCGCCATGCTGGCGATAAGTCCAGAGCCGATACCGGCGTTTACCGACGAAGATTTGCAGGTGTATCACCAGATCGCCCGGCAGACCTCCGTGATTCTTCAAAACATATCCCTGCTCAATGAGACGCGCCGCCGCCTGCAGGAAGTGAACCTTTTGCTTGATTTCAGCCGCCAATTGCGCGGCTTGGATTCTGATCGTATGGTGAAAGCGTTGCTCGAAAGCGCGCGCCGCGCATTGAATTCCGCTCATGCCGGCGTGGTGCTGGTCTGGGACGAGCATGCAAATCAGTTACTGCCTCATGCGGTTTCAGGTTACGCAGATAACGAGACCATGAAACGCATTGTATACCACTCAGGCGAATCCCTGCCGGGGCAGGTATTTGATTCGAAACGACCCTTGCGTGTGGATGAGGTTCAATTCACGCGCGACTATGTCCTCTCAACAGAGGCGTTATTGCTCTATCGTCAGGCAACGGGCGGGCGCCTGCCGGTCTCTAGTTTGCTGATCCCAATCCAATCGGGGGATCAATCTGTTGGCGTTTTGGTGTTGGATAATTTCAACACCCCCGGGGCGTTCACTCAGGAAGACGAGACTCTGCTTCTTTCGCTTGCGCAACAGGTCGGCTTGTCGCTCCAAAATGTTCGATTAGTTCAAACCACACAGGAGCGCGCGGCGCAGTTGGAAGCCCTCACAAATGCCTCGTCTACTCTCACAGCAAGTTTGCAGAGGGATGAACTGGTTGAGTCACTGCTTGCTCAACTTGAACCTGTCATCCCTTACGATACGGCTACCTTGTGGCTGCGCGAGAAGAACCGTTTAAATGTAGCGGCCGCGCGCGGTTTCCCGGATACGGATCGCCGACTGGGTCTCACGATTGCAATGGAAGACAGCGTATTGTTCCAGGAAATGATCCGCACGAGCCAGGGGATTCTTGTCGGAGACGTT
Source organism: uncultured Anaerolinea sp. (assembly GCA_964543585.1). Lineage (GTDB taxonomy): Bacteria > Chloroflexota > Anaerolineae > Anaerolineales > Villigracilaceae > Defluviilinea. Next base: position 13,413 of record CAZIYY010000081.1, on the reverse strand, counting down.
CGGCTAGATCATCGTTTTCCGCTGTTGGAGGCCCCGCGTCTCTCATGGCTTGGAATGCCGCTTATCTCCAACAACGAAGTGATTGGCGTGCTGGCTCTTGAGAAATGGCAGGCACATTTCTACAATCGCGAAAGTTTGCAGGTTGGAACAACCTTCGCAAGCCAGGCGGCGGTGGCTTTGGAAAATGCCAGGTTGTTTGAAGACAGCCTGAGCCGCGCGACGGAATTGGATCAACGTTCGCAACGCCTGGCGCTTCTCAACCGCTTCTCGTCTGCCTTGAGCGGATTACTCGAAGAGGGAAAAATTTTGCAATTGACCGCGCAGGAATTGATGGATGCGCTAAACGCTCCGTTCGTTTCTGTTGTTGTGTTCGAGCGCGGGAACGCTGTCTGGAGATATGCCTTGCCAAAAACAAAAGCCAGGCTCCCGCAGGTTTTGCCGGATGCGCCGATTTTCCACCGCCTGCAGGAGTCGCTGGGAGTGTTCGCCACAGACTCAATCGGCACGGAACCCGACCTGGCTCCGCTAGTCGATTTTCTGGGAGAAGCGACGAGATCGCTTCTGGTTCTGCCTCTCGTGAGCGGGGCAACCCTGCGCGCGTTGATCTTTATCCACCAAAAAGAATCCACTCGTTTCAGCCTGACAGAGATCGAGCTCGCGCGTACGCTCATCAATCAGGCATCCATTGCTCTGGAAAATGCGCGTTTGTATCAATCCACGGTTTCCACTGCGGAACGAATTTCCACCCTGAACCAGGCAAGTTATCAAGTGGGCGCTAATCTCGATCCCGAGCAGGTTTACGTTGCTGTCCATAAAGCCGCGCAGCGCCTTATGCCGCTTGAATCTTTTGTGATTAGTTTATTGGATGAAGAGACAGATGAGATAGAAGGCGTTTATCTGATAGATCATGATGTGCGCGCGCCGATTACCCGCATCCCGCGTGATCAGGGTTTGAGCGGCCAGGTTGTCGCGACCGGCGAACCCCTGTTGTTGCATGGAGCCGAAATTGTGGATGAGATGGGCGGTGTCACTTTTGGAAAGGCTGATACGCCGCTTTCCATTCTAGCTGTCCCGATGACCATCAGCGGTAAAACTGTTGGCATGCTTTCAGCGCAGACCTACCAGCCAAATATGTATACGGAAGAAGACCTGCAGATGCTTAGCACCCTTGCGAACCAGGCGGCTGTGGCTATCCAGAACGGCAGGTTGTTAAATGAGACCCAAAGGCTTGCCCGGGAATTTGAAGCGCGTGTAATCGAACGCACCGCGCAGTTACAACGCGAACAGCAGAATACCGAAACGCTTCTGCGAATTCTCACCGAAGTATCTTCAAGTTTGGACCTGGACCGCGCCCTCAATCGCACTCTGGCTTTGCTCAATGATGCGATTGGCGCCGAGCAAGGGACCATCATGCTGCTCAATGCGGAAGACAACCTCCTGCATTACCGCGCAGGCTATGGATATCTCTCGGATAAATCTTCGGCAGAGGGCCACGGCTTCAAACTCAAAATTGGCGAGGGGCTGGCAGGCTGGATCGTGGAGCGCCGCGAAGCTGTCCTCATTGATGATCTTCTCGGCGATCCCCGCTGGGTCAAGACGTCTGCAGCCTCCGTCGAGCATCGCAGTGCCATTGCAGTGCCTCTGCTGGTTGCCGAGGATGTGATTGGCACAATGATGGTCTTCCATCGCAAGCCGAATTATTTCAGTGCTGAGTTATTGAACGTTGTCAAAGCTATTGCAGGGCAGGTGGCTGTCGCTATTAATAACGCGCACTTGTATGAGTTGATCCGCGATCAAGCCGAACGTTTGGGCGGTATGCTCCGCCGCGAGCAGGAGGATGCAAGTCGTTCGCAGGCCATTCTTGAAGCAGTGGCGGATGGCGTATTGGTTACGGGTCCCCATAATCTCATTTCCTTTATCAACAATTCGGCGGAGAAGAACCTGAGCCTTGAGTCGGGACGAGTCATCGGTCAGTCGCTGGATGTATTTGGCGGATTATTTGGAAAATCTGCGGGTCCCTGGATGCAGACCATTCGTAATTGGTCCGAGTCGCCCGCGGCTTACCAACAGGGCGATTCCTTCGCGGAACAAATAGACCTGGAGACCGGTCAAATTATATTGGTGCACCTTGCGCCCGTCATATTGCAAAACGACTTTTTAGGCACTGTATCCATCTTCCGCGATATTACGCATGAGGTGGAAATAGACAGGTTGAAGTCCGAATTTGTTGCCACCGTGAGTCACGAGCTCCGCACTCCAATGACGTCTATCCGTGGGTATGTGGATGTCCTGCTCATGGGCGCAGCGGGCGCGCTAAATGAGAACCAGGCGCACTTCCTTAAAATTGTCAAGAACAATACGGAAAGACTGAGCATCCTTGTCAACGATCTGCTGGACGTTTCTCGCATCGAATCTGGGAAGGTGACGCTTTCACCGCAGGCTCTCGACTTGCGCGAAGTGGCTGAGGACGTGATCGAAGACGTGTTGCGTCGTTCCCAGGAAGAGAATAAGCCCATCGCGCTTTCACTGGATGCGCCGAAGAAACTGCCGCGCGTGTATGGAGATGTGGAACGCGTCCGCCAGGTTATGGACAACCTGGTGGACAACGCCTATCATTACACCCCAGAAAATGGGACCATTATCGTTCACATCCATCCGTTGAATGGAGGTCACGAAGTGCAAGTGGATGTGGAGGACAATGGTGTGGGTATCTCTTTAGAGGATCATGATCGTGTATTCGAGCGTTTCTATCGCGGCGAACACCCGCTGGTATTGGCAACCCCGGGAACCGGATTGGGTTTGTCCATCGTTAAACAGATCGTGGAGATGCACAAGGGCCGCATCTGGATGGAGAGCAGTGGTGTGCCGGGAAACGGCAGCACTTTCTCCTTCACACTGCCGGCATACGAAAAGCAATGAGGAATTGATGGCAAAGATATTGATTGCAGAAGACGAACGGGATATACGGGATTTGGTGGCTTTTACGTTGCGGTTTGCGGGGCATGAGGTGTTCGCGGTCAGCAATGGAGAGGAGGCTGTTGAATTGGCGCCCAAGGTAAACCCCGATCTCATCCTCATGGATGTGCGTATGCCGCGCATGACCGGTTATGAAGCCTGTAAAGTAATGAAGGGAAATCCTGATCTGAAGGATATTCCTGTGGTATTTCTTACTGCCAGGGGGCAGGATACTGAAATTCAACAGGGGCTTGCCGCAGGCGCGGAGGAATATTTACTCAAACCGTTCGCACCAGATCAGTTGACCACGCGTGTGAAAGCCATCCTTGCGAAATTTGGGAAATAACTTTTGAGCGCAATTCTCCTCGAAGGCTCCATTGTGCATTATGAGGTGTTGGGACGCGGACGTCCCATCATCTTCCTGCACAGTTGGGTCGGCTCGTGGCGGTATTGGATCGCCTCCATGCAGGTCGCCTCAACGTCCTATCGCGCCTACGCGTTGGATCTGTGGGGCTTCGGGGATACGGCTCATCATAACAATAACACTCTAAAGTACTCTCTCGATGAACAAGCCTCCCTGCTTGATCGGTTCCTCATAGAAATGGGGATTGGCAAGATCGCTCTTGTGGGTCACGGGCTGGGCGCTTTGGTCGGCATGAAATTTGCAACGCTCCCTCAAAACGTTGGGCGTTTGGATCGTTTGATGGCAATTAACTGTCCTCTGAGTGATAAGGATGTGAATCCTCGTTTGAAGGCTGCTTCGCCATCCTTGCAAGAACTGACCGATTGGTTGTCCAGCCGTACGCCCGAGGCGACCACAGCCCTGACAGACGCTTCCAAAACGGACCCTCAGGCAATTACTGCCTCGATGGCTGGGTTGCAGGCGGATAATCTTTACAGCACGTTTCGAAATTTGAATAATCCCATCCCCTGCCTGCTTGTATATGGAGAAAAAGATCAGGCTGTTACTGCTCCGAATGAAGACTATGCCCTTTCCACCATGACGCATCAGATCGCGCTGGAAGGCTCCGGTCACTTTCCCATGATTGATGAGACGGTCAGATTCAACCGCCTGCTCACCGATTTCCTCGCGCTGGATTCCGATCTTAGCCCGCGTGAACTGCAAATGAAGGAGGAGTGGAAACGCCGTGTGCGTTGATATGCTGTTCCTATGTCCTTCGCGTTGAGCGGAGCGAGTGATAACAAGCGAAGTCGAAGCGGATGCGACCAAGGCATCTCGTAATTTTTAGATTGACATTCACAACCAATAGTATTACGATAACCACACAACTGAACGGGGTGCCTGTAAACGAACAGGCTGAGAGGAGCGTCAAACGCTCGACCCGCAATACCTGATCTGGTTAATACCAGCGGAGGGAACGTCGATTCATCCACCAGCCATCCTCCGCCAGGAGGATGGTTTTATTTTGCAACGCATCATCATCTTTGCCAACGGCGACCTGCCCGACCTCAACAAAGCCCGCGCGCTTCTTCGCGAGGATGATTACATCCTCTGCGCAGACGGCGGCGCGCGTCACGCGCTTGCATTAGGTCTCACGCCAAATCTCGTGATTGGCGATATGGACTCGCTTGAAAAGGACGAATGGAAAAAACTTGAAGAATCAAATGTTCCTGTTGAGTTATACCCTCGCGATAAAAACGAAACCGATCTTGAGCTGGCGCTCGATCGCGCAATTGAACTTGAGCCAAAAGAAATCATTATTGTCGCCGCGCTCGGCGGACGACTCGACCAAACTCTCGGCAACATCGCAATCCTCAATAACCGGTATCTTGTAACTCGTAACATCCGTCTCGACGATGGGGTGGAGGAAATATTCTTTTGCCAGAGTCAAGCCCTGGTCCACGGCAGAAGCGGAGACATCGTCTCATTAATCCCCTGGGGCAATCCCGTTCATGGAATCCAAACGCAGGGACTCAGATGGTCACTGAATAATGAAACGCTCCATCCCGAAAAAACACGCGGCATCAGCAACGAAATGTTGGGTGACGTTGTAAACATCGAAATCTCCTCTGGCGCGCTTCTCATCATCCATCGCCGTCAATCGTCAATCACAAATCGTCAATCGTAAATCGTAAATCGAAAGGCTCTCATGAAACGCCTCTTTCTTCTTTCCCTCTTTCTTCTCACATCCTGCGCGCCTCGACCCGCAGAACCTCAAACTCTGACCATCATGACTCACGACTCATTTGCAGTGAGTGAAAGTGTTGTGAAATCGTTTGAAGAAGCCAGCAGCGCAAAGATTGTCTTTCTCAAAAGCGGAGACGCGGGCGCGGTGTTGAACAAAGCCATCCTCACCAAAGACGCGCCGCTTGCAGATTTGCTCTTCGGGGTTGATAACACTTTTCTCTCTCGCGCTCTCTCGGTGGATATTTTTGAAGCGTATGCTTCGCTTGAATTGAAAGACATTCCCGATGAGTTCAAACTTGATTCATCGAACCGTGCTGCGCCCGTTGATTACGGCGATGTGTGCGTCAACTATGATAAAAAATATTTTTCTGAAAACAATTTGCCTGTCCCGCAAAGCCTTGAAGACCTCGCGGAGCCCGAATACAAGAACTTGCTCGTCGTTGAGAACCCCGCCACATCCTCAACGGGTCTTGCGTTTCTTCTTGCGACCATCGCGCATTACGGCGAGTCGTTTACCGATTACTGGCGCGCGCTAAAAGGGAACGGCGTTGTCGTCGTGGATGGATGGGAGACTGCCTATTACACCAACTTCAGCGGCTCGTCGGGACGCGGACCCCAGCCGATGGTCGTCTCGTATGGGACTTCTCCTGCCGCGGAAGTGATCTTTGCGGAGACTCCGCTTAACGACGCGCCCACCGCTTCAATTCTTGGACCCGAGACCTGCTTCCGTCAAATTGAATTTGTCGGCATCCTCAAAGGGACTCAACACCGCGCCCTCGCCGAAAAATTTGTGGACTTTATGTTAAGCAAAGAATTCCAGGAGGACATGCCATTGCAAATGTTTGTCTACCCTCTAAATCCGAATGCCACTTTGCCCGAAGCCTTCATTAAATACGCGCAGACTCCCTCGCAACCGGCCCTATTATTACCTGATGAAATTGCCTCTCATCGCGACGAATGGATTCAAGCGTGGACGAATGTTGTATTAAAGTAAGAGCATGAATCAACCGATTAACAACAGAGACACTGAGACACGGAGAAGTATTAATTTCTCTGCGCGCTCTGTGTCTCGTCTTGCATGGCCCACCGGGGGAGGTGTGTGGCGAAAAAGAATCCTGCTCTGGCTCTTGCCAATCTCCTTCCTCGCCATCTCTTTCTTCTTTCCTCTTTCCCGCATCCTCTCACTTACATTCACTACCTCAACCCTCACCCCTGAAAATTTACAAATTACCAATTACGTTTTACTCTTTACGCTTTACCAGGCAACCCTCTCGACCCTCCTCACGCTCCTCCTCGGGCTTCCCTCCGCCTACCTCTTCGCTCGTTATGACTTTCGCGGCAAGTCTCTCCTGCGCGCGCTGACTGCCGTTCCCTTCATGCTTCCTACTGTTGTCGTCGCAGCGGGATTCAGCGCATTGCTCGGGCCTCGCGGGCTAATCCAAACAATCTTTCATCTTTCTTCTTTCAACTTTATCGGTACATTAACTGCAATTCTCCTCGCCCACGTCTTCTACAACACAAGCATCATCACCCGCGTCGTTGGCAATGCCCTCTCCAGCCTCGACCCCAAACTCGACCATGCGGCGCGCTCCCTGGGCGCGGACTCATTCCGCGTATGGCTCAACGTTACCTTGCCGCTTCTTCGCCCCTCCATTCTCGCGTCCTCATTACTTGTCTTCCTCTTTGACTTCACCAGTTTCGGCGTCATCCTTTTATTAGGGGCGTCAAAGTATTCAACGCTTGAAGTCGAGATTTATACGCAAGCAGTCAAAAACCTTAATCTACCCCTTGCATCATTGCTTTCCATCATTCAATTGGCTTGCACGCTCATCTTCTCCATCCTCTACACCCGCCTCGCCTCACGACTCACGACTCAAATCGCCCCGCGCTCCGAAATATCAAACCTCCGCAAACCGCGCACATTTCGCGAACGTATTTTCACCGCCTCTTTCATCTTTCTTCTTTCCTCTTTCTTCCTCCTGCCTCTTTCCTCCCTCCCTCTCCGTTCCCTCTTCCGCCTCGAAGCGGACCGCGGTCAACGTGGCGAAGTTCAATACGGATTCACAACGGATTATTACAAAGAACTATTTATCAATCGTCGCGGCTCGATATTTTACGTTCCGCCAATTGATGCGGCAATCAATTCGCTCGCCTACGCATCCGCCACAGTTGTGATCTCTCTTCTTCTTGGCTTCCCTGCCGCGTTCGCGCTGGCAAAACCAACGCGCCTTGAAAAAATTCTCGACCCTCTCATTATGCTTCCGTTAGGCTCGTCTGCGGTGATGCTTGGGCTGGGATTCATCATCTCTTTTGGCGCGTGGCTCACCTCGCCGTTCCTTGTTCCATTCGCGCATGCGCTTGTCGCGTTGCCGTTTGTCATTCGCACGCTGCACCCCGCGATTGCGTCAATTCCAAATCGTTTACGTCAAGCCGCGGCGTCTCTGGGCGCGTCGCCCCTTCAAGTGTGGAAAAACATTGACCTGCCCATCCTCCGCCGCGCGACTCTCGCCGCCGCGACATTTGCCTTCACCATTTCACTCGGCGAATTTGGCGCGACGCTTCTGATCTCACGCCCTGAATACCCGACCATCCCTGTTGCTATCGAGCGTTTTCTTTCGCAGCCAGGCGGACTCAATTATGGTCAGGCGATGGCGACGGCGACCATCCTCATGACTCTTACAACGATAAGCATTTTGCTCATCGAAAAATTTCGTTTGCCCAATGCCGGAGAATTTTGATGCTCGAAGTTCGCGGCATTTTCAAAACCTACGATGACAAAACGCTCCTCAACGGCATCTCATTCAAAGTTGGGGCAGGGGAGACGATTTGTCTATTGGGCGCGTCGGGGAGCGGCAAGTCAACTCTCTTGCGGATGATCGCGGGATTGGAAGAATCTGACTCTGGACTCATCTCCTTCAACGGACTTGACCTCACGACCTCGCCGCCGCATCTTCGGGACTTCGGCCTGGTCTTTCAAGACTACGCGCTTTTTCCTCA
>CAZIYY010000081.1:0-5302 GCA_964543585.1 uncultured Anaerolinea sp. | reverse complement strand
CTTGAACGTCAATGATAATGTTGCCTTTGGATTGAAGATGCGTCGAATGGCTCAAGACGAAATTTCTGGGCGTGTAGCCACTTCATTGGAAATGGTCAATCTCACTGGATTTGAAAAGAGAAATGTAACTGACCTCTCAGGCGGAGAACAACAACGCGTGGCGTTGGCGCGCGCATTAGCCCCGCGCCCAAGATTGCTCATGTTCGACGAACCTCTCGGTGCATTGGATCGTTCCCTGCGGGAAGATTTGCTCAAAGAGTTGCGTAAGATATTGCATCAAACAAATATTCCCGCCATCTACGTTACTCACGATCAGGAAGAAGCATTCACGATTGCAGACCGCGTGCTGATTCTGCATGAGGGCAAAATCATCCGCGAAGGGACTCCTGTGGAAGTGTGGGCGAATCCAGAGTCCGCGCGGGTGGCGGAGTTTCTTGGGTTGGGAAATATGATAGATGGAGAAGTGCTCACAAAGAACAGATTTCAAACGCTGCAGGGCATCTTCACCGTGAGATGCGCGCACAAACACTCAAACGGCGATAAAGTTCACTTGCTAGCTCGCCCGCTGTTGGTGGAAGCTCGCGTTGAGCGGAGTGGGCTGATAGGCGAACACAGTCGAAACGCAGTGAATGTGGTGGGTGGCCTAGTCACCGATGTCATCTTCCAGCAAGACAGATTCAAAGTCATGCTTGATAATGGTTTATACGTTTATTTGAAAGACGCGCCGAAGATCGGGAAACGAATCGCTGTGAAGGTTAAGGTAGAATGTCTCGCATGAAGATCAAGGTGCAGAAGAAAAATCCTGCGGACGATGTGATGGTTGAATACGAAGGTGATGTTCTACACCGAGATGAAAATTCGGTGACTCTCGAAGCCCTGTTCACACGCGATGATATGCCGTTCATGGATGTCGTCTTCAAAAAAGGCGACCGCTTCGTTGAGTATTATTATGCAGACCACTGGTACAACATCTTTGCAATTTATGACCGTGATGATGGAAAGATCAAGGGCTGGTATTGTAATATCGGAAAGCCCGCAGTGATCGAAGACGGGGTCGTTTCTTATGTTGACCTGGCGCTGGATTTATGGGTTTCAGCGAATGGTAATCAAACAGTATTGGATGAGGATGAATTTGAAAATCTAGGCTTGAATGAAGAGTTAAGCGCAGGCGCACTGAATGGCTTGGAGGAATTGAACCTTCTGTTTAAAAACAACAAACCCCCGCGTTGAGTTGGGGGTTTGTTGTTTGCTTTACGGATTTATAGCCCCAGCATTTGCACGATCTGGTCGCCGTAGAACCAGCCGCCGAGCAGAACAGAGCAACAACAGCACAGCACTACAACACCAATAACAACATATAGAACAGTGTTGTTCTTCTTTGGTTCTTCCGTAGAAGATGGCATTTGGTCGTTCATAATTTCAACTCCTTGAAATAGGATAAATGATTGGCTGGATTATATCAGGTAGTTTCCTGGTTGACTCGTTTGTATAGCCACCAGATGAAGAAAGACGCCAGCACAACAATCAGCGTGCCGATCAGGATCGGCAGGACGATGGCGAGAATGGAAAGAACTGTGGAGATGATATCTTCGGCAATGGACACGGGGATGTTTCCGGCGCCGCCTGTCGTTGCCGTTACCATCGGGCGCACCGCGCCAGCCTTGGCGACATGCACGGTCCCCGCCACCAGCAGACCAGCTGCCAATGCCAGCACGGGACTAACATCCGTGACGACGTTTGCGCTGGCGGCAAAGGCAATCGCTCCCGCGGCGGGACGGATAAGGGTCTGGACCAAATCGTTGAGGTGATTGACCGCGGGGATTTTATCCGCCAGCATTTCGACGATCACTAATCCGCACAGCATGAGAATGATCCAGGGATTGGAAAGCGTATCCCAGGGTGAGTTGAGGTTGATCAGGTTTGTATAATGCCCAAGCAAGCCGATCAGTAGCAGGGGAATGTACGCGTTCAGTCCTGCGCTTGCCGAGAGGCCGAATGCTGTGAATATTCCAGTAAGTAATTCCATAGTTTCTCCAATCTATTCTCGCGCTTCGTCTTCACTTCTCGCTGCCGCTCGTCGTTCCGCTCAGCGCGATGCAAAAAGCGAGAATCAACCCAGGGGAAAGCCTCCCCAGGTTCCGGTGAGTTTGAGGCGAAGCAGGTCTATCGCGGTGATCATCAAGAAGGCAAGAGTCGTCCCCGCCACGATGGGCAGCCACATTTGTCGTAGCGAGTCGAACGTGTTTTCTTCACGCATAATCAATACCCATGCCATGCTAAAGACGATCATGAGCAGAGCCAGCACACCCAGCACGCTGAGGATGGCGATTGGGTAGAGAATGGCGGGATGTTCTGTGAGAATGGCGAGGTCAACAAGCAGGATGGTCCCAATAAGGATGCCAAGTTTTTTCCAATCCAGGGCGCGTTGTGGGTCCGGCAGTTTCCACGCGCTTTGGTTGAACGCCGGATAAAGGATCGAAGCCAGCGCGATGCCCATGCCGCTGCCTGTGAAGAGCCGCAGGGTGTTATTTGGAATGTAGAGATTTGGGATGTTATCGAGCGCGCCTTTGGAAGTCTGTTTGAGCAAATAGAGAAAGGAGTTCGAGCCGTCAATTCCGAAGGCAAGGAAGAAAAGCAAAAGGGGCGCGCCCAACGTCCAGCCCGGCATTCCGCTTTTCTTTGGGCTGAGGATGGCGAAGAAGAGCAGGGAAATCCCCGCCGCGAAAAATTCGCCCGTGCAGCGCGCGCATAACGGGAGTTGGCGTTCTCCAATCTGGAACGAACGCTCATCAATACGGTGACAGATGGCATATCCAATCGCGTCTGCTTTGCCAAGCAAGCCAGGAGGCGCAATCGAAAACCAGCCTGCGAATGCGATGATCGCCGCGAGAGGGACGAACCAGCGCGTTAATTTGCTGATACGGGATTGCGCAGAAGTGTTTTCCATTGCGCTCATTATATGGGGATATACGACGATGCGCAAGAAAGATTGCAGAGGCGTGGTAAGATTAATTTATTCATCTTACCCAGTCCCCATACGGGGATGATGTGCGTCGCACCGCACCGAACGCGACGATGAAGATCGTGTAGTTCTGTCTGATTAATCGAGTAAATCTACACGTCAGGTGCGACGCACGCTCAATACCAGGAGGACCAAATGGAAGTCAAAGGTAAAGTCGTCATTGTCACCGGCGCTTCGTCTGGGATTGGCGAAGCAACTGCACGGGAGTTCGCGCGCGAGGGGGCGAAGGTAATCCTTGCCGCCCGCCGCGTGGACCGTTTGGAATCCCTCGCCAGGGAAATCGCTGGCATGGGCACAGACGCGGAAGCGCTGGTCGTGCAAGCCGATCTCTCAAAACTTGAAGACATACAATCGCTCATCGCAAAAACGCTCGAGAAGTTTAATCGCATTGACGTGCTGGTCAACAACGCAGGCTTTGGCAGGCTCGACTGGCTTGAGAATCTCGATCCTGTAAAGGACATTCAATCACAATTCGACGTGAACGTACTGGGCGTGATCCAGACGACGCGCCAGGCTTTGCCGGTGATGATCAAACAGCGCTCCGGGAATATCATCAACATGTGTTCCATGGCGGGACTTGTCGCAACGCCAACCTATTCGATTTACGCGGCGTGCAAACATGCCGTGCATGGATTCTCCGAGGCATTGCGGCGCGAAGTCAAGCCGTGGGGCATTGACGTCTCAATGGTCTACCCCGGCGGCGTGATCACGGAATTTGCCTCGCACGCGGGTATCAAACGTAAGACCAACGCCACAACGCCTAGATTCATGCTGCTCACAGCGGAGCAGGTTGGGCAGGCGGTCGTGAGGCTGGTACGAAGCCCGCGTCCCATGTGGATCATCCCATGGCTGTGGACGTTTACCGTGTGGATGAATAGAAACCTCAACCGGTTGGTGGATTACACCACCATCAACCGCTTCACCATCCCCGAACGTGAAGAGGAATTGAAAGCGAGATAGAAGACATAACAGGGCTGTTCGATAAGAACAGCCCTGTTGATTTTATTTGCTGACAGAGCCTAAGTGATCTTTGAGGCGCCGGGTCGACTGGCGAAGCCGTATCGAAACCATGTAATACAGCGTGCTGTTGATTCGCATCGCGCCTGCGGCGGGATAGTATGTTACCGTGCGTGTCACAGAGCCGCCGGAGGCTTTGTCCACTTCGTCCCCAAAGGGGATGCTATAGCCTCCACCCCGCCTATTCAGATTTTTCCAAAATTGCAGTGATATTTTCCTTTAGAGCAGGCAAATCTTTCTCGATGATGTCCCAAATCCGATCAAGGCTTATTCCAAGATAATCATGCACGATCACATTGCGAAACGCAGACAACGTGCGCCAATCGATCTTTGAATGTTTCGCTTTCAGATCCCTCGAAATCCGCTGAGTAGACTCAGCCATGGTATGCAAATTGCGCAGGACTGCATCCTGGGTTTTATGGTCTTCGAGGAAAGTTCCTTCCCCTTTCTGGGTGTACTCTTCGATCCTCTCGATGGCTTCCCGGATGTGGATCAGATAGAGACGATCATCCTTCACAATGGGCGCGCCTCCTCCAATACTTTCTCTTTGATAAACCAGTGCAAGCCATCCGTTGTTACGACGTCAACAAGGACGCCAAGCAAATCCTCCAAATCTGCCACCAGCCCGGCTGGGAACCAGGGTGAATGAACGGGGCCGACTTCCACGAGAAAATCAATGTCACTCTGTTCGTTCCCTTCGCCGCGCGCCACTGAACCGAAAACGCGCAAGTTGTATGCGCCATGCTTTCGGGCAATTTCAAGGATTTCTGCGCGGCGGGTTTTGAGAAGTTCTTCGATTTTCATGGCAAATCTCAAACGTAATTATACAACAATTAAATCATGGTTGCCGCTGCTTTGAGAGGAACTTCGGCGAATAGAATCTTGCGTTAAAAGGATGGATACCCAAGCCCGTCATTTCTCTCTGCCCTGTAAACAAGCGGTCTGTAAGAATACTACCTGTTGCCACACGGGTTTCGCCAAACGGGTAATAACGATTTTCTCCAAGGATACGTGCCCTGAGCAAAGTCGAAGGGTTTCCGCTTGCATCCGTCACCACGCTGGCTGAGCCTAAATGATCCTTGAGGATGTAATACAGTGTACTATTAATTCGCATCGCGCCTGCAGCGGGATAATACGTGACTGTGCGCGTCACAGAGCCGCCTGAGGCTTTGTCTACTTCGTAGATTCCACCCACATAGAGTGTTTTGCTTCCGTTGGGGTTGATCTTTTTCACGAGATTTCCATCGCCATCGTAGATGAATG
>CAZIYY010000080.1:16647-21805 GCA_964543585.1 uncultured Anaerolinea sp. | reverse complement strand
TTTTTGCTTCTTCTTTCTTTCCACCTCACTTTGCTAAAAAGCCAAAGTCGAGGCTGTGTTTTTTGAATTGCAACATACCTGGCTGTTAATTAACTGATCCCACGCACCGTCCCGAAGGCGTTGGCCTGAGCCTGTCGAAGAGTTTGAACGGCTCAATAATGTTTTTATCAGAAAACCGTCGGAACATTCTGCGTAAAGCAAGTTACTTAACTATGATCGAAAGGCTCAGGTTGCAAAAGGCATTTGAACCAGATCGTATAACCCAGGTTGTGCTGTAAGAGCCCGGGTCTTTTAGCGCTTTCATATCCACGATGATGTCGATTGTTTCACCGACTTTTACATTTGCGCTCAGGTCATAGGTTGAAGTTGTATGGAGAATAGCGCCACTTGAATAGGCATAATCAATGCTGGTGCGATCCCAGTTCTTTTTGCCGATGTTCTTGACTGTCCATACGGCATCAAAATCCGCACGTGGACTGAACGATGTGCCATTTGCCGGGGTGTGGCTTATCACCTGACACGCAAAATTGTCAGAACTGCTTCCGCCTCCACTGCTCAAGCCGGTAGAAGTGGGAACGACCAACGGTGTGGGGCTCGAAAGGATAAAAATCACGGTAACGGTCGCGGTCGGGGTCGGGGTTTCGGTGTTGCGCGGGGTTGGGGTAAACGTTGCGGTTGGCGTGGAGCTGGGCCTGGCTGCAACAGTCTCAGTGGATGCGGCATTTACGGTTTCCGCGATAAACGTGTTGACAGCGCCTGGATCAAGAGGGGGAATTGGCGTTGAAAGAGAAGGGACCGCACATGCCAATATCGTGCTTAAGGCGACCAGCCAGATGAGTAGTTTTGTTTTACGTGTTGACATTTTTCCTCTTGCGCATCCGAAGCGGAGACCGATCACGTATCACTATCAGAGATCCGAAAGCTTTATTCCATTCCACGACATTGCCTTTAGAATTTTTCCACGATGATGACCACGTATGGATAACACAAACCGCCTTCCACCACCCACGTCATGACATGCGTGCCTTCCTGGGCTGGGGCAACGGCGTCAAAATCTATCTGGTATTGGTCACCGGGTTTTAATTCAGGAAGTTCCACCAATTTTACGCCAGTCATTTGGGGACCGGCGGAATATTTGACGTCGGTTCCTGCGCGAATTGTCTTGGTGCCGGTGTTTACAATCGTCCATCTAATATCAAATGTATCGTTCGGACGGAAGTAGGTATTATCGAAGGGCCTGCGGCGAATGATGTCACATGCGTATTCCCGTTTTGTAGTTGTGCCACCGCCTCCACTCGCAACTGTGGGCGGAACAATGACGAATGCTGTCGCTGTGGGAATGTCGAGAGTAGGAGGCAGGATCGCAGTCGGAGTGGGGGGCGGGGTGTCCGTTGGCTTCGCGGCGGCGGTTTGGGCATTCTGCGCGGCAACAGTCAGCACGACAGATGCCGCAATCTGGTTTGCAACTTGCGTGGGGTCCGGCGTGGATGGTGCGGGCGCGCAGGCAGTGAGCAGGATAATCACCGCCATTGCAGCGAAGTGGATTCGTTTCGTAGATGGGTTCATGCTTGTCTCCTTCATTTATTTAATTCCTCAGTTGGTTTTGATGAGCCATCGCCGATACCCAATGGCTGCCACTTCTTATCATCTTTGAGGCGGTGTTGAATTCCGTGACGGTCGTGGGTTTCATCGAAGCCTTCAGGTTTGATGAACATCTGATCGCCTTCCAGTAAACCATGAACGCCTGTTTGACCGGGTTCGGGACGTTTCTCGCCTTTGAACTTTGCCGCCTCGCTGGGCGCGTAATCGGTCGGCTCTTCGTAGGATGTGACATAGCCTTCGTAGTTGCGCAAGATGACCTTGTGATCGGACATGCTCAACAAATAGTTCGGCGTCACAGGGATCTTGCCGCCGCCGCCAGGCGCATCCACAATGTATTGCGGGACAGCGTAACCGGATGTATGACCGCGCAAGCCTTCCATGATCTCGATTCCCTTCGCCACGGGTGTGCGGAAGTGACCCGCGCCCTCAACGAGGTCACACTGGTATAGGTAGTATGGGCGCACGCGGATGCGGACTAAATCCTGCACCAGTTTGCGCTGGATGTGGACGTTGTCGTTGACGCCGGCCAGCAATACGGACTGATTGCCGAGCGGAATACCGGCTCTACTAAGACGATCACAAGCTTGTTCCAGTTCCAACGAAATTTCATTCGAATGATTGACGTGGATGTTGATCCACAAGGGATGGTACTTGGCGAGCATGTCACATAGTTCCTGTGTCACGCGCATCGGCATAAAGACTGGCACGCGCGTTCCCAAGCGGACGATCTCGATGTGGGGAATCGCGCGCAGGCGGCCAAGTATCTCTTCCAGTATTTTTGGCGCCAGCACCAACGGGTCCCCGCCCGAGAGCAGGACATCGCGAACTTGAGGCGTGCGTTTGAGATATTCGATCTGCATCTCGAATTCCTGGCGCGAGAAGGTCTGGCTGGGGTCGCCAACGATGCGGGCGCGCGTGCAATAACGGCAGTATGACGCGCACTGGGTTGTTACCAGCATGAGGACCCTGTCAGGATACCTATGGACAAGCCCAGGCACTGGGGAGTGGCGATCTTCCGCGAGTGAGTCTTCCATCATCGCGGTAAAGGATTGCATTTCTTCCGCGAGCGGAATCACCTGCTTGCGGGTCGGGTCATCGGGATCGTTCGGATCAATCAGGGAAATGAAGTACGGTGTGATATCCACGCGGAACAAGCCCTGGGTCTGAAGCGCCTTTCGTTCAGACTCAGTCAGCGGGAGAATCTTTTCGATCTCTTCAACTGTGTTCAGACGATGGCTCAACTGCCAGCGCCAGTCGTTCCACTTTTCATCGGGCACGTCTGCATAGATGGGGGCGCGTTTGGAAACAAAGGGGGTGGACATAAGATTTTCCTCCGGGAATTTAAGTTTGGATTGTCGATCAGATGGACGCGTGAAATAAATGACACGGAGGATCGTGATCTGGTCTGAAAAACCCAGCATTACGGACGCATGCGTTTATCATATTTTGAATTGTAAGAGCAAACAAAAATAGGGTCAATGTTCCTTTAGTCTGGTCATAAGGTATATCACAAGTTAAGAAAATGTGTTACCTGACCGATAGATGATAGATGAGGTGCGCTAAAAGTATGTAGATGAGTTTGCTCCCTGCGACGTTCTCGGCACAGGATTTACTCGAAAATCGCCGCTGAGGACGGCGGCCCGAGCTATTTACCAACAAACTTTGAGTGCTCCCGGTAGATGAGTAAATGGGAGCGCACGCCTGCGCGGTTACGTTCTTCATTCAATCTCGACCCGCGGAAGATGAAATCGCGAGAGTTGATATGTTTTCGGATAGGGAATAATAATGCTATCCCTGAAAGGATAGCATCCCACCCCTTTGTATTACACCCAAAATGGGCAGTGTCCCCATTGAGTGAGGTTAGCATCCTAAGCGGATGATTATGAACAGTCCGCATACCAATTATGATATTTGTTATCTTCCGCCGCTTTGCAGGAGAATGAAAACCACCAGGGCAGCAACGAGCAGGATGGTGATCTGCACGGACGGACGCATGAATACCGAGCGACGGCGATATTCAGGGTTACTCCGACGACGATAACGGCGTTCTTTATATCTTCGATACATGACTGCCTCGTTGAAAACTTAGAATGATTTGAGGGCGCTTTCGAGGTTATCAAACACTTTGAAGAATAGTTTCAATCCCGCCATCTCGAGGGTGCGGTCCACGTCTGGCTGAGGGCTGAGGAGTTTGACGCGTTTACGCGCATTGCTGCTGTGCGTGAAATCGGTGTGGATTTCTTCACCATCCCTTTCCACCTCCTGCTTGCCGCCGCTGTAGAGCAGGGAGATTTGGTGAATTGCCACAAGCCCGGCGCTGCTGATAAAGGGGACGCCACTCAAGTCTATGATGAGATTATGCGCAGGATTCTTGTATATCTCCTGCGCCTTGTTGACGACCTCCACAAAGTTCGACGCGTCAACACTCCCTTTGACGACCATAACTGCAACAGGCTCATTCGCCTCGTGAATGGAAACAGTTACTTCCATAGATCCTCCGCTTGCATATTTATAAGACTTTCGCTTATATCGCTCCAAGCCGGTCTGCCTGCGCTGGGACACAGGCACACGTGTGACCGCCGCGTTTCGCACTGAAGTCTCAGGTCACAGACCCTGCGAGAGCATAAGGTGCGTAAAGTGGCTTATTAACGGAAATTGAACTCTTCGTAGTGAATATTTTCAGGCGGCAAGCCCAGCGTCAGGAATTTATTTTCAAAGGCTTGCACCATCGGAAGCGGACCGCACATGTAAACGTGATGATCGTTTACAGCGCTGCCGGCGTTCTTGACAATATCATCAATATTCAACGAACCATCCGTGGATGAGTAGCGGACATACGCCTTCAAACGCGAATTCTTCTTCGCAGCGGCCTCGATCTCATCCACAAACAGGGCTTCCTCTTTATGACGGACCGTGTAGTAGAAATCGACATCGTGGCTGAGGCTCCCATCCATATCGCGGACGAAGGAAAGGAACGGCGTCAACCCGATGCCGCCCGCAATCCAGATTTGTTTCTGCCCGCCGGTTTTATAGTCGAACATGCCAAACGCTCCCTCAATGACGGCATCCACGCCCTCCTTCAAGTCGCTGAAAAGAGCCCGGGTGAAGTCCCCGCTGGCTTTAATGGAGACGCGCAAAACATCCTCGTGAGGCGCGCTGGAAATAGTGAACGGGTGGGACTCGTTCAACGTCTTGCCGTCGGGGAAGCGCACGAAGAGGAATTGTCCCGCACGTTGTTTTTTGATGGGGTCCTTCTTGGCGCGCAAGGTCACTTCGGTGGTTGAGTTGTTGGGGTGCTTCACAGCCTGCACAGTATAAGACACGTACTTCTTGAAGAAGCGCCCGAAGATTTCGGTATAGAGATAGGAAACCGCGCCAATGACGAAAAATATCTGCACCCAGTTGATGGCGATGAACGCATCGAGGGGGCTTTTTACTGTCAACGAGTGAATGAAGGCGATGATGAAGAAGATGCCAATGTACTTTTTGAGATACTTCCAGCCTTCATACGTGCCGCCTGTCAGTTTGTTCAAAAAAGCAATGCGCGGTGAGAGGC
>CAZIYY010000080.1:0-16637 GCA_964543585.1 uncultured Anaerolinea sp. | reverse complement strand
AACAATGGAAACGATGCCAGTGAAAGCGATGACTGCCAGGTAATTGCCAAGCCGCCAACCCGTCACCGAGATGGGAACGGTCAGCACATGGACAAAGATCAACAGGAAGGCGGCGGTGGAGGTGTGGCGGTGGGTTACATACATTTTGTCCAGCCCGCCAAAATATGGTTCCGCCCATTTCGGCCGTGTGGAGATGAACAGTGAACACGCCATCAGAATGATGTTGGTCGAGCCGATAATTTCGCCCGCGTACTGGCGCACAAAATTCTCGCGGCCGTCGTTGACAGGCGGAAAGACGAGCCAGACAATGACGTTCAGTATGACCAGTGCGATAATGACCCAGTTGCCAAGGTTGCGTTTCATGGAGTGCCTTCTCGTATACTGCGCATGATATCTCCAATATCAAAACGACTTTACTGCCTGATCGCGATCGGTAAAAATCTCGAACAACCTGCTAAACCCCACCATCTCCAGCACCCCCTTTACTTCCTCTCTCAGGTTAAGGAGTTTGACATGCGTTTGCACACCTGCCTCACTGCCGCGTCCCATCGAACGATAAGCAGACCAGCCCTGCTCGGTATCGGGCATTTCTTCGCCCTTCGCCAGCAGAGCAACGCTGTGCAAAGCCACCAGGCCGGCGCTGCTGATATAGGTTAGGTCCGTCAAATCCAGAAGAAAGTCGCGCGAACCCGCGCCATACAATTCCTTTGCCTTCGTAATCAGGTCGTTATAACTCTGACCGTCCAGTTGGCCCTCGATGCGCAGAACAGTTATATCAACGCGGCCCGATTCTTTTGTAACTGAAATATTCATTGCTCCTCCATCAAAAAATAAGTGACTGTCACCTAATTATATACTGTCTTTTCCTTCCAGACGCGCGGGGACAGCAATTCCCGCGATTAATTCCTCTGCAATTCCTGTAATGCCAGCGCAACCGCCTGCGGCATGGAAAGCGTTTGACCTTCGGCAAAGGCTTGCTCCCAGATTTCGGCGCCTGCGATCTTGCAAATTTTTGCAACCGCCCGCTCATACATTTCGCGCCAACCTATCCAGAAAAACATGTGAGAGTTTTGGCTAAGAGGCGGGATCGCGCCCAATAGGCGCACAGCGCTAATGAGACTGAGTCCTGGTTCTTTCGCGTCAGGACCATTTTTGAATGGCATCGCCGCCAATATCGCCGCTCCAAGCAGGGATGAAATCAGCGCGCCGGGATTCCCTATCGTACGAGCCACAGCAATACATTCTTCAAAGGATGCCCGCGCCAAATCCACCTGTCCAAGCTGAAGGGAGGCATGACCCAACCCGTTCAACCCCCAAGCCAGACCCCACTTATCATCAATCTCCCTAAGGAGACTGATCGCCTCAGAATAAATCGGCTGGGCTTTTTGCGGAGTCTCGGTTATCAAGGCAATGTTTCCATCAGACATCAAAGGAATGAAAAGAATCCACGGATCACCCTGCTCGCGCGCGATGACAATGCCCTGCTCATGTAAATCGAGGGCGCGTTCATAATTCTTTTCAAAGAGCGCAACATCGCCCAGCCGTGACAACGCCAGTGATTCGCCCCATTTTTCACCGAGCGCGCGAAAGTGTTCTATGCTTTCCTCGTACATTACACGCGCTGTTTGTGCTTCGCCGGCATAGGTGCTAACCAGTCCGCGTATAATCAAAATATTGGCAAGCAGATATTTGTCATTCGCCGCACGGCACAAATGCAGGCTCTCATCCAGTTGAGTGATTGCCACCGCAAGTTCACCCTGCGACCATGCGAATCCGCCTGAGCCCCACAATAAGCCGGCATGGATCGCCAGGGGAGTTGAATCGTCCACATGTTCCAACAGCCGCGTTGCCCACTGGCGGCTTTCGCTTACAGACATACTGGATCGCCAAAACCACGCGAGTGTAATTGCGAGCTGTTGTCCGATCTCGACACTGTTGCCGGTTGTGGAGTTCCACTCCAGGATGGCGCGAATGTTATCGAATTCCTGCCGCATTTTGCGGGTCCATTGGATGCGTTCGCGCGAGCGGATCAGCGGCTCGACCTTCCGCGCAAATTCAAGGTAATACAAGGCATGCTGGCGGCGTACTTGATCAATTTCACCGCTTTCGATCAGGCGTTCATGGGCATACTCGCGAATCGTTTCGAGCATCCCAAAGCGGGTTTGCCCATCCGCATCCTGTGCCTGCGTCAACAGGCTGTTATCCACGAGCGATTCCATCTCGTCCATTACATCCGGGCCAATATCGCCATCCAGATTGCAGACTGCTTCGGCGGCTTCCATCGTCCAGCCGCCGACGAATATGGAGAGCCTTCTGAAAAGTTTTTGGGCAGAGTCATTCAGCAATTCATAACTCCAGTCGATCGCGCCGCGCAGGGTTTGCTGGCGTTCGGGCAGGTCGCGGGAGCCGCCGCGCAAAATATCGAAGCGATGTTCCAGCCGCGCAAGCAACTCGCGCGGCGTCAGCAGTTTGATGCGCGCCGCGGCAAGTTCAATCGCCAGGGGCAGGCCGTCGAGGCGGTGGCAGATTTCGGCGATGGCAGAAGCGTTTTCATTCGTCATGTTGAAATCCGGCTTGATGCTCCGCGCGCGTTGAATGAACAACTCCACAGCCGCGTACTGAGATATATTTTTCAGGTCGAAGTTTTTATCATGAGCAGGGATTGCCAGCGGCGGGACGAATAACTCCTTCTCGCCGCGCAAATGAAGCGGGGCGCGGCTGGTCACGACAAACCTCAAATCGGGACATGCCTCCATCAGTTCTGCGACTTTCGGCGCAGCTTCCAATACCTGTTCGAAGTTATCCAGCAGAAGCAACATGTGTTTGTCGCGCAGATAATCCTTGAGTTTGCCAAGCAGGGATCTGGGATCATTCGTTTCGGGGATGCCAAGCGTATCGGCGATCGTCGAAACAACAAGATTTGAATCCCTGATCGGTGTCAGCCGAACGAGATAAACGCCATCCCGGAAATGATCGAGCATATTCAACGCAATCTGTAAGCCCAGCCGCGATTTGCCCGTGCCGCCAGGACCGATCAACGTGACCATACCAACATCCCGGCGTAGAAGCATTTCGTGCGCGAGCGATAGCTCTTCTGCGCGCCCAATCAGCGGGTTACGCGGCGTCGGCACATTGCTGAGAGACTGTGATGTTTCCGTGTGCGTTTGTGCGGGTGTTTGTGAGCCGCGCGCAGATTCAAAATGTTCCGTCAATAAAAGGGCGAGATCGTTCTCAACCAGTTCCCTGAGTTCGGCGGCAGTGGCAAAATATTTATACGAGGTCATATCCTCACCCTTGATGCGCGCAAGCATATTCTTGAGACCGGGCTCACGTTCGGCTTTTGGATCCCGGATATAGATCAGTCTGGGAATATTTTCAGAGAGAATGAATTCATCTTCGAGTCCCGATATTTTTTCACCCGGCGGGACCCATCCATAACTTTGCCAGTAGATGCCAATAAAGATATGGCTTTGCGCAAGGTAGGCGCGGTAGAGTTCATGTGAGGAATGGGAACGCGCGCCCGACTCGAACATGACCGGTACAAGGCGCAGATTGAGGATTGCCTGACGCGCAGCCTCGCGCTCCTGTGCCAGTTCCTTCAACGTTGAACTGACAAAGACGCGCAGGCGATGGTCCGGTGTGCGGATGACGACTGGTTTATCTTTTTGCTCGCTTTTGTTTTCCAAAGTGACGCTCACTGAAATTCAACAAGTTGATAATGGACCTCTTGCATAGGTAACCCGTTACTTAGCCACAGACTGCGCAAGCGCACAGAGACCTCTGAGAAAAACTCATTTTCTCTCTCTGTGGTCTCTGTGGCAACGAGACTTTCGCAAGAAGTCTAATGAATCAATTATAAGCGAGAAGCCTGTTCGTCATCGGTCTATGAGCGCGCGTTGATCTTTTTCTGCAAACGCGCAAGGCGATGTTCCAATTCATTCACCCAATATTTCTGCATATAGACGGGCAACTCGGCGCGCTCGACCTGTTTGCGCGCGGACTTCGTCCACTTGAGCGCGGCTTTTATATCGCGTGTTTTATGTTCGTGATGTTTTGCCAATTCAATAAACGCATACAGATGACCCTGTTGCGCGGCTTCCTCCCACAAGCGGATCGCTTCGCCCATGTCGCCGCGTTTCTTTTGCAGGATGGAGAGCCGCTTCACCGCCACGCCGAAATCTGATTCGTTTAACCCTTGTCCTGAGCCTGTCGAAGGGTGGGACTCGAGTCCACGCTCGAACAGGCGCGCGGCTTCGTCCCAGTGACCGAGATCCTCAAACAACTTGCCCAGCGCGATGAAATCAAGTCCGTCTTGCACTTTGCCGTCGTAGGGATTTTGCATCATCTCGTTCATGTGCGTGAGCAATGCCGCCATGGCAACTACATCCATTGCGTTGTGGTAGAACACGCCACTGAGAGGACGCGCGTCACCTGTGCGAAGATAATCAAAATATAGCCAGGGGATTTCATAGCCGGGCACTTCATCGCTTGAGCGCGTTAATCCCAATACATGTTCTTCAAGATATTTCAACGCGCGCGATTCGAGTCTGTCACGCCAGAGTCTGCGGGCGAGGGGAAGCAGATCGAGATGGGCAAACTCGGAAAACGGGCATGGTATATCGTGTAACGTGTAACGTGTTCGTAGGAGGGGCGCATCGAAGGCTTTGCCGTTGAAGGTCACAAGCGCTTTACAGGGCGCAAGGAAGTTCGCAAGACCTTCAAGTAACGCGGGTTCTTCCGCAGGGTCGCGCATAAAGAATTGTTGCAGGATAAATTTATCGTCCACGAACCGCGCGACGCCGACGAGGAAGGCATACGTCCCTGTGCCGCCTGAAAGACCGGATGTCTCTGTGTCGAGGAACGCGAATTTTGAGAGTGGGAGGTTGGAGAGTGGAGATTGAAGATTAGAGACACCTGCACTTGCGTGCGGTGCAAGTGTTGGAGAATTGCCGGCCCATTGGGAAATTAGAGAAAACGGGGAGGGCGAGAGAAGTGGAGAATTGCCATGGCGGTAATCTTGCGCGAAGGTTTGCTCGGCGATGAACACGTCCCCACGCGGGGTAGGGGAAAATAATCCAGCGACGACAGAGTCAATGGAATGAGAATCAGGCTGAGGCGCGGGGAGATGCGTCGTTCCAACTTGGACACCAAGCGACTTGAGCTTATCTGCAAGGGAGGGTTTGCGAGAAGAATCCATACAAATCCTATTTGGGGTGATTATAACCAATGAAGATTTGCCTGCGGGTTTCGCGATATAATTATGCAAGTTATTCATCCACTTCGCAACGACATGACATTTTCATTTCTCTTACTTTGAAACAAATAGAATAACACCACAACATGTCGATTCGCCCCCTTGCCCTTCTTGATCTGCCGTATCTCTACGGCTTCCGCGACGAAGCGGTGGGATTGGATACCGCGCGCACATTGACGCGCGGCAGTCCGCTCAGCGCGGTCGGGTTGTTTGCGTATGTCAACCCGGCGCGGCATATCTATGGCGCGATCGCAAACGGCGAGGACGAATCGATTTTAGGCGGAATTATCCATTCGCGCGATGAGACATTTGCAAAACTGCTTTATCTTGCTCCCGTATCACAACTCGATCATCCCAATTTACCGGAACTGATCGAAAATCTATCCGCACAGGCAGGGACATGGGGCGCGTTCCACGTTCTCGCGGAGGTGGATGAAACCAGCGACGCCTTCGTGTCATTGCGCAAGGCAGGTTTCTCGGTGTACGCATGGCAGAGGATGTGGGAGGTCTCCGAGATAACGGATTCAGATTCAGGCTCCCGAGTTGAACCGGGCACGAAGATCGAAGTCTCATCGTCGCCGAATGAGGAATCATGGACGCGGGTGAAGTCCGTGGATCTGCCATCCGTACAAAGTTTGTATTATCAAATCGTCCCGCCGTTGTTGCATCCCGTTGAACCACAGCCAAAGACCCCGCTTGGCTGGATGATTGATGATGGCGTGAAGTGCTACGTGAGCGTATCACAGGGCGTGCATGGAATCGTGCTGACGCCGCTGATCCATCCCGAAGCGACGAACGTGGGTTCAAAACTCGCCGTGTTGATTGGCAACTTGCCAGACCGACGTAATCGTCCCGTGTATGTGTGTGTGCGTTCATATCAAGCCTGGCTGGAACCTGTGCTTGCGGACCTGGGCGCGCAAGCCGCAGCGCGGCAGGCAGTGATGGTGAAACACTTGACGCGTTTGGTAAAAGATGAGCAAGCCGTGCGCGCCACCCAGCCTGCGGGTGTGCGCGTTCAACCTTCGCAAGTGAACAGAATCGAGGGGAAGAAGTGATCACTTAGCGAAGGGCTGCGGTGAGGGATACGGTTACCAGCCGTGCTTTAGCCCTGAGAAGTTATCGTATTGATCTTGTAATTGACAGATGGATATACAGTTCGGTAGTATAATTTTGCCAGCGGTATTTCGTGCGTAAGTTTGGTGGCAACGCAACTTCATAACCACTATTTTAGTGGGAGAGGCAATATGCAAATGACTATCGAGGCCTTCTCAAACAGTCAGGGGATTCACAAATAATATGGCAGAATACCAAAACTCTCCAGTCTTTGCTAATCGTTATCGTTTTCAACCCGTAGGCGATGATTGGGATCGCGGCCGAAGTGGTTTTACTCATCTCATCTTTGATACTAAGGAAGAGCGATTGGGGGTCATCAAACGAGCGGAAATAAAATCACAGCAGGCAGTCGAGGGATTGAAAAATGAAGTAGCAGCACTTTTAGACCTCAAAGGGCTGGGTGTACCTGAGATATACGATACAGGTGAGGCTGAGTATGGCTCCAAAAATTATTTCTATATGGTCATCGAGTATATCGATGGAATACGTGTTGAAAAGAATCTTGACTCTTTATCCGCGCCTGAACGCGCTGAAATCCTGACCCAGTTTTTTGGCTTGTTGGCAAAAGCACACCCGATGGGAATTGTAAATGGTGATGTTGATCTCAAACATTTATTCTGGCGCAGGGACAAAAAGCAACTGGTTGTCATAGATTGGGGAAATTCCAAACTAAATATTGACTCCAAAAAGAATACGGAGTTTGCCTATGATCTTGCGCGTTCTGCAGAGATTATTTATTCCCTCACTACTCGCAAAGGCCATCCACCCGCAACAGGAACTATCTCTTTACCAGATGACGCTTTACTCTTTCCCGACTTGGCACCCCTACCCAATGAGTTTCGCAGTTTATGCAAATGGGCACCTCGTGCCCCCGTTGAAGGCGCAAAGGCTCCCAATACGGCAAGGGAGTTATTTGAAGTTTCAAAGAAATGGGCAGAAGCTGCTCATAGAAAGAAATCGTATAAAGCATCGCCTAAACGAGCAGGGTGGGTTCTTCCAGTAGCGCTCGGAATCGTTATTGTTACACTATTGATATTTTTTACATTTTTTGGTGGGTTTGGAATTTTACAAACACCTTCTCCGACAACTACATTGACTTCGACTGAAATACCAATATCAGCATTATCTGAAACTCCAGTTGTAAGCATTACGCCGTCGCCGTCAGGGAATCCAATAGAAACATCGACGCCTCTAACCGAATTAACATCTACACTGACTGTTACACAAGCTCCAGCAGTAAGCCCTTCTCCTGGCATATTTACCGCTCCGGTTTTATTATTTGATGATAATTTGAAGGTTGACGAAAAAAATCCTTGTTGGGTTAATGATACAAACCTTCCGCTTGGATTGAAACCAGTGGAAGGCTTTTCCAGAAGGGATACGGATAATTATTGGCGGTTTGGAATCGAAAAAGGTCGAACACCTGATGAGTTCATAAGGACCGATTTCAGTCAATGCCTTGGTGGCAAGCAAGTTGAGGCGATTGCTATAAACATCTGGGTTCCACGGTTGGAACTGCAAAGGGATTCGCCTGATAGTCCTGGAATCACTGAGCCTGGAAAGGAACTTGGCTTTTTCATCGAAAATGCAAACGGTCAAGAACGAGAATACACGATCTGGATAGATAAAAATAAATCAATGCATCTGCGCGTACAGGAAAACAATGATACTACCCTTGATGAGGTTGTACTCATCGTTAACGAAGAAAACTTGAAAATAAAAGGCACTTTCCCTCGCTTGTATGCCGAATTCCCCATTCAGATCTTCTTCGAAATAAATAATAATGGATTGGATATCATATACCTGAGACAGGGACCAGTGCAGGAGGCCGTAAAGGCAGAAGATATTGATCCAAGCCAAATGATACGCGTTGATAACGCAGTGCGTTCGACTTTAGGTAATATTCAAAAAATTGGGTTGATAGGATACGGCGGTGAAACCCAAACCGCAATCTGGCCGCTGGTCTTTTTCGGAAAGTAAACCAAGGCAGGTTGCAAACGAACCCCGTGAGGAGGGTCTCTTTATGACCAAGTTAGGTGACTTATATACCAATTTCTCCCGCATTGATATAGATACGCGCGGGGGTTATGCGCGCGTTTCAGAGGTCAGAACGCGCGGGCAAAAAGGCTTTCCCGAATTCTGCGCCTTCAAACTTATGCGTCCAGAAATTGGGTACGAAACAGGATTGGACCGATTTGAGGATGAATTGAAGGTATTGGTTGAAATGACCAAGGATGGCAACGCCCCTCTTGCCATTACCCGAATTTACGATAGCGGCTTTGCGCCAGTGGAATTATCGCAAAGCCTGCAAAAACTAGAGACACCAGATCCAGACCTAGAAATTATTTTCACAGGCACAGAAATAAAAGATTTTCTTCAACAGAAATCCGAATTGCAAAAGAAAGAACCCGGGCGTTGGTTGCCCTTTTTGGTTGTGGAACTTGCGCCATTTGATGACAGCATGTTGCGCCAGATCCACAACCAGCCTCAGGATGATCCATCTGGTTTATTCCGCCTCCCGACTGGCGAAGTGATTGCAATGGCAATTCAATTGCTGGATGTGATGCAATATTTTCACAAAAATCACCGCCGGGCTTACATGGATTGGAAACCCGAACACATTTTCTGGAATGGAATGGATAAACAAGTCAAATTAATTGACTGGAACGTTACATCATCTCTGGATGATGGACCCGGTATAAATCAAAATATTCAGGATGATCTTCGTTTGTTCTGCGGTGCAGTATTATATATCAGTTTAACGTTTGTGGATCCTGACGATCCCACCAAACCTATTGGACCTCGCCCAACAAAGGAGTTGAATTTCCCTGTTCCTGAAATCCGCCGTAGATACTGGACAGATAACCCTGATTTTTATCAACGCAATGCCCTGTTGGATGATGAAATAAAGAAAATCATCCGTAGAGGGTTGGACCCGAAACAAGGCTTCGATTCAATTCAAAAACTAAAAACGACCTTGATTGAATATGCTCAGGAGGAACTTGGTTTAACGGAAGATGAACTCACCCGTCGTTCAGAGCCGACCAGCCCGTATTTCAAGGCGCTTACGGAGGTACATCTGGCACAACAGCAACTCTTTCAGGCTCAACAAAACCTGATAGAGGCCGTCAGGACCAATGGCACAAAACTCGAGTTCACGCGGCTTTTTGATGCGATCAAGCGCGCCTTGATGAACTTCCCTATATCTTGATCATTTTGCTTCGAGTGCGAAATGGAGATCGTTTATGCCACCAAAAACAAATCCAGGTAAAGCATCTAGCAAGCGCAACCCAGAATTAGATGCTGTACTCATTCAGTTAGGCAGTCAAAGACCTAGTAATGTATGGCGAGGGATGGAGCAGATCAGGCAGTGGTTAAAGGAAGATTCCGAAAATCGCGAGGTTTACGGATTGTTGCTGGATGCGGTAAAGGAACATCGGGAATTAAGAGAACAGGTGCGTAATCTGCTTTATGAGATGGTGCAAAAAGGATCAAAATCTGCGCAAGAAGCCGTCTCATCATTACCTTCGGGTGTGCAGGATTTTCTAGCGGATGCGGATGACGCTTATTATGCGGCTGAATATGATCGAGCCGTTCAATTGTATCGGCAGGTCTTGAAGTTAGATCCTGAAAACGAGCGGGCCAAGGATCATTTAGCCAAGGCAGAAATCAAACGTATAACCGGAGATTCAGGTACCGGTCTACCGCGCGTCGCTGAACAATATTACCGCAGAGCGCGCTCTTACATTGCTGCACGAGATGTTGTGACAGCGATGAATCTGTTGAGTGCCGCAATAGAGACGGCTCAGGCGAAGAACATGAATTATCCTGACGCTGAAGAAGCATTAAGTAATATGAACAACTTGTTAGCGGCAGATGACTTCAGGCAAAAGGCTCAACTTGCACTGGGAAGAGAGCAGTGGAAAGAGGCATTGGATTTATATAACAAAGCCCTCACCCTTGACTCAACAAATGACGTGATGAAAAAAGAAAGGGATAGCCTGCAGAGCCTTTTAGAGGCAAATACCCACTTGCGCAAGGGCGGCGCATCAAGGATATTCACACCTCTTGCGCAATGGCAAAACGCAGTAGATGCCGCCAAGGTTATCATGAATCCTGATAATCCGTTGGTAAGTTTTGTTGAAAAACAACTAAATCAGATTAGAGTGATTCGAGGTGCGACTGTCATTATAGTGTTTATTGGTATTGCATTACCCTTATATTTGAGCGGAATATTGGGAAGGTTTTCTCCTGTGCCTTCCTTGACGGATACTCCGACTCCTACAATTTCGCTCCCGACAAATACATCCATTGCGCCAGCGAATACTGCGACCGAAACCCTGGCACTCATTAGCCCAACCTCGCCCGCGGTCGCCGAGACACCAACTGTAACTCCTACCGAAACATTGACACTCACCCCAACTTTAGCATCATTGGGCACCGGCTATGTTACCAAGGCGCTTGCGAGCACTTGGGATAACCCAAATGGAAAACTAATAGAAAGGCTTGGTTTATATCAAGTTGTGACTGTTCTTGAAAGGAAAGAGGTTGCTGGATCGGTCTGGTATAAATGCAGTTGGGATAGAAATGGCACCATAGTTGAAGGTTGGATTCTTGGTGAGTATATTAATTTTGGGATTCCTCCAACTCCGCGTTCATAGCGAGTTCTAAAGTGGAATTGGAGCAAGTCTAAATGAAGAATCAATTTTATGCCTAAACCGTATAAAGATCGTCTCAAAGCAATCCGTGCAATTCTTGCTGATTCATCACAGGAAATAGCGCAAGAGGGGTATGGTTTATTATTTAAATTATGGTTAGAAAATGTGGATAATTCTGATTTTATCCAAGAGTTGATCCCGATTGCGGTAGAACATCAGAACACGGTACAAGAACTTGATAGCCGTCTAGGCGAATTATCTTTGAAAGATTCGATTACAAATACTTTTCTGAAAGATCACCTGACAAAATTTGCTTCGGAAGTGGCGAAATTCAAATCCGAGGTCACAAAAGCTGATGCGCAAGCCACAGGGTTCCCGCCCATTAATATAAACATATCTGAAAACCAAAGAACAAGATTTGCGTGGTGGCAACTGGCATTCATTGCCGTTATCATAATCTCGTTAGGGCTTATTCTTGTTCTGCCAAATACTTTTCAAAAAGCCCTGGTGTTGGTAGTTGCTGGATGTAGTGCGATCTTCTTTTATTATATTGTTCCTAAAAGGGATCGTACAATCTTGACTGATTTATCGAACATAAAATTAAGCTACACATCTCCGAATTATTTGTCATTGGGCGATGAGAATACAATCCATATTTCTGTCGAAAACTCGAGCCAAACCGAATTTAATGGGAAAATAACATTGGTATTTAACGACCCGGATTCTCTTGTGACGCCTGCTCCGGATCAGAGTTTATCTGCAAAAATTGAGATATCTCCGCTTGGCAGGGAGGCAAAGCAATTCAAATTTCTTCTGTTGAAGAAACCTTCCGATGGAAATCTAAATTACTATTTTCAGATTTCTTCGGACAAGTCTCAATATGTCTCCAATGAAGAAAACTTCCAAATTGCTCCCATCCCTTATCTTCGTTCCACTTGGGCTTGGCTCTTCGGCAGTGCAGGATTAGGCGCACTAATCATTGCATTATTATGGGAAAAGATAAAAGAATTGCTCGGAATCAAGTAATACAATCAAATTACACTTTGTCCGATCTTCTTTTTACAAATTCATACAGCGTCTCGCATATGCCATCATTTTGAGATCTGATTACGAGCTATACCTAGGGTTGCGAAGCGAAAGAAAATCAGTTGACACCTCCTCCTTTTCCCGCTAAACTATACGCAGTAGAAAGCAGAAAAGAACAGGAGATGTCATGCCAGATAATAAATTAACTTCACATCTAACTCAAAATACACTGCTCACCTCCGCCATCAACTCGTGGGAATCATTCCTCGCGGATAAGGGTCGCTCGCCGAATACCATCAAAGCCTTCCTCTCCGACGTGCGCCTGCTCACCACGTTTCTCCCCGAAAATACGACGCTTGGCAAAGTCGCTACGAAAGACCTCAACCGCTACTTCGAATGGATGGAAAAAGAGCGCGACGTTCCGTGCAGTCCCAAAACGCTGGCGCGGCGTATCACCGCCACCAAGTCCCTTTTCAGATGGCTGCACCAATATGGCGTGCTGATGGTCGACCCCGCCGAGAAAGTCGCGCAGCGCTCCGCCATCAGCCCCATCCCCACCGTGTTGACTCCCAAGGAATACGACGAAGTCCTGTTAGCCGCAGATCGTCACCGCCGCGGCACAAAACCAGACGCGCGCCCCTATGCGCTCGTCTATCTTTTGCTGACGACCGGAATCAAAAAGAGTGAGACTTTGGGAATCAACCTCGAACACATCGAACTGGATTCGCCCAACGGACCGCAGGTATTTATCAAATATGCGACTCCGGCAAATCGTTATAAGGAGAGAAAACTGACTCTGCCCGAGGACTGGATTCCCGCCTACAACGAATACCGCGCCCAATACAAGCGAAGCAGTCCTGTGGACCAGCCGACAGAGCAACTCTTCCCCTGGTCGCCGCGGCGGCTGGAATATCTGCTTGAGGATATCAGTAACGAAGCCGGGCTGACAAAACATCTCTCCTTCGACATGTGCCGCTGGACCTGCGCGCTGAGTGACTATCGCGCCGGCGAAGACCCCGACAAAATCCGCCAGAAACTCGGCGTGTCGAAGATCCAGTGGCGCGAGCTGTATATTAAGTTGAAGCAGTTAAGTGGAAGCAAGGAATAGAACCATGTCATGGCGAGCGGTTCCACAGCGAAAAGAGATGGCTGCTTATGGCATCCCCTTGGGGAAAGCGAAAGAAACAAAAGCCCATGCAACGGCAGGAAATTCTGCACGTTCGCCCGTATGTTGTAGGAAAACAAAAATTATTTCCTCCTGAATCAAAAGAGCCCCGCGAGACGCGGGGCTCTTTTTTTGTTCTAGTTCATCATTGTGACGTTGGTCGCCTGGGGTCCCTTGGGACCTTGCTCGACAGTGAATTCGACCTTCTGTCCCTCTTGCAGGTTACGGAAACCGTCGCCTTGAATGGCGGAGAAATGGACGAAAACGTCCTTTCCACCTTCGCGCTCGATAAAACCGAAACCCTTGTCCCCGTTGAACCACTTGACTGTACCAATTGTTCTTTCAGACATTGTATTTGCCTCCTTTGGCAATTCAAATTTTTTTTAGGCATCCTGTTTGTTGCATCGGAGGGTAAAACAAAACAGCCCACGGATTCAAACCGTGAGCTGTGGCTGTTCTTCTAACCAACGTAACCTACCGTTATCCTACTGAGCCAATAATAACAGACTAATGAGGATGAGTCAATCGATTCTGTAGTGCTATAATCTTTCCCATCTCCAGACTTCGGAAGCGTCGCTGTGGCGCCATGGCGACATCTTTTAGCAAACAGGAGCAAACTTTTCATGCGAATCGCAATCATCTCTGATATTCATGGAAACAATGTCGCCTTTGAAACGGCTCTGGCTGACATACACCGTCAAAACGTCAATCAAATCGTCTGTCTTGGTGATGCAATCCAGGGCGGACCACAGCCTGCCGCAGTCGTTCAAAATCTGCGCGCGCTGAATTGTCCCGTTGTGATGGGCAATGCAGATGCATGGCTGTTAAGCGGCACAGAAACTGGCGATGAAGGGATTCCACCCGAGCGACTCAAAAAGATGGAGGACATTCGACTTTGGTCATTGTCTCAACTCAGCGACGATGACCGCGCATTTATCGCGAATTTTCAACCAACTGTTACACTGAATCTTGATGGCAATCTCGATCTATTATGTTTCCACGGCTCCCCCACCTCCTTTGACGACATTATCCTGCCTGCCGCGCCACAAGAGGAATTTCAGAAATTCCTGGGCGCGTACGCCAATCATATCCTGACAGGCGGGCATACTCACGCCCAGCAAATCCGACGCAATGGCGAACTTTTCTTTTTCAATCCTGGAAGTGTTGGCTTTGCATACAGCCACAATCAACCCGAGGGACAATTTCATGCAGATCACTGGGCGGAATATGCGATATTAACTTTCGAGAATAGTCAGACCAGTCTTGAATTCCACCGCATCCCATTTGACGTTCAGGAACTGATCCGAGTCTATCGCGAAAGCGGACGTCCATTTGCAGATGAGGCAATCGCGCAATATCAGAGATAACTCTAGCCCAGTCCGCCAAAGTCTTGATAAAGTCGTGTAAAATCACTCCATGATACATATCATCCGCGAGCCTGCGACCAAACAACAATTACAAGAGATGATGGAAATACTTGAGACGTATGTCAAACTTGCCGTAGATGTGGAACGAGGGATATTGGCAGGCGGCGGAGCCATGCACGCAGATTGTGAAGCCATGTTACTTGAAGATGGCAGTCAACAGGAATTCGTTTGGGGCGCGGATTGGAATCCAAATACACAACAGGTGATCTTCGAGTCGCTCATCAATATCAGACCTCGCCAAAACAATCGCTCACTCGAACTTCAAGACCCTGACCTTCGAGCAAAGGTTGAACAAATTACCAAAAATTTGCTGGGCGGCATATGAAAAAAGATTGGTCAACAATTCGCGAGAGATATTTGCGCGATGATATACCCGTCCGTTTGGGAGGGTTAGCCGCAAACTTGAGTCGTATTAAGTCATTTGCAAACAATGAAAAAAATAAAGCCCTGATTGAAAGCCTGATTGATGAGAGCAAACATTTTATAGAGTGGACCGCGCGCGAAACTGAGGTTGAAATCGCCGCAAAGTTGGTTGAATTGCAGGTGGAACTTGCCCTCTGGCAAATTAGGTTGGACAAAACATGGCTCGACACAGATCAACGAAGACAAATTTCTGAAAAATCAAATAATTGGTCGCAACAAGTCTTGATGGCATCTGGTCTGTTGGACTGATCAAGTTTCTTCAATTCCCCGTATAATACAACCTATGAACTTCCTGATAACTGGAGCCGCGGGATTCCTCGGCTCTTCGCTTGCCAATCAACTCGCCCGCGAGAGACATCAAGTGCGCGGACTTGATGATCTCTCCACGGGCGACCCGCAGGCGCTTTCACCCGATGTCCATTTCACGCGCGGGGATGTGAGCGACCGCCCCAAACTTTGGACTCTTCTTCAGGAAGTGGATGTGGTCTATCATCTCGCGGCACGCGTCTCGGTACCGGAGTCCGTTTTGTATCCGCGTGATTACAACAACGCCAATGTTGGCGGGACAGTGGCCCTCATGGAAGCCATGCGGGATGTGGGCGTACGACGTGTCGTTCTCGCGTCGTCCGGAGCTGTATACGGCGACCTGGGCGCTCAAACACTGACAGAGTCCATCACACCGAATCCGCGCTCGCCGTATGCGGTTTCCAAACTTGCGGCGGAATATTACGTCCGCACGATTGGCGGATTGTGGGGAATCGAGACTGTCAGTCTGCGAATCTTCAACGCGTATGGACCTGGTCAACACCTGCCGCCCTCACATCCGCCCGTTGTGCCACATTATTTGAAGCAGGCGCTGCGCGGCGGGACATTAGTCGCACACGGTGATGGAAGCCAGACCCGCGAT
Source organism: uncultured Anaerolinea sp. (assembly GCA_964543585.1). Lineage (GTDB taxonomy): Bacteria > Chloroflexota > Anaerolineae > Anaerolineales > Villigracilaceae > Defluviilinea. The sequence continues at coordinate 664 of CAZIYY010000080.1, read as the reverse complement.
TATGTTTATGTGGATGATGTGACTAGCGCGCTGGTCGCGGCGTCAACGGCGCCGAATGTCAATGGATCGGTCATCAACGTCGGCTCAGGAACAGAGACAAGTATTCGCGATCTGATCAAGCACGTTCTCGACGTGACAGGAGGCAAACCCGAAGTCATTTACAACGCTCAGACCTCAGGCGGCGTCTCGCGTATGCGCGCAGATTTGTCCCTCGCACAGGAGAAGTTGAGTTTTCGTCCATCCATCAAATTGGATGATGGGTTGAGAATGACGATCAAACGCGATCCGAGATTCAAATAGCTCACCACGGAGAACACAGAGAGCACAGAGTTTGAGTTGGAAGCTTGATTGGCTGAACGATTCTTCACAGAAAAAAGTTGTTGAAGATTAAGGAGAAAAATGAAACAGTTAAGTATGGAGGAACTGAACAAAATCACAGAAGCAATCATCGGCGCGGCGATTGAAATTCATCGGCATCTTGGACCTGGCTTGCTTGAATCTGCTTATAGAGAATGTCTGCGGTATGAATTAATACAGCGTGGATATGACGCGTTGCAAGAAGTGCCTCTACCTTTGACATACAAGGATATAAAACTTGATTGCGGTTATAGGCTAGTACCTCACTAACTTGAATTTTTTACAATTGAGACAGGATAAAGCCGTT
>CAZIYY010000079.1:0-21893 GCA_964543585.1 uncultured Anaerolinea sp. | reverse complement strand
GCCATGAGTTTTCTACTTTTCACTGGTATCATTTTACGGGAGGGTTACCGGATGAGGAGATTGACAGACGGGTGCATGTCCTTTATGGAATGTCCCCTGATGAAATTAAAATCGTTGAAGGTTAAGACCTGACATGTCTCCGCAAAACCTTTCCCAACTTGCACTGCTGTCCACGCAGGAGTTCCGATTAACTCGCGCCATGATAAGACATGTCAGGTCTGGACGGGCAGATGAGGAGATTGATAAGCGGGTGTATGTCCTTTATGGGTTGTCCCCTGATGAAATTAATATCATTGAAGGGAAAGAATAGCCATGAGTAAATTTATCTTGTCATTGCAGAATGCTTCAGCGGGGATGATAACGGAGGAGGAAGTAAAGATTGTAGAAAGAAAGTAGTCAAAGCAGATAAGGAGACTTTATGAATACTCAAAAACCCTATGCCATCAATATGGAAGCGCGTTATGCTCCGCTTGAACTCGTTGATCTTCAAGCGCTTGTCAATGCCACGACCGATCCCTGGTACAACCAAACACTATGCCGGGTGAATGATTCTCTGGTAAGGCTCGGCGTTGTACAGGGAGAATTTCACTGGCATAAGCACGACGAGGAGGATGAGTTCTTCTATGTAGTGGAAGGACACTTCATCATTGACCTGGAGGACCGTACGGTTGAGCTTGACCCACGACAGGGCTTCACGGTCCCAAAGGGTGTGCTGCACCGACCGCGCGCCCCTGAGCGAACCGTGATCCTCATGATTGAGGGCGCAGGGGTTATACCGATAGGCAATAAGTGAGTGTAATACTATACTCTCTCAGGAGGATGATCTGGATCGAGTCCGCAACTTGGAGCGCGAGATCGTCCGCGTAGAGGAGGAGATTGACAGGCGGGTGTATGTCCTTTATGGGTTGTCCCCTGATGAAATTAGAATTGTTGAAGGGAAGGAATAGCCATCCGCAAGTAATAAGGGTATATAACATGCGAAGAAAGCTAATGGAACATAGAGAGATGTACAATGCGCGAATTAGACCAGATTATCCCGTCTGCGCAAAAGCAGAAGAGCATCGCTAAAGATGTATGATACACGCAAAGTGCTATAATTAAGAAAATCTTAGCCTATTGTCGCCTAATACTGAATTTGTTTCAGTGAGCACAGCATTTTTGTTTCGGTGACAACAATGATGGCAAAGGTTGTGAAAGCGAACGGAGCAACAATATGGAAAAATCACCAGTCAAAACAAAACAGACCGAATTGACCAGGAGGAAAGGGGCCTCCAACGGATCAAATGGGCTTAAAACCACAATAGGATTCGCAAAAAAACAACCAGATACGGAAGGTAAGGTCTCGTCTCAGTCTCCACCACAAACACCGGGGTTCGATGGCAGACCGAAAATATCTCCAGCAATGACATTTCTACAAGTCAATCTATTGGTGCTGTACTTCCTCATCTTGATGCTCCTGGCTTTGTGGTTTTTTTTCGACGTATGGAGCAAAAATCTGCGTTTCATGCAGTGGATAGGGATCCAATCTCCGTCTCTGGACGACCCTATACTGCGCACCATAGGCTTTACCATGGTAGGCGGATTCTTAGGTAGCGTTTTGTACCAGATTCGCTTGCTGTTCCAGTTTTATGTGAAAACCGACGTTTACGATTACCGTTGGATGGGAAAATATGTTTCCGCCCCTTGGGAAAGTGCGGTCATGGCGATGATCGTTTTGGCACTCATCCGCGGCGGTGTAGCTCTATTCGGTGGTTCCCAAGGCACAGAAGTAAATGACACCAACAACTTCGCTGCCTTCGGTGTTGGAGCTCTGGTGGGATTTGGCATGCGTGATGTCGTCGGTTGGATCGGTGGCCTGGTCCGTACTATGTTCAAGACCTCTGATGGCAGCGATGCGCGCTCAGTGGATAAAGCATCGTGACTGGAACCGCACAATACAGCACATAGGTAAATTCACCGGTACTGTATACAGCTTCCAAATATATTACTCGTAATACCCTCCCCTCTCACCTCATCCAACCCCACATGAACAACCTACGAAAAATCTCCCAAATCATCGAACCGCAGAACGCCATTGAAGGCGCGGGCGTCAAACTTCGCCGATCCATCGCGCCGCGCGTCAGCAATGAGTTCGACCCCTTCCTGCTTTTCGACCACTTCGCCTTCAACGATCCCATTGAAGGTCCCCTGCGCGGTTTCCCCTACCACCCGCACCGCGGCATCGAGACCGTTACCTACATGCTCGAAGGCTCCACGAGTCATCGCGACAGCCTGGGCAACGCAGGTCTCATCGGTCCCGGCGACGTGCAATGGATGAGTTCAGGCCGGGGCATCCTGCACGAGGAAATGCCCCGCCGCGGCGAGAGCGGAAACATCTTTGGCTTCCAACTCTGGGTCAACCTCCCCTCGCATCTCAAGATGTCCGAGCCACGCTATCAGGAAGTGAACGCCTCCACGATACCCACCTACGAAAAGGATGGAGTCAAGATTCGTGTCGTCACTGGGACTGTGGATAACGTCACGGGTCCTGTTCAGGACATCGCCGCCTCGCCTCTTTATCTCGACGTTCAACTGGCTCCCGATATCGAATGGACTCAACCCATCCCTAGCGGACACATCGTCCTCGCATATGTCTTCGAAGGTGAAGGAGTATTTGCGGGTCAAACTGTTGAAGCTGTGAAATTATTAAAATTTGCGGATGGAGATCGCATTACGGTCAAGACAGAAAACAACCCCGTGCGCTTCATGCTCATTGCAGGCGCGCCATTCAAAGAACCGATTGTTCCGTATGGGCCTTTCGTGATGAATACAATAGAAGAAATCCAGCAGGCATTGGCAGAATTACGCAACGGAACGTTTATCAAATCGTAAGGGCGGGGTCTCCCCGCCCTGGGGTGATCAAAGAAAGGGCGAGATGACCTCGCCCCTACATCACAACCTTATCCACCCTATCTGGGACAAAGCCCGAACGGTAATACCCAATCCAGCCAGCGAGATGACCAGCGCGCTTGCAACAGGCAACGCGCGTAACACCCATCTCTGCTTCGGCGCGAATTGGATCATCCGCCCCGCATAGACGAACAACAACCCGATGGCAGTCAACACGCCTGCCAGCCCCGCGCTGAAAGCCAGCACCAACGCCAACCCGAAGCCCACGCGTCCCAGCGCGATGGCGCTCAACAAGACGATCAACGCCGAGGGGCATGGCAGGATTCCACCTGAGATACCAAGCGCAAGAATACTTTTCCACGTGACAGCCTGGCCGTCCGCGCCTGGAGGCAAGTGCGAATGAGTGTGTCCATCATGGCTATGGTCATGTGAATGATCATCATGAACATGATGTTCGTGTTTGTGGATAAAATCATGTTGATGCTCGTGAGCCATCTCAAAACTGCGGGGACGGCGCACATCACGTAGACGAGTGATCATCAATCTCAAACCAATCCCTGCCACCAGCGCGCCCGAAAGAAAACTGAGCCACGGGAATAACTGCTCGGGTGTAATGAACTGCGCGGCCAGGAGTGTTACCAATCCCATTGCGAATACTCCAGCCGTGTGTGTAATAGTCGTCGTCAACCCAAGGAGCAAAGCGTGACGCGCGTTCCCGCGCTCCCCGATCAGGTAAGAGCCGACGACTGCCTTGCCATGTCCGGGTGTCAGTGCATGCATGGCTCCCCAAATGAACGAGATCAGAAGCGCAAACAGAACCGTGGAAAGAGTCAGATTATCGAGCGTAATCAGTTGAGTAAACGGATCGCTGCGACTGCCAGCAAGAGAGGGAACTGGCTGAGTAGTATTCACCGAAGTATTCTGCTTCGCCGCAGTGAAAGAGCCAATGCCAAGTGTGATCCGCCGCTGATCCAATGGACTCGACAAAAGGTCCTTGGGATAAGAAGTCAGGCGGTTGCTGATGCTTGTAGAGGAAAAGTCTCCCTTCAACGGAATGCCTTCTGAAGTCACGACAATCTCACGCCAGCCAATGCGCTCACTGTATGAGTCATCCGCAAATGCCAGGCTGGTTATGATTTGCTTTGCGTTTGCAACGGAGGCGCTGAATTCACACGTCAAGCGCAAAGTGGGCAGACCACCTGCACCAACGGGGAATTCAACAGAAGAAGACGCCAAAGTTAAGCCCAATGCTTTATTGTTCAGAAGCAGGCTCAGGTCCGATTGAAGCGATTTGCATTTCTCCGCATGATAAGCCTCAGCTTCCGAAGAATCCGCTTTGCCATTTCCATTTGTATCGAACGTCGCGATCTCCTGAAAAGCAGGGATCTCAGCCATGTCGATTACGAAGTCAATGGCAACCGTATCGCGGCTCACGAGCAAGCCTGCGTAATGGTTGATGGTGAAGTTTCCAAGAGGATGCGCGAAAGCAACCGGAACGAATACGAAAGAAATCAACAAAGTCAGTAAAGCGACAGTCATTCGGCGAAACTTTTTCATAAGAGCCTCTGATTTTGAATGGACACCTATTATTTGGCAGCTGTAGTTTGAAGCGTTTGCAACGTTTTTCGTGCCTGATCAGCATATAAGATGGAAAAATGCGGGTTGATCGCCAGGGCCTGTTCAAGATAATTACGCGCCTGCGCCTCATGATGAAGTTCAAGCGCAATCATCCCGGCATGGTAATACAGGCGGGCATCGCGCGTGCCGAGAGCCATGGCTTGATCCATAAGGGTTTGCGCCACTTCGAAATTACCATTCTTGTATTGAGCCCAAGCCGCGGCATCATAGCCATAGATATCCTTGCGGGACTCCAGTTCGGCAAGCGCGAGGTGAAGAGCTTCCTTCAAATGCAGGTCGTGATCGGAATAAAAATTGGCGAGCTGGCGATTGTATATCTGCTGGTTGATCGCGGCGAGTTTGCCGATATATTCAACGGTCTCATATTGAATGTACGCCTGATCGGGTTGACCGGTGACCGTGTAGATATCGCCCAACGCAGCAAGGAAGTCGGGTTGCGGAACGATATTGATCGCCTGTTGATAATATGCAATGGCCTCATCATATTTTCCTTCAGCGGCGCGCACCTTGCCCAAACCTGCAAACGCAAGCGGATAGTTATCAAATACCCGCAGAGATGCTTCATAAAATGCGCCCGCTTCCTTGATCTCTCCTGTATTGTAATAAATATCCCCCACACGCAATACATACCAGGCAACACTTTCCTTGGTTCCACCCGATTGCAGAGCGCCACTTGCGGCACGGCGCATGAGGTCCAATGCCTCCTGAGGATTGCCCTTCAATTCTTCGAATGCGGCCAGGCGCGCCAGAACGGGAGCTGTATCACCCTTCTCATTCAATTCCTGATAAGCCGCGTCAGCCTCCTGATAATTTCCCAGTGCCAGTTGAGCATCGCCGATGGTTACAAGCGCGTCTGTAATCTTTGGATTCTTTTCATAAACCTGCTGTGCCAATTCGAGTGCGGGAATGAAGTTATGTTGAGCGTAATACACAGAAGCCAGAGAGGCGTTCGCAGGCGAATAGTTGGGAAGCAGCCTGAGGGATTCTTTTAAAGCCGCTTCAGCGCGCTGATAGCCAGCGACATCCCCGGTCTCGCGGGCCTGACGTATATATTGCCCGGCGAGAAGCGTGTAACTGACCGCATCCTGCGGATCTGCTTTGATGCGCGCCTGGAAGGACTTGATCGCATCATCAACTGGAGGAATATTTGCCAGTTCACTACCGTCGATTTTTTCCGGATCCAGAAGGTCTTTCGACGAGTTGAAATATGCCCCATTGATCTGTGAAAAGGCAACGAGAATGAAGATGGATAATAATGACAAAATGGCTTTGCGTTTGTTCATTGGAAGACTCCTCTTTTCAAAACAGCCCAAACTCCGTGGAGATGGAAAATCCATCTCCACGGATTCGCTGAATAACCCCGCTTAGTTTGGTGGAGCAAGATACGGGAACGATCCTGAAAATGCAGAGTCGTTCGCAACACAGTCCGTTGTGACGGCCCCATTCGTCACTAGTCCGAGTTCGGCGTCAATGACATCATCCGTCAGCCCGCGCCCGTTCAGGAATCCAGCCGGGTTTGAGGTATCTACCGTTAGAATGTCCGGAAGAAGGATGTCCGCCAGGGCTTGAGCAGTGGAGCTGCCTGCGCCGTAGAAGATCTCGAGCGTATCCACCACTTCACCGCGGAAGTCGCGCTGATCGCGTCGCGGCCTGCCGGCGTTGAAGGCGTTCCTCTGTGAAGGCTCGCTTCCCTTTGGCTCAAACGGATTGTTGGGGATGAACACCGTGTTGATGGCTGGTCGTCCCATCCGATCGATTTGTTTTTCGTTCAGGACTGTACGCGCCCAAACACCGATGTTGTTTGAACCAAGCCAGGAACTCGGCACTTCCAATACAATGGCTGAGATGTTCAAGCCATTGAAGAAATTTGTGCCGGGATTGCAGAAGCTCACAGCCAGGAACGCGTTCAAGTCGAAGAAGAACGGATCGTCGAACACGCCTGCGCGCAACATGCCGCCGCCCGCGATCGGGATATTTTGACCGGTTTTTCCTTTCGCAATAGGATGATCATCGTCAACATCGCCTTCTCCTCCTTCGCGGAAGAGTGTCACTCGTTGCACAAGCGAGCCATTCGGCGCGGAGAATCTGATCCTGTAGGTTAGGTCCTCTTTCGCGTCTCCGTTGGAATCGATCTTGATATCATAAGCGGCGCCAGAGCGGAAGGTGCCATTATTCAGTACCCCAGCCAAGGGATTGACGCCCATTACGAGCACGGTATTGGATGGGTTGCTTGGGGACTGAAAAGCATATACGTCAGTGATATCAAGCCGGGTATCACCGCCCGGAGGGGTAAGCCCTGGAGCATCCAGGTGATCGGCAGCCTGTGTAGGTACAGCAACCAGGCCAAACAACAGCATCAGGGCGGACAGGCCGTAAACGCCAATTTTCGTAATCTTTTTCATGGTTTTTCTCCTCTAAAAATTGAACTGCTTGTACTTGTATCATTGATTAACGTGCCAATTTCCTTGGGTGATCTTGCCTCCTTCCTATGTAAATCATTTGGAGCCCGCGGGTGTATCTATTTATCCATACGCAGGCTGGCTTGTTTTGCATTTATAAGAATGGGGAAATTGTTAGGGAATAAACAACAGGCCCTCTGATGCCGATGAGGCAGTCAGAAGGCCTGTGATGGAATTAATAAAATAAATATGAACCAGGAGGACTAATCAATCTCGCCCAGCATGACAATGTCGCCGGTGGGTTGAGGGCTTCCGCCCTCCGGTTCGATGGATACGCCAATCGCATCGTACGAACCGGGCGTGATATTTGAAGAGACCTGCAATATGGCTTTGCCCTCATCGTCCACTTCGAACAAACCAGCCGCGATGGGCTTATCGCCCTTGATCAACCAAAACTCGTAGATATTTCCCGGTTCCAACTGTTGTAAGCCCGCTACAACTAACACAGCTGAATCAGACTTGGAATCTGCGATCAATTGACCGTGCGCGCTCGGCTGATGATCCGTGCCGGATACGGCAAACGTTTGAGAGTCGGGCGAGGCGAGTTGTGCCAGCACAAGTTGTTGCTGTGCCAATTCCTTTTGAAGCAATGCCGTCTGCGCTTGCAAGCGCGCGATTTCATTCCTGAGTGAAAGCCCCCAGGCGCCGACCACGAGCGCAACAAACAGACTCAATGCCGCCACAGCCTGCGGCAGGAAGTTTCCTGCGCGCGGCAGGAGAGAGTCTATGAAACGGGACCAACTTGAGGCTTGAGTCGGAAGCGCAGAGGCGATTCGTTTTTGGGCGTCCGCGTGGACTCGATCCATCACCTTTCGCTTCAATTCATCCGACGGTTGAACCGGCGCGGCGTCAAAAGGCAGCGCGGCGGCTGTTTGCATCATCTCATCAAGCCGCGACCTTGCATCAGGGTTGGAAGCAACATAATCCTCCACCTGACGGCGTTCAGAATCAGTTACTGTACCCAACGCATAAAAGGTTAAGAGTTCTTCGATCTTTTCGTTCATTCTATTCTTCAAATCCTTGCATTTGCAGTTCGTCGCGCAGTTTCTGCAATGCCAGTCTGGCGCGCGTATGGATCGTACCAAGCGGCTCGCCAGTGGCGCGCGCGATTTCCTGGCGGGTCATGCCGCGAAAGTAAGCCATCTCGATCACATCGCGTTGTTCCCTCGGAAGGGTTTCGATTGCGGCGCGCATCTGTTCATGTTTGGCTCTGAGCCATGCCTCTTCAGGGACTTCGGGCGAGGGGTCCGCAACTTGCTCAATAATTTTTTCCGCTTCGTCCGCAGGCTGTCCCTGTGTACGTTGTCGTCTCAGCATATCAATGGAGAGGTTTCTTGCAATGCCAAAAAACCAGCTGGTGAAGGCGCCGCGCTGGTTTTGAAATAAATCGGCTTTACGCCAGACGCGCCAGAAGGCTTCCTGAACGACCTCTTCTGCCAGGGCCTGGTCACCGGTTATTTTCAATGCAAGTCCCATGCCTGCCGAGCAATAACGGTCGTAAAGCATTTCATACGCGGCGGTATCGCCGCGCGCCACCTGCGCGATCAATTGCTCGTCGCTCCATTCCTTGATAATCATAGTTGGCTTAATGAATACCTGCATTCATAATAGTATACGCAAGAGTGGGCAAAATGAATCTCTGATGAGCAAAAGGAATTATACTTGAACATGGTATTGTAAGGAGTGACGTGGCGCAAGACGCGGTCCTGAGTTTATCGAAGGATGGCATCTTGCGCTACAGCCCTAATGACTGCAGAAAGGTCTCTGGAGATTTATTTATGACGCAGGTTCTCTATGGCGACAGACTCGGCAAACAAGGCAAAATACGTGTGGGGTGTTCCGCCATCATTTTCAACGACGAAGGCAGGTTTCTGCTCACGCGCCGCTCGGACAATGGTCAATGGTGCCTGCCCAGCGGCGGACTGGAATCCGGCGAATCCGTTGAAGAGGCTTGCATCCGCGAAGTCCTTGAAGAGACAGGACTGCATGTGCAAATCAAGCGGTTGGTTGGAGTGTACAGCAACCGCGACCAATTGGTGGTTTACTCTGACAGCGATAAATTCCAAATCATCGCGCTGCATTTTGAAGCGGAGGTCACAGGCGGTGCGCTGGGCTTGAGCGATGAGACCATGGACTTCGGCTATTTCTCGCTCGATGAAATCAAGGAGTTGGATCTGATCAAGAGCCACAGGGAGCGCATTCTGGATTCGGTAACGGAGCACACGAAGACGGTTGTGAAGTGATGGGGGCGCGTCACCATATCAAACCATCCGTGTTCTCTTCATAGATTCATTCATCGGAGGAGATATGCTCAACAAACTTTCAGAAACACTTAGAAAATACGCAAGCGGCTGGCTCGTGCTGGCATTTTTCGCAGGGGAAATGTTCTTCAACGCGGTTGTCCTTCCGAACCAGCAGACAAAGATCGAAGCAGGCTCGGGCGGCGTGGGTCCCATTGACCTGCAATTATTTTATACGCCAGAGAAGGTGTATTCGATGGTGGCGGCTTACGGGGAGGCGGGCCGCGCCTCGTATCGCACATTTGAATTGACAGGAGATATCGCCTACCCAATCGTGTATACGCTGTTTTTTAGTCTGCTCATCACATGGCTGCTCCAAAGAGGATTTGCATCGAACAGCGGCATGCAAAAATATAATGTCGTGCCATTCGGCGGGTGGCTATTCGACTTGTTCGAGAATTTGGGAATCGTAACGATGCTTTCTGTCTTTCCATCCACGCCCGCCATACTGGCCTGGATCACTGCAATCGCTACGTTGATCAAGTGGTCATTCTTGGGCGCGGATATTGTGGTGATTCTCATCGGTCTGACAAAAGCCGCGCTAAATGGTTTCAAAAAACAAGCCTGACAAAATCAATCTTTTCAAACATATAAATATGCTCCTCAAGAGGGATACGATCAGGTCAAATTCTCCTTACAATCCACAACTACAAACTTGAATATGGAATCAAGCGTCCACATCTTGAGTGGGTGCTTGATTTATTTTTAGTAGCGAACATTCAAAAAGGAGATGGTCATCAATGAACCTCAAAACAGGCTCGCGAATCGCGGTCATCGGCGCAGGCATATCGGGAATCGCAACGGCGAACATCCTCAAGAAAAACGGCTTTGAGGCGGTTGTATTCGAGAAATCCGAAAAGGTGGGCGGGGTTTGGGCAGTCGCATATCCCGACATTCATCTTCAAAATACTTACGCCTCTTATCATCTATCTGATATTCCATGGTCTTTCAAGCCCGACCTGCATCCCTCAGGCGCGCAAATCATGAGATATTGGAGTGAAGCCATCACAAACCTGGGACTCGATGTTCGCTTGCAACATGAGGTCCTCGCGCTTGAAGAGCAGGATGACGAATGGCTCCTGCGTTACAAGAATCAGGACGGCACGCATCAAGAAACGTTCGAATACGCCATCATCGCTGTCGGACAATATACGGAAGGAAAGTATCGTCCGCCATTCCCTGGTGAGGAGCAATTCGGCGGGACGATCATCACAGAACGCGAGGTGCGCTCACTGGATATATTCAACGATAAGCGCGTGACAGTTGTCGGCTTTGGCAAGAGCGCGCTGGATATGTCCACGTTTGCCGCAACCAGAAGCCGGGAGGTTCATCACATCTTCCGCACGCCGCGCTGGACAATCCCCGAATGGATACTTGGCATCCACTTCACGCATATCCTGTTTAGCCGCTTTGGAACAGTAATGATGACCAGTTGGGCGCACCCAACTTCAGCAGAAAGATTTTTGCATGGCAGGCTAAAGGCAAGAATAGATAAATTTTGGGATCTCATCTCGTCAATTTTCGGGTGGCAGATTGAAAGACTCGGCAGGAAAAAAGATCAAGCCGCGCAAGAAAGATTGAGCGCAGTCATACCTAAACATAAATTTCTACCCGATCTGCGCTCCGCTGGCGCTTTGGCGCCTGAGAGTTATTATCCATTGGTGGCGGATGGAAAAATCCAGCCCCATCAGGCGGAGCTATCGGGCTTCTCTCGCAATGGAGTTCAATTAGGAACTGGCTGTGAGATTCCCTGCGATCTCGTGGTGTTGAGCTTGGGTTCAAAAACGCCTGCCTTTCCATTCCTCCCCGAAAAATATCGTCAACTCCTTGAAAGCGAGCCAGACGGCGCACAGTTGTATCGTCATCTCATCCACCCACGCATCCCACGCCTTGGGTTTGCGGGGTTCAATCACGGATTTATGCACATCCCCTCGGTTGAGATTGGCACGCTCTGGTTGTGCGCTTATTTGCGCGGGGAGATCAAACTGCCGCCTCTTGAAGATATGGAAAGAAGCATCGAACATGTCCGCGCATGGAAGCGCGCCAACATCCAATTCGAGCCGTCGCGTTCGGTTGCCGTCAACACGCGTTTTCAACAATATATTGATATACTTCTAAAAGACCTGGGCGTATCCCCCTATCGCAAATTGCCGAACGTCTTTGCCGAGATATTCGGAAGATATGGTTCATCCGATTACGAGGGAGTCGTGGAGGAATACAATCGCGGCAACACACGCAGAGCCGAGCCGCGCGCGCTTCTTCAAGTGGACACATAACACTGTCCTATTCGATTTTTTTCCACCACACACCCGTACATTCAGGCAGGATCGCCCAGTTATTTTTCCTGACCTTATCGCCTAATTCTTCGCCGAAGAAAAAGCGTGACAACTCCTCCGCTTCGTCAATGGATTCGAACTTGTAATCGGTTCGAATCCATTGATTCTGAAAACCGACCTCATCGAGCCAGGGATAAAAATCCTTGAGATGCTCCAATATTATCGGCGACTCATTCCCCGTGCCAAGCGATTCGAACAGGACGATGTGACCACCCTGCCTCAACACGCGTTTCATTTCACCAAGCCAATTCTCTAATTCTCTCCTCCACGTGTCAGGACTCCACACCGCGAGATAACTCACGCTCCAGCCTGAGACGACCAGGTCGGCGGAAGAATCTGAAACAGGTAATCGACGATGATCCGCCACATCCACCTGCCAGTTGGAGAATCCACCCGCGATCAATCTTTCGCGGCACACGCGCAACATTTCATCTGAAGCATCGAACGCCCGAATCGACTTGGCACGCGGCGCGAGCATGAGAGTCAAACGCCCCGTCCCTGCGCCGAGATCGAGAATATCCAGATTATCTATTTTGATGATTTCATCCAGCTCGCGTGGAATATTCCCCTGATAATCTTCGCGTGAGATCAGCGCTTCGTAGCGATCCCCGTCTGATTGGTAGATTTTTCTTTGGCGGTCAGACATGACATTTCTCCAAAATCAGTTCTCAAGGATGACGCTTATACATTGACAACATGGTAGATTATAAGATATTCCAATCAAACTACACTCCCAACACCGTCTCAGGCGCTGGGAATTGTTGTGAACATTATCGAATCGTATGGAGGCATGAATGGGCGACCAACCTGGAAATCAATTTGACTTTTGGCTCGGCGAATGGGACGTGAGATGGGGCAAGGATGGAAAAGGCGCAAATCAAATCTTGCGGATCATGGATGACAAGATCATTCAGGAAAATTTTTCCGCACCCGATCTGCAAGGCATGAGCGTTTCATCGTATGATGCAGAACGCAAACTATGGTGCCAGACCTGGGTGGATAACAGTGGAAGTTATCTCGATTTTACAGGCAGGTTCGAAGATGGCAAAATGATTTTGGCACGTGATGCAATTGTCAGAGGGCAGGCTTGCAAGCAGCGCATGATCTGGTATAACATCGAAGCCAGCAAATTCGACTGGAATTGGGAACGCTCCGACGACGGAGGTCAAACTTGGCGCACATTATGGGAAATTAAGTATACGCGCAAATACTCTTGATATAATTGGACTATCCTACGTAGACACGAAATTGCCTTGTGTCCCTGTCTACTTGTTTACTTTTCTCATCCTTCATCCTTCCTATTTCATCATATCTTATGCCACTCTCCTCCTCTGCACAAAAAATACAAGACCTGCTCAACTCGCGCGGATATGACTACACCGTGATTGAACACACAGAGTCTACGCGCACAGCGCAGGAGGCGGCGGAGCGCGCGGGCTGCCTGCTCGGTCAGATCGTGAAGTCGCTTATTTTCAAAGGGAAAGAATCAGGCAAACCAATTCTTGTTCTAACGAGTGGCGCGAACCGTGTGGATGAAAAGAGTATCAGCGAATACGCGGGGGAAAGCATCAGCCGGGCGGATGCCGATTTTGTGCGAGCAACTACGGGCTTCGCGATCGGAGGCGTGCCGCCCGTCGGTCACGCGCAAGCGATGGAGACGTATCTCGATGAAGACTTCCTGCAATATCAAACCATCTGGGCGGCGGCTGGGACTCCCAATGCGATCTTCGAGTTAAGAACATCTGACCTTCAAGAAATAACAAACGGAAAAGTCGTGAGGGTCAAATGAAGGATATTTACAATTATTTGTTTCTGACGGATAAGCTCTCGAGCAGCGGCATGCCAAAAGCCGGGCAGATTGATTCGATTGCGCAGGCGGGTGTGAACGTCGTGATCAACCTGGCAACAGCAGAATCAGACGACGCGCTGCAAAACGAAAAAGAGTTGGTTGAGTCGCAAGGCATGACGCACATTCACATCCCTGTCGAATGGGAAAATCCCACCCGCCAGAACCTTGACGATTTCATGAACGCAATGGACGCACACAAAGACGAAGAAGCGCTCGTGCATTGCCAGGCGAATTTTCGCGCAACTGGATTTGTAGCGTTATATCGAGTCTTGAGGCTGGATTGGAAGAAGGAGGACGCTCTTCAGGATTTGCGAAAAATTTGGAGGCCAGAGAGATTCCCGATATGGCAAAAGTTCATCGACGAGAATTCGGCAAAATGAGCCTGGGTTAGCTTCAGCGCGCCGCCACATGGACGGCGCTTTTTTATTTGCGCTCAAACCCTCTTTAGCGTAGAATCTCCACATCTCACCCAAGGAGGCTGAATGGCTACAACTATTTCCAAAGAAGAATCCCGCCCGATGACCGAAGAGGCGGACTTCCTACAGATCAAATCCATAGACCATATTCACTTCTACGTCGGCAATGCCAAGCACGCCATGTATTATTGGTGGAAGGCTTTTGGCTTCAAGCCCATTGCATATTCCGGGCTTGAGACTGGCAACCGCGACTTCGCTTCATACGTGCTGGAATCGGGACAGGCGCGCTTTGTCGTTTCCGCGGCATACAGCCCATCCAGCGCGCTGGCATCGCATCATCTAGTGCACGGTGATGGCGTAAAAATGATCGCGCTCGAAGTGGATGATGTTGAAAAAGCATGGCAAGCCACCACCTCACGCGGGGGAAAATCCGCGTGGACTCTGCGCGAAGAGAAAGATGAGTTCGGCATCTATCGCACATCCGCCATTTACACTTATGGCGAAACACTGCATGTCTTCGTTGACCGCGCTGATTACAAAGGCGAGTTCGCGCCTACATACAAACCCATTCAGTATGAGGCTGAACCGACGGGGCTTGCAGCAGTGGATCATGTCGTTGGCAACGTACAGCTGGGCAAGATGAATCACTGGGTCAACTACTATCATCAGGTGATGGGCTTTCGTCAACTGCTCCATTTCGATGACAAGGATATCTCCACTGAATATTCCGCGCTCATGTCCAAGGTGATGCAAAACGGAAATGGACGAGTCAAGTTCCCGATCAATGAACCCGCCGAGGGACGCCGCAAGAGTCAGATCGAAGAGTATCTCGATTATTATCTCACGCCTGGCGTGCAACACATCGCCATTATCACGGGCAACATTCTCGCTACGGTCGAAAAACTTCGCAAGAACGGAGTCGAATTCCTGCGCGTGCCTGATACCTATTATGACATGCTCCCTGACCGCGTTGGTACAATCAAAGAAGATATGAAAGCGATTCACGATCTCGGCATTCTCGTTGACCGCGACGACGAAGGCTATCTCCTGCAAATCTTCACGCGCCCAATTCAAGACCGCCCCACTGCGTTCATCGAAGTCATCCAACGTCACGGCTCGCAGGGCTTCGGCAAAGGCAATTTCAAAGCATTGTTTGAATCGATTGAAGCGGAACAAGAAAAGCGCGGAAACCTGTAACGCAAATTGGCTATTTGCGCCACGAGACACATTATGAAATTCGCCACCATCTCAACGCTTCGCGCGACATCCCAGCCTGCTCTTGTTGACGGAGACCGAGTCCACACCCTCCCATATCCCGACATGTTGGCGGTGATTGCCGCAGGTGCCGAAGTCGCCGCTAGTAAAGCGTCGACAGATTCGTTTGCGCTCGATGAAGTCAAATTCCTTTCGCCACTGAAACCAACGACCTTGCGCGATGGATACGCCTTCGAGCAACACGTAAAGACCGCCAACAAGAATCGCGGGCGTGAAGTGCCCGAGGAGTGGTATCAATTCCCCGTCTTCTACTTCACGAATCCGAATGCAGTCTTTGGGCATGACGATGAGATTCCATATCCACCCTACACCAACGCGCTGGATTACGAACTTGAAGTCGCGGCTGTCATTGGCAAAAGCGGAATGAACATCAAAGCCGAAGACGCGCCCGCGCATATTTTCGGGTACACAATTTTCAACGATTGGTCCGCGCGCGATGTTCAACGGAAAGAAATGGTTGTGGGACTCGGTCCCGCGAAAGGCAAGGATTTCGCGTCGGCGTTTGGACCAGTCATTGTCACGCATGAAGCCATTGCCGATAAAGCCACGGGACGCGCGGGCGTATATGATCTAGCGATGATCGCAAGAGTGAACGGCAAAGAACTATCCCGAGGCAATTTCAAGGATATGTACTGGTCGTTCGGCGAGATCATCGCGCGCGCATCTGAATCCGTCATGTTATTTCCTGGTGATGTGATTGGCTCAGGCACGGTGGGCACAGGCTGCCTGCTTGAACTCACAAAGTTTCAGGGTCCCTGGCTTAATCATGGCGATGTGGTTGAATTGGAAATTGAAAGGATTGGGATTTTACGGAGCAAAATCGAAAATTAGCAAACCTGCGATCACGGAGTAATACCATGGAAAACATCTTCACGCATGAAATCGAGTTATATTCCTTCGAATCCTTCAAAACCCTGCTGGATCATGAAGTCAACATGTCGCGCCGTTATCGGAATCCCTTGACACTCATTCATCTTGCAATTGAAACCGACTCTGATCACCCTCAGATCCAACATGACGCAGAAGTGTTCGCCATCAACATTCTGAATGTCCAACTCCGTCATACGGATATTCCATGTAGAAGGGGTAATGAGTTTCTGGTACTAATGGCAGCAACGGATGAATCAGGCGGGCGCATCGTTTGCGAACGGCTGGCGGGTTTATTTAATACGCAGCATCAAACTTATGATCGTGTATCCTTTAAGATGGTGATTTATGTTGGAATGGCTTCCCTGCCTGGGAGCTCGTCACTCACCGCCGACAAACTCATGCAGCAGGCAGCCACAGCCATGCAGCACGCCCGCGATCAGCGGCTCACAAATGCAGTGGTATTTTCAGAAATAACCTGATTGTTACCAGGAGCAAGCACATGCCCTTCTATCACAAACTCGGACAAATCCCCCACAAGCGGCACACGCAATTTAGAAAAACAAACGGCGAACTCTATCGCGAAGAATTAATGGGGTTGGAAGGATTCTCATCGATTCAATCGATTCTCTATCACAACTTCATCCCGCCGCGCGTGAAGCAGACGGAAGACCTCGGCTTTCGCGCCCCTGAAACTGTGGACTTCGGTCCGATCCGTCACCGCGCCTTCAAGACCGTGGACGCCTCGCTCGGAACGGATCCCGTTTCCGCGCGCGTTCCACTTCTTGCAAACAAAGACGTGATCCTCGGCGTGGCGCGCGCCTCCAAAAGCATGGACTATTTCTATCGCAACGCGCAAGCCTATGAGACATGGTGGGTACATGAGGGAAGCGGAACTTTGAAATCACAATTTGGAAATCTCAAATTCCGTACAGGCGATTATATCGTCATTCCATTTGGCACGACATGGCAGATGCAAATTGACGGAGATGAAGCGCGCTTCTTTACGATTGAGAATCCATCGCAGATCGAAGCGCCCAAACGTTATCGAAACGAGTTCGGTCAAATGCTTGAACACGCACCTTATTCTGAAAGGGATATTCGCGTGCCCGACGAACTGGAAACACACACCGAGCGCGGCGAATTTGAAGTCCGAGTCAAAGTGCGGGACAGATTGAGCAAGCACGTCCTGGACTTTCATCCTTTTGATGTCGTTGGCTGGGACGGCTATCTATATCCATGGATATTCAACATCGAAGATTTTGAACCCATCACGGGACGAGTACACCAGCCGCCGCCCGCGCACCAAACTTTCCAGGCGCATAACTTCGTTGTCTGCTCCTTCGTCCCGCGTCTGTTCGATTATCATCCGCTCTCTATCCCCGCGCCGTATAATCACTCGAACGTCAATTCGGATGAAGTGATCTATTATGCGGAAGGCAACTTCATGTCGCGCAAAGGGATTGACCGCTGTGATATATCGATGCATCCGTATGGCTTGCCGCATGGTCCGCAACCTGGCATGACTGAAGCATCCATTGGCAAGAAGGAAACACAGGAACTCGCCGTGATGGTGGATACGTTCTATCCGTTGAGTCTGACTACGCACGCGTTGGAAATGGAGAAGCTTGAATACATGTCCACATGGATGGAGGGAAGCGGGGAGTAAATTTGACTTCGGAAGTCTGTTCATAATGAGACGATGAAAACAAATCAATCACCTAACCCCATCACGGATTCAAAATTCCTCACCACAAGCAGACGCATTACCAAAGAAATGAAGGGCTCAATGTGCCCGGCGTCGCCATCGGCATTTATCACAAAGGTAAAGAGTGGACGGCAGGCTTCGGCGTGACCCGCGTGGACTGAATATGGTTTTCTTTTATCCAAGCGATATTCTCTTCACACATCGCTTTGTCGCAGGACATTATAAGGAGGATAAAAAGGCCAAAGTGGCGCGTCCGTGGGCAATTGGACGCGCAGGCAACGGCTTGGGGCGATATGGGTATCAAGTGGTTCATCTGCTATGCAGATCAACTCACAGTCTACGCGCACGGCGGCGCGACACATGGTCAACAGGCTTATTTCTGCTGCATCCCTGAAAAGGATTTCGCGCTCGCCATCCCCACCAACAGCGACGAGGGCGGCATCATCACCGCCCAAACTTTTGGTTGCGCGCTCGAGTTGTACTTCAACATCAGGTTGAAATCACCCCCAAGCGCTCGAAACTCCGCAGGAACTCAAAGAGTTCGTCGGGCGTTATAGGATAGGCATGGGTTGTTTCGATATCAAGGTCAAAGGCAGATATCTCCTCTATCGTCACATCCCACTCGGCAGCTTCCCTACACCCGATACGCCGCCGGGCCCTGCACCGCCTCCGGTGCGCTTCGCGTTTTACGGCAAGAACAAACTCATCGGGTTGGACGAACCCCTGCATGGCGCACTCGGCGATATTATTCACGATGCGAAAGGACTCAAAGAATACTTTAGAGTCGATGGGCGTGCCCAGAAGAAGATCAAATGACCTATAATAAAGGCATGAAACACAAATCAAAGATACATATAACGACCTTGATATTGATTGCGGTAATGCTGGCATGCAGTCTGCCAGGCGCGGCCGCCCCGCAGGAATCCGCGCCCGAGATTCAAACCGCCGCCGCGCAAACTTTGCAGGTCATATTCACAACCTCTGTCACAGCGACTGTTCAACCATCCAGCATCATTGCAACAACACCGTCTGCCACTTCCTCGCCCACTAGTGTTTCAACGATCACTCCCACATACTCGGTGCCAATGCTCACCGTGCGCGAACAGACCAATTGCCGCACCGGCCCAGGGCAGGACTACGAGGTTGTTTTTACTTATTTGTCCGGAAAGAAACTGGAAATTGTCGGACGATATGACCCCGATAACTACTGGCTCGTCAAATCTGGCGAAAGCCCAACAGGGACATGCTGGCTGTGGGATGAATATGTGGAAGTCACAGGCAGTTATTGGGCTGTTTCCAGTGTGACTCCCCCACCCACTGCGACAATTCCTCCTCCACAAGCGCCCTCGCTTAAGTGGGATGTCTATTGTAATTATGCTGCTGATCAAATGGAGTTTTCACTTAAGTGGACTGATAACGCCAACAACGAGGTTGGTTATCGAATTCTTCACAATGGACAACCAGTTGCTGATTTGCCAGCCAACTCCACTGCTTATGATGAAACTATTGTATTGGTTGTTGGAGAAAAAGTTATTTACCAAATTGAAGTATATAATGCAACAGGCGCTACTCGCAGTGCAGAGGCATCCTATACGTGTTGAGGAGATAAACAGGGGAACAAATCAATAGCAGACAAACAAAAAGTCCCGCGTCCATCACGGAACACGAGACTTCGACTTTTGTCACAACGCTCAACATGTCCCACCCGCCTGCCGACCCTCTTCTTCAGAAGCGTTACGAATCAAACCCGTATCAGCGAAAATAAATATCGGGCGATCAACATAAGGAACGACGTGCGACGCGTCGAGAACATGCGAAGAGGATATTCATTTTCAAAGGCTTTTAACCGTAAAAGCAACCTAACAACATCCTGATTCTGATTTGAACGATACATTCATTATTACCCATGCTCATTTTCTATAGAGATACTCTTTTATACCTACTAGACGAAATATTCAACGGGAAGTTACAGAATCCTTACAAAATCTCCACCCGGCCAACATGGCCGTTCGACGCCTAGTCTAGCCTCCTAGTTCTACCGCCAACGCGTCGTAGTAGGTGCCTGCGCCGAAGCCGTCAATCAGAATATGATCAAGCGGTTTCATATTGGGCAGTTCTCGCAGGAAGGCGATCATGTTCGACGCGGCGCTCACGTTTCCAAACTCGCTCAACAGCCACGGCATCGGCAGGATGATCCCTTCGTTCTGCAAATGCTTCTCTTTGAGTTTATTGATCTTGTAATTCGCATGATGGACGATTGCCACCGCGAACGACTTTCCTGCCATTCCCAATTCATCCAACTTCGATTGGTACGCCGCGTACACATCGCGCACCACCTGCACACCCGTCCGCACAAACAACTTGACCATGCCCATCGGTCCGGCCATCGTAATGGATGAACCGTCGTGAGGCTCGTGCATCAAGCCAGCCACGCGGATATTATTCACGGAAGGCTCGGTGACATCCACGTTGTAGCCTCCATCGGTCTTCTGCTTCGAATGAGGATAGTACATCGCCACCTGCAACACGCCTTCATCGTCAAACACCTCACGGGATTTTCCCGCAAGGAATTTCATCGTCTCGCCTGGGATCACGCCCAACACCCCAGCAGCATTCCCAAACAACTGTAGGGCATTTGCGTCGTGAGAAGAACCGAGAAAGCGGCTCAGGCCCTCAATCCCTCCGACCAGCACTTTCTTTCCATAAAGAGACTCGGCAATATTCTGACTCAACTGCATGTTCTCAGGCAATTCGGGGTTCAACGCCAAATGCAGACTGCTTGTTGAGCCGTCACATGCTTTATGGATCGAGACCTTCAGCGCGCTATCAGGTATCCCGGCTGATCTTGTGATCTGGTTCAGATAATCCTCCGAGAGCGGGGCGCTCATGCCGATCAGCACAGCTTCCACTTCGGAGGGCTGCCAGTTGCAAGCCCTGATCGCTTCGCGCAAGAATCGGGTCCCGACTTCAACTTCAAGCTTGATATGCTCCTGGTTTGTAAGGTCCAGCGGGACGTGGTGTCGGTTGCGAAAACCCAGTTCGGACAGATTCAACTTCTCGTTGGGAAGAAGCGGATGTCCAAGTCGTTGTTCCAAAAACTCGGGAAGGTTTTCGTTATCGTAACTCTCTCCCCACGTCCCATAGACTCCGCCAATACCGACCGATGGATTGGTCACGCGCTCTATCCCAAAAGGAATCCCATCCCCCACATCAACAATCCCTTTTTCGATTCCAGGGCGGTCGAAGAAGGATACCTCAGATTTAACGTTCTCCACGCTCATCACATACACTCCTTTTACTTTACATCCAAACCCCCACGTGTTTTGAAAGTTGCGCTGACAACATTAGGACTTCCGAAGAGTTTTATGCTTCGGAAGTCCTTTTCAGGCTGGGGCAAAGGATTTGAACCTCTACTAGCTGATCCAGAGAAAGTGCGTCTCCTGAAAAATGCGTCCTTTTGTTCCAATACATCCATTATACAAGCAAAAAGACTGGATTTTCGTCCAGTCTTTCCAATAGATATATTCCGTGTTAGTGTGTAAGGAACACTCAGGGGTGACTGAGTATGTATTCCATTTTTACAGCAGCATCTTCTTGCAGTGTGGGCAATACGTGAGAGTAAAGATCCATAGCCATACTTATCTGACGATGGCCTAATCTCTCCTGTACGACCATCGGATGAACACTAGCCGAAAGTAATAAAGCCGCAAGGTGTGTCTTAGATCGTGGAACTGGATTTTAGGAAATCCGTCTTTTTCTAATTCTCTTTTGTACTGTTTTACCACATTACAAGATATACAGTTCATCCAACTTGGCTTTCTTGACCCTCTGAGGCATTGGAGCTTTGGGCAGTTTGGCTGTGTACTGGCTGACGCAGTTGGCAACGCTTTGTGGATTGACTTTCAGCACTGGTGCAATCGAGCCAAAACTGCTCACTTCTACATAATCCGGATTGCTAACACGTGGGTCGCCTGTGAATATCCCTATTGCTTAGGTTCGGGTGTGTACACTTGATGACATTCACCACACCGATAGCATTGGCTTCCAGAACTATTGAAGCCTGCATTGTACTGCTTCCAATCTGATTGGCACTTTGGACATTGGCTCAACTATGAAATAAGTGAATCTGGTAGACTGTGGTATGGAATTTCCAATC
>CAZIYY010000078.1:0-21916 GCA_964543585.1 uncultured Anaerolinea sp. | reverse complement strand
TAGTCGTGTCGCAGTTGCGCCGCGACTGTTTGTTTTTGCCGTGATGTCTGTCAAGTTTTGAAGCGGATAAGAGTTCATCCTTGCGCGCATGTGGGGATTACGTTATCAGACCGGCAAATTTGCCGGTCTGCATATCGTTCATCCTTGCGCGCATGTGGGGATTACCCTAAACTCAACCCCAGGCGATCACACGGCGCGTCTGTGAGGTCTTGCGCCATGCCCAGGTATTTCTCGGTGGTCGTCGCGGAATTAAGACAAAACGACAATTGAATTTGCTCGAGGCTCGATCCGCCTTTGCGCGCCAGCTTCGCGAACGATCTCCGTAAATCATGGGGCGCGGCATTGATTCCCGTACCTGCCATGTACAGCCTTACCGTGTCGTGTATCGCTTGCGGGGTCAGACTTTCGCTATCCATGTATCCGCCTTTGTGAATGGCACGAAAGACGCGCCCGCCGTGAATACTCGCGGATCCCGCCCAGGCGTCTACCGCCGCTTTTACCCAGGGGGGTATTGGCACGCTTCTAACGCGGTTCCCTTTGCCGATCAAGTCCACGATCACCCAACGCCCGTCGCGCTGTTGGATGTGTTCAAAGTTTAGCGCGGCTGTTTCAGCACGCCGCAAGCCAGCGCCTAACATTACAGCCAATAGCGCGCGATCTCTCAAACCTTTCAGCGTTCGCACGTCCGGGGAGTTTATCAAGTCCTGCGCCTGTTCCTTCGTAAGCCAGTTGCCAGCGCGCACGCCCTGCGCCTTGACACCTTTGACGCGCTCGATTGCGCCTGCAATGCCTGGGTCGAGTATGCCATTGTCGGAGGCTTCAAGTGCAAGCCTGCGAATTGCAGATAGATGCAAGTTGACGGTCGCGGGGGCGTAGCGTTCCTGTATCTCGGTCTTGTATCGTTGCACTACTGCTTTATTGATTGCGGGCTTTCCGTTGCGCGTCCACCATGCCATAAAGTCAGTGAGCGCGTTCTGGTAGTTGCGCCTGCTGTTCGGGGAGGTCAAACCGTCTGTAACCAGTCGTATTATTTGCGCAAGCCCGCCATTCTCGACGGTTACGATCTCTTTCGTGTGGCTGGTAGCGCTAGGGTGATATGGTCTTTTCATCTCTGCCTTTCCTATGGGTTGTTACAATTATCATTGTCATAAGTAAACTATGCGATATTTACGGGGGCTAACTCGTCCCAGGCTGGGAGAGTCTGCCTCACGCGCGGGTGAAGTTGCCGGCTTCGTTCGCGCTGTTCAAACTCAGAGACGGGCCGCGCTTGAATGTCAACGTGTGTAATTTCAATTGCATCGTCAATCAATTCGTATTCAATCAGCAAAGTAAAATCCTTTGCCTTGTAAATCGCCAGGTGAATCGTGTCGGTCATTTGATTGTCCTTTCTGCTATGGACGCCGCGCCATCCCTGGTCATGCTCTGCACACAATTACACGATGGGCGGTTATTCGGTTGTCAAGGTTCGGACTTTCTCAGTCTGTATGCCTGTTGCTTGCAGGCGTAATTGCAGTATTGCCGCCGTCCGTTCCTGCCCGGCTCGATGCGCTTGCCGCAAGCCTTACACGTTCTATCGGTTACGGGTTCGGCGCGTCGTCGCCTGGTGCGTCGTTTGAATTTGAGTCGGAAGTCGGCGAAGTAGTGATAGGTTCGGAGGGTGTCGGCTGGGATTGCCCGCGAGTAAAAAAACTTTTCAGCCATGCCCATACACCAACAGACGGCGCGGGCGCGGGTAAGGCTTTCATTTCCTCGGCGGTCGCGTCCACTGTCTCGCCTTCCCATTCGGCTTGTTCACTTTCAGACATCGGCAAAGCCAGGCGATACTTGATTTGGGCAGTCACGCGCCGCGCCATGATTGCGCCCAGGCGTTGCGCCTCGCGTTCCACGTTGACCCGCGCCTGCTTCAAGGCTTCCTCAGCCAGGGTATCTTCGAGGCTTTGCGCCTGTATCGCTTCGCGCACATCGGGCGCGCTTGCGTGGAAGTAATAGCCAGCCATGAGATTAAGCACGGTTGCGCCGATCACGCCATTGATAAGCGCGCCGCCGATCCATTCGGGGATGTTGGCTAGTTCCTGTCCTCCGAGATAGATACCGCCGATCACCATCAGCACGATGCCGATCAAATCCAGAACAGTCATTAGCAAACTGACGCCGCGCTGGGGCGTGCCTTTGGCTTTGTGGATGAACACGAGTAACCACGTCAAAGCGCCGCCATCGAATAGCCCAAGTGCAAACCATTTCACGGCTGGGGCGTGAGGCAATACGATCTGCATCACGCCGATAGTCAGGGATGCCGTCCACGCGATCACCGCAAGCAGGAACGCGCCAAACGCCACGCCTGCAAACCATTTCAACAGTTCGTTATTTTTCATGCTACACCTTACCTTTTTATCTTTATGATTTTGAATGTCTTGCGCTCTACCATCGCATAGCGTGACGTTCCCCAGGGCGCAAGAAAGTAACGCGCCCATGTCGCCGCCGCGCCGCGCTTGCCGATCTCTTGCATGTGTTCGCGTCCGTGCTTCGCAACAGTCGCGCGCCCGCCCTTACTGCCCGCTTGTTTCCTGTTCATCATTGCGCCTCGCAATAGTTAGAATTGATATATCCGTGATGCCCTTGCGCGTCCGTGACTTCATGCCACGCGCCGACGTGTATCACGGTCAGGACTTCGCCCTCAGCCAGGACGCGGATGATTGCGAATTGCACGCCCGCCC
Organism: uncultured Anaerolinea sp.; assembly: GCA_964543585.1. Lineage (GTDB taxonomy): Bacteria > Chloroflexota > Anaerolineae > Anaerolineales > Villigracilaceae > Defluviilinea. Next base: position 19,202 of record CAZIYY010000078.1, on the reverse strand, counting down.
CGGTCCGCAAGTTCAGGTATCCAACAGGCGCGCCCGTTGTCACTGTGCATTGCGCGCTTGCGCGTGCAGTCGGCGCGGCGGTCGCTGTGGCTGTGATGATTGCCGCGGCTGTTGCTGTTTGCGCGCTTGCGCGTGCAGTCGGCGCCGACGTGGGGTAGAGTTCCGCGTACGGGTTGCACGATGCAAGCATCAGTGCAAGCAGGATCACCACCTCGAGTATTAGCGTCCGCTCCACAAGCCGCATCACGAATTGCGCGATCCGTTCGGCGCGCCGTTTGTCGCTCATGCGCCGTAATACAAACACTTCACGGGGGGATAGTTTTACAGTTCGGTCATTGCTGTTCATTTTGCATCTCCTAGTATTTTGGCAAGGGCTTTGTCTATCTGCTTTTCGAGTTCGGCGCGCCGCTTGCTTTCGCCCTCGTCGTAGCATTGCCCTGCTTCTTCAAATTCGCCGCTTTCGTCCTGGGGTGTATCGGTTGTTTTATCTGCCATTTGTGCCTGCCTTTGTGTGTGTTTTAGTATATGGGGTATTGTACCATATAACTAGTACACAGACAATATGTATATAGTGCAATGTTAGGGTATAATGGGGTAAGCGTTTTACTTTCCTGATACAAGGAGCAAGGTTACAATGAATATTGGAATGGCTATCTATAACAGGCTGAAAGTCCTGATTGCTGAAAAAGAATTGCGCGAGAAGCGCAAGTTAACTTATCGCACCATCGCAGAAGAGACGGGGTTATCCATTGGCACCTTGACGGTTTACATGACGCAAAGGGTCAACCGCTTCGATGGGTCAACGATTGAAACGCTCTGCGATTACTTCGGAGTACAGCCAGGGGACTTACTGATCTACACTGCCAATCCCCCACAACCCAAACAAAAAGCCGCCCGCCGTTAGGTAGGGCGGCTTCTCTTATCCTTCGCGCGCGCGATCACAGCGCTGTCTTTCGCGTCTGCTTTAATCCCTCAAGGAATTTTCGCCGTTCCAGCCATCGATCCACATACACGAGTAATTCGTTTACGTCACTGTGTACCTTGCTGTAAATGCGGTTTTGCTGTTGGTCTTTTGTCAGGTCATCCAGCGAACGGACTAGAGTCTTGAATTCGTTGTGTTTGCTAACGGCTTTGTCTAATACCGCCTTTACGCCATCTATTCCGCGCTCTGCCTCCTGCAAGGCGTCCGCGATCTCACTTTCGAGTTTATCAGCGCGCTTCTCATCGGCTTTGTATGCGTTTGAATTGACGCGATCTTTGAGGCTTTGCAGCTCATCCTCCGCCGCTTTTACCTCGCGCTCTGCCTGGGCGCGGGCTTCGTCTTGGTTGATGAAGTTTTTAAGGTATCGACGCGCCTGTTCTGCTTTGGTTTGTAAGTCTTGAATATTCATTCGTTATCTCCTGTTGAGTTCGTGGTATAGAATTTTCAGCACACTTAACGCGGGGTCTTTCACTGATTGCATGTATCCCCAATAATGCCGCTCTACCACTTCGCGCAACCTGCGCGCCAGTGTGTCGGCTTCGTCCTCTTGTCTCTTGACTATGGGGTTTCCCCTGGGGCTTTTCAAATGCAAAGCCTCCAGCGCAATGTCACGCGCGGGGCTTCTGTTTATGTCCACGCGCGGCATGGTTGCAAAGTGCTTTATAACGTGCGCGAGTTCATGCCCGAATGTATCCACAAACAAAACGATGTCGCGCAAAGTTGATGTATCTAAGTCTATGACGGCTTTCCCGTCCAGACTTTTTTTCGCCAGCCCTTGCGCGCCGCCTGGCAAGTCCATAAAGCGCACGATCACCGCGCGCCCTGTCACCTTTTCGGCGCATACCTCCATATTCAAAATCAATTCAGTTTCGGATAATTTCGTTACTTTCATGCGCCTTGCTTTATTAGCTCTGATTCTTCATTGGCACCTGTGACAACGATTATCAAGTCAACGTCATCCCGCGCCGCGAACGTGTACAGCTCTTCACGCGTGGCGAGATAAAACGGCGCTCCCCCATTCCCACCGAATGACTCTATCCACGGCTGTACTTTGTATCCCTTCGCGCGCTCCTCAGGCGCAAAGGCGTCGTGCATACTTCCAATAACGCACATGTATTTATATTTCGCGTGTACGCCCCGCTTTGTTTCAAGCCGGTTGATTCGGTTGTGTAGTGTTGTCATTGAGTATCATCTCCATGACTTCGGCGTCGCTTGCGTACACGACTTTTATTAACACGATATCGTTAACGGGGTCGCCAACGATTCCGAGATAGTCGGCTTCGCTAATGACCTGCCCGCGCTCGATATATTCGCCGTCTTTCTCCACGATCACGCGGTGGATGGTTGAAACGACGCGCTCGGATTCGAGTTTATTGATCCTGTTATTTAGGTTGCTCATTTTGTTCCTCTTTTTGGTACTGATAATTCATGAGTATCGGACTTTGATACTATCGTTTCGCCTGCTCTAATGCCTGAATACGCTTTTCCAGTTCTCCAATCTCAAACGATTTGACGAACGAGTCATACAGCGCAAGCAGTACACGCGCCCGCGCTATGCTGTTATCCATGCCGATCACCTCCGCCAGGGTATAGCCTAATATCTTGTTTGCATCTTCAAGCCCTGCCACGTTCGCGGGCAGTTTCGACGGGTCCGCAAAGTGGGGCGTGTATCGGTTCTCCCCTCCCTTCTTGCGTGCCTGGGCGCGCTTCTTTGCCTGGCTGGGGTCATGGATGAAACAGTAGCGCGCGCCGGCTTTGGTTTTCATCCCACACGGCGCGCCCGCGCTAGTCGTTGCTTTACATTGTGTCATTATTTACCTCTAGTAGTTTTCTCCTGCTTGCTACGGTTCCGTTTCGCTTCCATGTCACCGTAACACGCTCTGCGGGCGTCCAGCGCGTCACGGAGGCTTACCAGCCAGCAGGCGAAGCATAGCACATGATACGGCTTCGCGGGCGTGTAAGGCTGGTTACAGGCGCGACATTTGGGTTTCATGCTTTCCTTTCTTGCCTGCTGAGCATTATATAGATTATTAGCATATAGTACCGTCAGTAAATGTCGTTTTGCCTGTTTTCATCCTTACACCATAAGGCAATGCGCCCATACCACCGCGCCGCTTTTCGCTTCGTGGTCACGCTGGTATAATTCGTTTATCCGTTTGTCGTGCTTGGCGATCTTCTTCTCAGTCGCCTTTCGCTGGGCTTCGGTCAAATTGAAAAGCCGTACATAGTAGGACGCGCCAACGTCGCTTAAAGCCTGCCGCATATGTGACAAGCCGTTAAGATGGTGCATCTTAATAAGTTTGTTCGCTTTTCTTGCTCTGCCTTTACCTGCGCGCTCTGCATGTACTGAAAAGCGCGTATCTGGTAGGCGCCACGCGATAAAACCGTCACGCATGACAAACGGGGCTTTATACTTCCCATATTCCACAACGCCCGAAAAACGATCACTACGCATTGTAGACTTGGCATAATTGCGCTCGCGCTTTGTTCCTGCTTGCGCGTCACGGTAACGTTGGGTGGATACCGAAATATTCAATGTCTTTTGTATTCGTTCGCGGCTGATTTGTTTGCGATCTCCCCAGGCTGAATATACGCGGGCTTTCCAGCCGTTGCCGATCAAAGCCGACGCGCTCATTGTGGCTTTACGATTGCCGATGTCATCCATTCCCATTGCAAGCGCGACGCGTCCCGCGGACGGTAGGATTAACCACCAGTCCGCGCCCTTCTGGATGTCTTTTACTATGTCATGATTGCGGGCTTCCGCTATCCATCGTTCCCATGTGCGCGGTTTCACTCCAAGAAATAAAACATAATTGCGTAAATCATCGCGGCGAATCATCCCCAGCCCGCATGTATCCAAAGCCTTAGCCAGCACATATAAACGCCAGCCGCCGCCCATGCCTGAAGCGCGGCGCGCGGCTTGTATTCCCATCATGGGATAGATGCCAACAGTTTGAGGGTATTGGCAAGCGGGCGCGCGCACTTCGTTGACGTTCGGCGCTTCAACCGTGACATTCCCCAGCGGTAAACCTTCCAGCGCCTGCGCGTGCTTCGCTCGGATTTCTTCAAGGTCGCGCGTGGTGGTCATATCATCCCCCGGCTTCGTGCGTGCGTCTCACACAGAACGAGACGCGTACCATCGGCGCGCCTGAATGTGACTAGGTTCTTTGTGTTGTTATGTGGGCAAAGTTCGCAACAGTCTTTATAGACTGGCTTTGTCTTTTTCGTTAAGGTTGTGTTATTATTGGGTTGAGTAAGCATATCTCATTTCTCCTATGCTTGCCGCCGTTGCGCTCCGCCTGGACTCGTCCCCAGGCGGTCGCCTTTTAATTGGCGGGGGCGTGTTTGGTTTCTTTGACTGACTTCTCTTTCTCTTTTTTAGACAACAGGTAAGCGACTGCGCGCCGCACTGCTTCCGCTTCTTTGACACCCAGGCACCTAGCCAGGGTGTTTATTTGTTTGAGGTCTGTTTTGTCTGCCCTCATTCCCCAGGTATCGATCTTATTTTGCATATTTTCTCCTGAATTTCGTTACAGTATCGTTGCAATACCGAAATTTCTCTCATAAAAAGGTTGACGATGTAATAACATTATATCACATCTTACTCATTTTCACTTAATATATTGTTCTAGTTTTGTTCTAATTTCCCTGTTATTTCCCTGTTAGCAGGGAAGTTAGAAAATTCCATCAATGGGCGAGTGTTGTTTGTGCGCTTGCAGCAGGTCGTCGTCCACCATCTGCGCGTAGTATCCCACCATGTCAACGGACGCGTGTCCCAGCATGGCTTGAAGATGCAATACATCCATGCCTGCGCGCAAGGACAAAATAACGAACGTCCTCCTCAGCGCGTGCGGCGTGACGTGGATCCCGGTCCGCTCCGATAGACGGCGAAAGACAAGCAGTAAGCCTGTGCCAGTAAGCCGCGCGCCTGTTCGCGATTGAAACAAAACACCGTCACGGATTACAAGCGTTCTGCGATATGCCAGCAGTGCGCGGCGTGTCACTGCTCCAATTACCGCGCTCCGTTCTTTGCCGCCCTTGCCGCGTTTCACCGTGACCAGTCCGCTCTGCATGTCCACGTCCTGCCAATTCAGCGCGATAGTCTCGGCGCGTCTCAGCCCGCTATCCGCCATGAATAAGACAATCGACTTGTCTCTCACGTTACAGGCTTTGACAACCTCGCGCAGCTGTTCCGCGTTCAATACTGGCAGTTGCTTCTTCGCAACTTTCGGCATGTCGAAGCGGACGGGCGCGCTGATATATCCTTCAACATTCCAAAACTTGAGCAGTGTCTTTATCGCTCTTGCGTGGGCGTGCCTTGTGCGATCTGCTTTGCCCTCCATGCCAGCCAGGTACGCGCGCACGATCCGCGCCGTCACTTCTTCGGGCGAGGTCACGCCCCGGGCTTCGCACCATGCAAGGAAAACGCCCGCGGTGAACTTGTAGAAGTCCAATGTCGCGGGCGTGCAGTTCATCGCTTGACGGGATAAAGAAAAGTCCGTGTAAGCGTCTATGAGGGCGAGGGAGGCAAGCGTTCCTCGCCGTTGTGGTTTCGTGCGGGGGGACATGTCAGCCTCCGTTGGAGTCGGCTTAACTCATATAGTGCTTGACATCCATATAACGCGTCGCTATAATCCCTCTTAATCCAGCGGGTGTAGTTCAGTGGTAGAACGCTTGCTTCCCAAGCAAGATATCGTGGGTTCGAGTCCCATCACCCGCTCAGTGTCGAGGAGAGACTCCCTCGACTTTTTTGTTTGTCAATTTGTAAGGTAGCTGTCATGCGTTCCCATAAAGGTCATAAGTAGAATCAAGTTCGGAGGTTCCCTCAGAATGCTGAAGCCGGAAGACAAAGGCACGATCCTATATGTTGAAGATAATCCAGACAACCGCATGCTCGTCAGGCGCGTTTTACTTGCCGAGAATTATAAATTAATCGAAGCCATGAATGCAGGCGAGGCGCTGGATGTGTTAAAGACCGCGCGTCCGAACTTGATCTTAATGGATATCAACATGCCCGATATGGACGGCTACACTTTGACGGCGAAGATCAAATCCATGCCCGGGTTTGAACGGGTTCCAATTCTTGCATTAACCGCAAATGTGATGCGCGGCGATAAAGAAAAAACGCTCGAAGCGGGCTGTGACGGCTATATACAAAAACCGCTTGATGTTGATCAACTGACCAGGGAGATCGAAAGATTTCTTGCAAGGAGAACAAATGTCTGAAGATATCATGGATACACAACCTATTAAGAAACCGAATATTCCAAAAGATGCGACTGTACTGGTCGTGGAGGATAATGTCGCGAACTTCGTATTGATTGCCCGCATGTTGGGCTATCTGGGCATCCATTGTGAATGGAAGACCTCAGGCTATGAAGTGGTGGAGTACGCAGATACCCTCCAGCGTCTGGATCTTATTCTGATGGATATTCGCCTCCCATACGAAGATGGATATGGCGCGCTGAAAAAGATCCGCGCATCCGAGAGACTCAAATCCATCCCAATCATTGCCGTCACTGCGGAAGCGAGCACGGATCAGATGAACAAAGCGAAGACTTCCGGCTTCGACGGCTTCCTAGGCAAACCGCTTGACCCCGATAAATTTCCCGATCAGATCCGCCGCATTTTGAGCGGAGAGTCGGTTTGGGAATTTAGTTAAGCCGCGCTTATTTCACAATGAGTTCAATTTCCATTCATAAGAATTATTTCTTTGTCACCGTTTACTTTACAGTAGACGGGGATCACTTGCATCTTGTTCAATATTCAGACCCCCAGGGTCGCGATGAGCAGGCTACCGTGCCGCGCGGCAGTGAAATCTCCCTGAAGGATATCGAAAGCCATCTTATGAACGGGCCCGTTCAACTGGATCTGCGGGACGCTTCGGCTCTTCCCCCTCCCTTAACTGCTTACCCTCGTCAACTGGGGTGCGAGGCGGCCGCGTATGTGCCAATCTTGCAAAATGGACATCTGCGCGGCCTTGTGTTAATTGGCGCCCGAACAGGGCAGGACCTTAATGAGGATGTTGTCAATTCCTTTGAGCGTACGATTCGGCTGGCCACAAATACCATGCAGCAATATGCATCGCCCGCTCAAGCTCAGGATGACCGCCAATCCAGGGAATTGAATGCGCTGAACACCCTTGCCGCCAACGCGGCAGCCGTCAGCGATCTTCATGCTTTCTACATGGCCATTCATCAACAAATCCGCCTCGTGGTGGGCGACTATGGAGTTGTCATCGCGCTCTACGATGAAAAGACAAATTCGATCAATATACCTTATCTTTGGGAGGAAGGAAAATTTTCTTCAATTGACACCTTCCCGCTGGGCGAAGGTTTAACGTCAATCCTGATCCGCACCCGCGAGCCTCTGATGCTGGTGGAGGATACCGAAAAGCGCTCAATCGCCATGGGCGCAAAAGTCGCGGGAAAAGCGGCGAAATCCTGGCTTGGAGTCCCTATGATCGTGCGAGGCGAATCGATCGGCGCCATTATTATTCAAGACCTTGAGAACGAACATAGTTTTAACGAAAATGACCTGCGGTTTGTCACATCTGTTGCCAACCAAATCTCGGGGGCAATTTACAACGTTCGTCTGCTGGATCAAAGCCGCCACGCCGCGCTCCAATTTGAGACCGCCGCGGAAATTGCCCGGGATATCAGCAGTTCGCTCAACCTTGATGAACTCCTTCAAAAAGCAGTCAACCTGATCCGCTCGCGCTTTGAGTTTTATCATGCAGGTGTCTTTCTTAAGGACCTGCCGGGTGAGTTTGTTATGATCCGGGAAGCCACCGGCGAGGCGGGAGCGCAAATGAAGCGGGCCGGGTACAAGATTGGCATTGGGTCAAAGTCAGTTATTGGGTTTGTGGCGGGCAAAGGCGAGGAGTTGGTTGTCAACGATACGGCGCGCGATGCCACATATTACTTCAATCCCCTGCTACCTGAAACGCGTTCAGAGGCCGCAATCCCTCTGAAGATCGGTGAGAGGATTGTGGGGGTTCTGGATGTGCAAAGCGAACAGGTGTATGCGTTCGCGGAAGATAATCTCCGCACACTGCAAATCCTCGCCGACCAGCTTGCGATAGCGGTCGTGAATACGGAACTATTCGCCGAAACACAGGAACACCTCGCACAGCACCGTCTCTTGCATCACATTACCACAACTGCCGCTTCCGGAACAACACTGGACGAAGCGTTGCAATCCGCGGTCAATGGCTTGCAGGTAACGCTGGGCGGGGACCGCGTTTCCATTCTATTGGTAAACCGCGAAAAGAAAGTCTTGATTGTGAGAGCCGCAGTCGGATATGCAAATGATGTTTTTGACTTGCGCATCCCTCTGGGAGACGGAATTACGGGCTGGGTTGCTACGCACCGCAGGACCTTACGTGTTAACAACGTTCTCCAGGATACGCGATACATCGAAGGAAGCCCTAACACTCGTTCAGAGATAGCGATCCCGCTTCTATATCGCAGCGAACTCCTTGGCGTTCTCAATGTTGAAAACGAGCAGGTTTCGGCGTATGCCGAAAGCGATGAAGAATTGCTGGGCACGTTGGGCGGCAGCCTTGCCGCGATCATCGCCAACGCCAGGCTTCTGGAGCAAATCCGCGCGCAGGCCGAGCGCGAGCGTGTCCTGTTTGAGATCACAGACAAGATCCGCCGCACAACTGATATGGAAACCATACTCACAACGACTGTAAGTGAATTGACGCGCGCGGTTGGCGCGAACAGCGCGCGAATCAAGGTGGGAATAAATCCGGCCAAAGTGAATGAAAAGAAGAGAGCAACCAATGAGTGAACGCCTCTCGCTGGGTCAATTATTGTCCCGCCTGGGCGGTTGGTACCTCATCATCATTATTGCCGCCGCCCAACTCATCGCGCTGCTTGGGGCAATTCCTGGCATCCTATCCATCAATGTCAATGCAGAATTTGATGGTCAGCAACTGAGGGTCTTTGCGTGGATAACGCCGCTCTTGATTGTATCGAGCAACCTGATCCTTCTTGGCGTCAGTTGGCTTATGACTCCAACAGCCCGTAAACGACTCAACGATTGGGCAAAAGGCTTGCTCAGATCAAACCCCGATGAAGAGTTCAGAGCCTGGCGTGAAATCACCAGCCTTACCTGGCGTTATGGAATTGCGGCTGCCATTGTCATTATTGTCGTTGATATTTTGCCTGTTTTCTTCATTACATTGTCCCAGGGCGAAGCCCCCATTTCTTCAGTTTTTCAGCCCACCGCCATTAATTCGTCGGATCCATTGTATGTTGTGATTGGAGGATTCGCTTCTCTGCTCGGTTCAACGATCCTTGCCGTTTTGATGATCGAACGTCTCGCCCTGCCTGCCAGGCTAGTTCTGGTTCCGAACGACTTTGAGACACAACTGAAAGGTCGCTCCGGCGCGCTGTTGATCGGGAAATTCCAAATCCTGATTCTTGGGTTGATCGCGATTGGCGTCTTGTTGATCGCCCCGATCGGTTATCAACAAACCATCCGTATCCTTTATTCAGAAGTCAACTCATTGGATAGATTCAGCAGCTTGCAAATCCAATCTATTTTCTTTAGCGCGCTGGCTCTCGTTGTGGGGGCAGGCTTCTCATATTATGTCTCCAGGTCAGTTTCAGATCCCATCAAAGATTTGATTGACACGTTCACTAAAATCGAACGCGGTGACCTCGCCCAGCGCGCGCCTGTAAGCGCGACGGATGAACTAGGCATCGTTACTATGCATTTCAATCGCATGGTCTCACAACTCGAAGCCCTGCAGAACACGCTTGAGCAACAGGTCGCTGAACGCACAAAGCAACTGGCTGCAACGAATGAGGTCGGGAGAGTTGCAGCATCCAGCCTTGACCCGGACGAACTACTCGCCCGGGTTATCAAATTGCTTCCGGAGCAATTCGGTTATTACTACGCGGCCATCTATCTTTTAGATCCAAGTGAAAAATGGGCTGAACTTAAGGAGGCAACGGGCGATGCAGGCAATGCGCTCAAGCAAAAGCATCACCGCCTTGAAGTGGGCGGGAAAAGCATGGTTGGAACAGCGATCCGCGAAAAATCAGCGCGCGTCGCGCAAATTGCATCCGAAGAAAAACAGCGCTTTGCCAACCCACTCCTTCCCTACACACGCTCCGAGATCGCGCTCCCGTTGCTGGTTGGTGAGCGAGTGCTTGGGGTATTGAATGTTCAATCCATGAGGGAAGCGGATTTCGGGCCGCAGGTAATCGAGACCATGAAAAACATGGCCGGGCAGGTTGCCATCGCGCTTGAAAATGCGCGCTTTTACCAGGAAGCACAGCAGGTTATTAAAGAAATGCGCGCCGTTCAGCAACAATACCTTCAGGAGGGCTGGGGCGGATTTTACGCGCAGAATGAAGGAATGGAATACGGTGTTGGCGATGAGAACCTTGAAAATCCCAATAGGATGGAAGTGTCCATCAGCCTGCGTGACCAGATCCTTGGGCAGATCATGCTCGAGGGAAATGACGAGTGGACGCAGGACCAACGAAGCCTTGTAGATGCGGTTGCAACACAAGCGGCCGTTGCTCTTGAAAACGCCAGGCTGGTCAGTGAAAGTCGGCAGGTGGCGGTCCGCGAACGCATGCTGGCAGAGATCAACTCGAAGATCTGGTCTTCGGCGACAATCGATGGCGTCTTGCAAACCGTAGTGAAAGAACTGGGCAGGCGAATGAACGCCTCGCAAGTTACAGTTGAACTGAACTTGGAAGATGGAGCCTCAACTCTAGATAGACCCGTTATCAGTTAATAATTACTGGATCAATGAAGCACATGGATACAAATAAATACCCAACTCTTCAGACAAGACTCGCTGCCGTATTGGTTATTCTGGCGGCGTTGTTTGCCGCGGGCGTATCATCTATTTTTTATATAAATTTTCAGCAGGAATTACGCAACAGTTTACGACATCGCCTGGAAAATATCACCACCCTGGCTGGATTGCAACAAGACGGTGACGAATTATTACAAGTACAAGCCGCGCATGATGAGCATTTTGAAATTATCCATGAGCAGAATCGAAAAATCAAGCTATCCGACCCCGATCTAATATTTGTGTATACTCTAAGAAAGGATGAGCAAGGGATTTATTTCGTTGTGGATGCGCGCATATCAGCTGACGAGCCAGACATATCGGAATTTGGCGATAGATATGCAGAACCCAGCGCAACATTGGTTGAAAATTTCGATACAATGACCAGGACAATAATAGAGCCAGATATTTACACCGACGAATTTGGGTCGTTCTTATCAGGATACACACCTATCTTTACTTCGGATGGCAAGCGGGCCGGGGTTTTGGGTGTGGATATTTCCGCCAGCACGATTCTCGCGCAAGAAAGGGCATATCGTGACAGACTAATCATAATCTTCCTCAGCGCCCTGCTCTTAATTGTCATTGCTGGAATTACTTTTGCAAACTATCTCGCCAAACCGATCGTCGGCTTGCGGGACGCAGCTGACAAGATAAGCAAAGGGGATTTCACATACAGAATCACAAAAATCCCGGGAACCCGGGAACTCGCAGATCTTGCTCTCGATCTCAATACAATGACTGAAAACCTAAGTGGCTTGATCAACGATCTGGAACAGCGGGTTGCTGAACGTACCGCAGATCTGGTGCGAAAGACCGATCAACTCCGCGCCGCATCCTTCATCGCGCGCCAGACTGCAGAAGTCCATGACCTTGCTTCGCTTCTGGATATTGTAGTAAGGTTGGTCAGCGATCAATTTGGGTTTTACCACACCGGCATTTTCCTCATTAGCGAAGCAGGCGATGAAGCGGTTTTGCAAGCCGTATCCTCAGAGGGCGGCTTGAGAATGATTGAGAATGGTCACTCACTTTCCATTGGACCGTTGAGCATCGTTGGCTACGTGTTGGCGCAGAAAAAACCCCGCATCGTTTCAGATATTGGGCCTGAGGCTGTTTTATTCAACAATCCCGACCTCCCAATGACCCGTTCAGAAGTTGCCCTGCCGTTGGTGATTCACAGCAAAGTACTGGGAGCATTGGATATTCACTCAGACAAGCCACAGGCGTTTAGCATGGAAGACATTGAGGTCCTACAAACCATCGCAGACCAAGTGGCAGTGGCGATTGAAAACGCCCGCTTGCTGGATGAATCTCAGGCGGCAGTAACGCAACTCGAAGAACTGACAAGTGACCGCACGCGCGAAGCGTGGAGTCAAAAATTGCAGGGAAAGGAGCGCGTCTTCACGTATACGCCGCTAGGCTTGCACGCAGATAAATCATTCTCGAAGGATGACAAAGCAATCAGCGCCTCAATTGCCCTGCGCGGACAAAAGATTGGTAGCCTGTCAATTTCGCGTAAAGATGCTACGGCATGGAACAAAATGGACGAGGAACTCATTGTGGAAGTTGCAACTCAGGTTGGACTGGCGGTTGATAATATTCGTCTGCTCGAGGAAGCCACTGAGCGAGCCCGGCAGGAACAAATAGTCGGCAGACTTGCGACGCGCTTTAGTCAATCGCTGGATATTGACACATTGTTGCAAACTGCCGCGCGTGAACTAGGACAACTGCCTGATGTTGAAGAAGCGACCGTATTTATTAGTGAAACCACGGGTGGAGATCACACTGCCGGCAATCGGAGCAATAACCTATCAGGGGCAGTTTAGCAAAAGGTATTATTATGATTCTTACCCGTAAATTGATTCTCCCAGCCCTGATAGTGTTTGCAGTTTTACTGTCGGGAATCTTCGCCTATTCCTACAACAGCCTGCATAATACCTATCATGAAGCGCAGCAAGACGATCTAATTTCATACAGTGCTGCGTTTTTGGCTGAATTGGAAAATCAAAAGAACGTCACCCTGGCGCTGGGTTCTTCAGTAGCAGACGACCCATCTATACAGGACGCCTTAGCGGCAAGAGATCGGCAGAGGCTTCTTGATTTGACTCTTCCGAGCTACGAACTTCTGAAAGCGTATCACATTACTCAATATCAATACCACCTGCCGAACGGGGCGCTGTTTCTTAGTCTCAACGATCTCAATAATCGGGAAGATCACGGGGTATTGTCAGTTGTCGCCCTTGCGAACACTGAACAAAGACCTGTCGCGGGTATAGAAGCTGAAAACGGCAGGCTGGGAGTGCGCGGCGCCGTTCCTATTTTTTATCAGGGAAAACACATTGGGTCTGTTGAGTTCGGGATTGGATTTAGTGACGCGCTACTGAGCGGCTTGAAGGAAAAATACGGCAGCGAATGGCGTATTCTGCTCTCGCAAGACCTGCTGGCAGGTGGTTCAACCCAGAATAATGGATTGGGAGAAAGTCCCATTCCTGGTTACATCGTATATGCGACAACCCAGGACAGTCCCGTCTTCAACGATCTCGACAGTTATGATAAAGTGTTGAAGGGAGTGAATGGGGAGACCGCCTTAACCCACCCAAGCGTCGAAGGAGAGGATTATATGATCTTTACATCCCCGCTGTCGGATTTCTCAGGAAAAACCGTCGGCGCGCTTGACATCGTTTACGACCACACTGCTCATATCCCCCCAAGTCAAAATACACGCCTGCTCTTTGCAGGATTAATCAGCGTACTTGCGCTTATGCTGGGAAGCGTTGCTCTCGTAATATTTACCAGTCGCACCCTCCAGCCTATTCAAACGCTTACGCGCGCCGCGGCAGACATCGCCGAGGGCAATATCACGAGTTATGTGAATACGAAACCGGGCAATGACGAAATTGGCACCCTGACAACCGCCTTCAATCATATGACATCACAACTACGCGCTTCGATTACCGACCTGGAGAAACGCGTCGCAGAGCGCACCCGGGACCTGGAAAGTCAAACCCAGTGGTTACGTGTCGCTGCTGAAATTGTCCGGGATTCGGCATCAGCCAGAAATCTGGACGAACTATTGACTCGCTCCGCCACCTTAATCCTTGAGCGCTTCAAGTTTTATCATACCGCGATCTTCCTTCTCGATAATAATAAGGAGTATGCCGTTCTGGTTGCCTCCCCCACAAACGCCGGGCGGCGAATGATCGCCAACAACCACAAGGTTCGCGCAGGAGAAGTGGGAATTGTGGGGCAGGTATCCGCAAGCGGAGAATCGTATATCATATTCAATAAGGGTATTGATGCGGTTCACTTTAACAACCCATTTCTTCCAAATACCCGCTCTGAATTGGCTTTGCCGCTGAAAGTGGAATCAAATGTCATTGGAGTGCTCGATCTGCAAAGCGACCAGCCGCAGGCATTCAGTCCGGATGGTGTGGCAATTATGCAAATCATGGCAGACCAGCTAGCAACTGCCATAGAACGTACCCGCTTGTTGCAGGCAGTGGAAAAAAACCTGGACGAACTGGAGGGCGCATATGGAAGATACACCCTTGAAAGCTGGAAAGGATTTGCCGGAGGGATTCGGACCGGCAATAAAGGCTACCGATTCGACAATATCCGCATCCAATCGGTGTCCGAACTGTCAGAGCTAGGAACTGAAGCCCTTGAAACTGGGAAAACCATCGGGGCTAACGGCAATAACGCAAAATCAGAAAAGCAAAATACAGTTGCCATACCAATAAAATTGCGCGGACAAACGATCGGGGTGGTCAGCCTGAAACTCAAGCAAGGATATGACGAAAAAACAATTTCTACCATTGAATCGGCGGCTGAACGTCTCGCTCTGGCAATGGAAAGCGCCCGCCTTTACGAAGAGACCCGCCTGCGCGCCGACCGCGAACAATCCATATCACAGGTGACCACAGCCATTAGCACACCCACGGCATACGCGGAAATCATGCAGGCCACAGTTCGGGAAATCGGCAGGATGCTGAATGGCACAGAAGTCGCAATTCAGATTCTGGATAATGAAGAAGATACAGAATAGTAACGCAATCGGACAAAAATGAACTCATCAGACAACAATTCTGTTTCTGGGCGAAAAGATCGAACCGGAGAAACCAACAACTCCGACGGTAAAAACACTCTTAACCCGACTCGCGTTTTCATCATTCTCGTAGCGGCGATATTTTCGATTGAATTACTGATAATGATCGTTTTCCTGTTGATGCCGCCCTTTACCCCCATTGTTGAGTCGCTTATTGATGCAATATCCCTCACGGTTTTGGTTGCGCCCATTTTATATCGCTTCGCAATCATGCCGCTTTTCGAACAAATTTCAAAACAACGAGAATTAACGGAGATACAGGAACTACACAATCGGACGCTTGAACAACGAATGCAGGAACGCACCGCCGACTTAGAAAAGAGAGCCATTCAACTGCAGTCGGTTTCAAGCCTGGCGCGAACAATCGCTGGGATGCAAGATTTGGATTCTCTTCTTCCCGAGGTGACAAAACTGGTCAGCGAACAATTCGGTTTTTATCATATAGGCATTTTCATGATTGATGAGGCAAAGGAATACGCCATTCTTCAGGCAGCTAACAGCGAAGGCGGCAAGCGGATGCTAACCCGCCACTATCGCCTGCGATTGGATATGAACAGCATCGTCGGATACGCAACTTCGCGCGGCGAGCCTCGCGTAGCCCTGGACGTGGGGGCTGATGCCGTTTACTTCAACAATCCCGATCTTCCGGAGACCCGCTCTGAAATAGCCCTCCCGCTTAACGTAGGCGGACGCCTGATTGGCGCTCTGGATGTCCAAAGCACGGACACGAATGCATTCGCACGGGAAGATATCAATGTTCTCACCACGCTGGCAGACCAGATTGCGATCGCCATCGAAAATGCCCGCCTGTTCGGCGCGTCCCGAAGTGCATTGTCTGAATCCCAGGTCACAATTGAAAAATTTGTTAAACAGGCATGGGGTAGCTTCGCACAGCAGGCAGAACACAGCGGGTTTGTTTTCAACGGCAAACAGGTTGTTGCACTGGAAAAGGGCACCAAGCGCGAGCAAGTCAAAGCCGCCCTTCAGACAGGCAGGCTTTCGCTGGAAAGAGCGTCTTCCACCCTGGCGATCCCTATCAAACTGCGCGGACAAATCATTGGCGTGCTGGACGTTCGTTCCCAAAAGGGCCAGCGTGAATGGACCCAGGACGAATTAACCATGCTCGAAGCCGCGGCTGAACGCGCCGCATTAGCCCTGGATAATGCCCGCCTCGTGGAAACCGCCCAACGCCGCGCTGCCCGCGAACGCGCCATCGGCGAAATCTCGACAAGGATCGGCGCGGTAAGCAATTTAGACGCCATCCTTCAAACTGCTGTGGAAGAGTTGGGCCGAAAGATTGGCAGCGCTGAAGTGACCGTTGAAATAGTAAGCGAAGAGCATCCAGCTCATTAGTCCGCAAGCGCAGAATCATGAGACAACGAAGGCAACTTTTCAGGAACGAAACACAAAGATATGCAGTCGCAGGCATACTCTTTGGCTTATTGTTCCCCGTTGGCGCAACGATTATCAGGATCGCAAATTCAAACCTTCCCCTTGGTTTATCGGGCATTATGAATGTACAATCCACAGATTCGCTATTATGGATCATTGACACCGCCCCCCTGTTCCTTGGTTTATTCGCCTCTTTTGCGGGCCGCCGACAGGATATTCTACAACGAGTGAATTCAGATCTCATGCAGAGGGAAAATGAGTTGATGAGCGTCCAGGAAAAGCTCGAGCAGCGCGTGGAACAGCGCACACAAGAATTGTTATTTGCAAATCAAAACGCGCAAAAACGCGCCAGCCAGTTGCAAACCATCGCCGAAATCGCCCGCGCAGTCATTTCCATTCGGGACGCCGATAAACTCATGACATTGGCCACCCAGATGATCAGCGACCGATTCGGCTTTTACCATGTCGGAATCTTTTTGATCGATGAATTAAATCAATATATGATATTACGCGCTTCCAACAGCGCCGGCGGATTACGCATGCTTCAGCGCGGTCATCGTCTCAAGATTGGCGAAGAGGGCATCATTGGTTTTATCGCTCAAAACCAACAAGCCCGCATCGCCCTGGATGTTGGCGCGGACCCGGCATTTTTTAACAACGCCGACCTTCCCGACACGCGGTCAGAGGTGGCTTTGCCGTTAATATCCGGCGAGCAGATCATGGGCATACTGGATATTCAATCCATCGAAGTAAATGCTTTTACTGAAACAGATATGTTCACGCTTTCCATCCTCGCAGATCAAATTGCCATCGCCATTCAAAACGCGCGCTTATATGAACAATCGCAAAAAGCCTTGCGCGAGGCGGAAATGGCCTCACAACAGTCATTAGGCATGGCATGGAAGGGATATTCAGAATCGATTCAGGTAAGAGGCTACCGTTATAACGGAATCCGGCCCGAGCCTTTGAAAGAGCCGCATCAATCCAACGACGAAGACGATGCTTTGCTCATTCCCATCCAGCTGCGCGGACAAACAATCGGGCGCTTGAAATTAAATCCATCGAATACCTCGCGCCAATGGTCGGAAGATGAACTCGCGATCATTGAGGCGACGGCTGAACGCGTCGCGCTGGCGCTTGAGGGCGCGCGCCTGCTGGAAGAAGCGCAAAAGCGTGCGGCGCGTGAGACCTTCCTTTCAGGCATTGCTGCAAAACTGGGCGCATCCTTTCAGTTGGATTCCATCCTGCGCGATACTGTGGAGGAACTGGGACAATCATTGAAAGGTTCAACCGTCTCGTTCCAATTGGTAAACCCATCTGCGCCGCCGTCGGCAGAATCACAGAAACCAAATGGCGGCTCCGCAAGCACGAAGGAATCGGAGTAAGGTATGCGGACGAGCGAAACCCGGAAAACAAATAATTTCCTAATCGAGTGGATTTCACGCATATGGCGCTTCCTGACGGTGCCACATCCATCCATTCGGGATATAGGTGAACGACGGCGCGCGCGGCTCCTGGCAACAATAAGCCTGATCCTTACTGGATCATTCACGTGGGCTGCGCTTTCAAGCCCAACTGCGGTCAACTCCTTTATCGCCCTGTTTACCGTCACCTTAATATCATACTCATTGAGCCGCACGCGCTACTACGGCGCAGGGTCTTACTTTTTCTCGTTCGGGATTACATCGCTTGCCTACATTTCCCTATACCTTGGAAATGCGACCAGTTTTGACACGGCCATTTCAAGCACTGCTCACGTTTCGATCATCGTGGCAAGCATTTTGTTATCCCTGAGAGGCTTCATTACGCTGGTCGCCCTTTCCACAATTGCAACATTCAGCGCTCCCTTATATTCGCAAACGCCCATTTCGATGGAAGGCGACTTTTTCAGGGTGGCAGGCGTATACATGTCCATTGGCATCGTCCTTATTGGAGCCAACATCTTCCGCGCTCGATTGGAACGAGACAGTCTGAAAGACGCGCAGGATATTAACAGGGAACTTGAGGATGTGAAAGCCAATCTTGAACAACGCGTGGAAGAACGCACCGTCGAACTCGATGTGGCGAACAAGCAGACATCCCGTCGCGCCGCGCAATTGCAGGCAATTACCGAACTATCGGAAGCCATCGCGCGACTGCAGGATTTGAACGAGCTGCTCCCCGCCGCCGCCAGCCTCATCAGCGAGCGCTTCGGCTTTTATCACGTCGGTATTTTCCTCGTCGACCAAGACCGCGAGCAGGCAGTTCTGCAAACCGCCAATAGTGAAGGCGGGAAACGGATGCTGGCGCGCAGTCACCATTTGAGCCTGGGAACGGGCGTCGTCGGCTTTACTGCACAAACGGGACAACCCCGCATTGCCCTGGACGTTGGAGCTGATGCCGTTTTCTTTGACAATCCGGACCTTCCAGACACCCGCTCCGAAGTTGCCCTGCCCATGAAATCACGAGGCGAAACGATCGGCGTGCTGGACGTCCAAAGCACCGAGGCAGGCGCGTTCACTAATGAAGACCTGCAAGTATTAACCGCGCTCGCCAACCAGGTATCTATCGCGCTTGAAAACACCCGCCTCCTAGCTGAAACACGAACGGCGCTCGCGCAAGTACAGGAAGTCTATGATGAATTCACGCGGACTGAATGGAGCCGAACTGTGTCAAAGTTTGAGCAACCTGGCTTCCGTTATCGAACGGGCCGAATTGAAATGCTTGAGAGCGCGTTGCAGAGTCCCGAAGTTGTCGCCGCGGTAAAAAACGGCCAAGTCGTTTCAGATCCGGCTAACGGGTCGAAGGAAAAGCGTTCAACTGTGGCTGTCCCGGTAAAACTGCGAGGCGAGGTCATCGGCGTCCTGCACATCGAGTCCAACGATCCCTCCAGGCAGTTGAAGGAGGATGAAGTCAGC
>CAZIYY010000077.1:0-21925 GCA_964543585.1 uncultured Anaerolinea sp. | reverse complement strand
CTCAACCAACGAACACGCCACTGCCAACTAATACACCACAGCCAGAACCAACCAATACTTTAATACCTCCAACCGAGACACCCGCCGATACCCCCACAGTAGAGCCGACACCATCTGTGTAACGAACGTTTTAGCGAGCGCTCTCCGATAAACGAACCTGAGAAATCAAAGCCCTGATTCGGAGAGCTGCAACAAACACAAACCCTGCCCAGATCTGGGCGGGGTTTTTTTCTATTCTTCTGTATAATACCCATAATCAACGCTTCAACCTCCCTTGCAGGAAAACCTGCTCAAAGGCAAGAATCGAAAAACCAAATAGCACGAGATCAGAGAAACAAGAAGGCATACTTATGGATATTCAAATCGTCAAGATCGAAAAACCCGAAGCCATCAACTTCATTCTCGGCCAGTCGCATTTTATCAAAACCGTGGAGGATATTCACGAGTCACTGGTGGGCGCGGTGCCGGGGATCAAATTCGGGCTGGCGTTCTGCGAGGCGTCCGGCAAATGTCTCATCCGCTGGACAGGGACGGACGAAGCGATGATCGAACTGGCAAAGAAGAACGCAGAGGCAATCGGCGCGGGTCATTCATTCATCCTGTTTTTGAGCGAGGGCTTTTATCCGATCAATGTTTTGAACACCGTTAAGAATGTGCCTGAGGTGGCGCGCGTCTTTTGCGCGACAGCGAACCCAACCGAAGTTCTTGTCGCGCAGACCGAACAGGGACGCGGCATCCTGGGCGTGGTGGACGGGTTTTCTCCCAAAGGAGTCGAAGATGAAGAAGGCATCGCCTGGCGGAAGGACTTTCTGAGGATGATCGGATATAAAGTCAAATAATCAGGTGACAGTCACCTGATTATTTCCTTACAACTTCCTGTTAGTGCAGAATAGTCTATACACAGCCAATATCCCCGTGCTAAAATTGCGGTATTACGCAATCGGAGTATCGAACAGACATGACCACCGGACGAGCCCCTTCCAAGATCATCCCGCGAGCCTTTCCGGGCATTAGCCCCAGTGAGATCGAAGAACTGATCGCCAATAGCCAGGTGCGTTCGTATTCTCCGGGCGCAGTCCTTTGCCGCGAGAACGCCGTGGAAGACCGCTTCTACATGATCCTCGAAGGTGAAGTGGAAGTGACGAAGATCATTAACAACAGCGAAAATCGCCTTCTCAAAACACTCAGCCCGGGGGACTTCTTCGGCGAGATGGCGCTCATCCACAACGCGCCGCGCGCTGCCACGGTCACAGCCAAGTCGGCGCTTACAACACTTGAGCTCGATAAGGCGGGCTTTGACCGCGTATTGCAAAACAGCAGCAGTATCGCCATGGCAATGGTCAGCGAGATCAGCGACCGCCTGCGCCAAAATGACCAGATGGCGGTGGACGACCTGCGTATGCGCGCCAGCGAACTGGCGCAGGCATATCAGAAACTCGCCGAGCAGGAACTGGCGCGCCGCGAATTCCTTAGCAATATCGCTCACGAACTCCGCACGCCGCTGATGATCGCAACCGGTTTTCTCCAGATGCTTCAGAGAGGCATGGTAAGCGGCAGCCTGCTCACGGACGGGATTGACACGGTCGCGCGCAACGTCCAGCAAATCGCCACGCTGGTCAATGACATCCTGTTCCTGCAAGAGATGGACCTCGTCCTACCCGAATTTCAGGCAGTGGATATGAACGAGATCGCGCGCCAGGTGATCGAACGATACGCCGAGAAGGCTCGTGAGCGGAGTGTAAAACTGCGCTTCGAACCGAGCCCAAGCCTGCCTCCGGTTTCGGGCGACTCAAAGTCCCTTGAGCGCGCGCTCATGGCGCTTATGGATAACGCCATCAAGTTCAGCCCAAAGGGCGGCGATGTGGAAATGCGCCTCAGAGCAGACGGTGACACGATCATAGTTACGGTGGAGGATCATGGAATTGGGATGTCCAAAGATACCATGCCGCGCATCTTCGACCGTTTTTATCATGTTGAAAAACACGAAGACGATCTCTTCGGCGGAATCGGTCTCGGATTAGCTATCACGCGCCAGGTTATCGAGCAACACCAGGGACACCTGGACGTGATTAGCGAACCCGGCAAAGGCAGTAAGTTTACGTTGACTCTCAAGAAGTGGAAATAAGGGAATCGCGCGAGTGCGTCGCACTGCACTAATGAACTAAATCCATTTGAAGGAACATAATTCTCACTGCGAACCCGCCTCGTCAATAAGCATGGTGCGACGCACCCTCACCCGCCAGCAAACTCTACAATCAACTTATCCTGCTCATCATAATATGACCGCGCGCTAAAAGGCGGATCGCCGCGCTTCATGCTGTGGATTTTTGATAACAGCACCGGCAAATCCTCCACAACAGGCAATTCTCCAATTCTCTGATAAGGGACCCACTCTGCCAAGCCTTCCTTTGATGATTGAGGTTCACCCTCCCCCTCCAAACATTCCCCGCTAAAGATATACAAACAAATTCCCGTCTCGCCCGCGTCGACGATCAAGGTGCCACATAACCAGAGATTAGCTGTGAGACCTGTCTCCTCAAGCAACTCGCGCTTTGCGGCGGAGAGAACATCCTCCCCTCTTTCCACGTGACCGCCGAGACCGTTGTATTTGTTTGCCCACAATCGTTTCGTCGGCGCGCCTTTGAGGAGCAGAACCAAATCCCCGCGCCGCAAGAAGATCGCAGTGCGGGGAATGACTGTGTATCTATTATGAGTAATGCCTTGATCGGATTCGGGCATGAGATAAGATCACTATTATTGCTTTGAGCGCGTCGAAGCAAGTTTGCCGCGCACATTATCAACGCGCATATTTTGGGATATAGCGAATTGTCTCTAGCGGTTGAAAAGCGTTATTCCATCCCGTTCCACATTGCGGCACAATGAAAACCTTTCGCGAGTCATCTGCGCCCAGCGGTCAGCGGATATTATTATAGTGTTGATCAGCACGTCATAATCCAGCCCTACGCCTGAGGATACCGAACTAATCTCGCGACGCAAACGCCAGTTTTCAGCCTGTGTGAGTATTAGGATATCAATATCTGAGTCAGGCGCGCTATCGCCACGCGCTTTTGAGCCAAACAAAGTCAACCCTAAAACCTGCCCGCCCATTTTTTTTAACAGGGATTGAACGAAAGTCTGCAACGCCTGATTTTCGTTTGGGGATAATTTGCCTATCGCCAGTGGTTGCGCTGTAACCATTTTTCTACCTCTTCCACAAACAACCGCGCATTTTGAAGAGCCTCTTTTGCCTCGTCTGGTTCAATATTCGCTACCATATCATAATCGCCATGCTGTCGTAACTCCATAAGATCGCCGTAAATCTTACTCGATTCCGCCGAAAATTCCCCAGTCTTGACAAACTGGTTACGAAAAACACTGATCACACCGCTATGCTTACTACGCGCCAAGCCTTTGGTGGCAAGGACCGCGTTGGCGGCATATAGCACAGCATAGTAGGCGCGATTTATAGAGGACGAATAGAAATTGTTCTTCAAGGTCAAATCCGCGACGTCCAACGACTCTAACGCATTATCAATGTAGGCGCGCACCTCACGCTGGTTGGGTAATTCTTGTTCTGCCATAATCGTAGTATAAAGGATTTATCGTCATATAGCAAAGGAGAAAGTTGCCGACATTCGAGTATTACCCAGTGTTAGATCTGTTTCCTCAAGCAATTCTCGTCTCGTAGCGGAGAGAACATCCTCCCCTCTTTCAACATGACCGCCGAGACCGTTGTATTTGTTCGCCCACAGGCGCTTGGTCGGCGCGCCTTTGAGGAGCAAATAGGAATCTCCGCGCCGTAAAAAGATTGCGGTGCGGGGAATGACAGTGTAACGGTCTGCTGTAACTCCTTGATCGGAATGGGGCATGAGGTGGATTCTAACCGAAGACGATTTCTATCTTCGCCCACACCCGCGGGATACAGCCAGCACAATAAGCCAAAGTGAAATAACCGAATAATGTGGTGTTGTCATTTATTACTCCCTCCCTTTTTACTTCTGCTTTGAAGGTTTGGCTTTACTATTAGCTGGTTTGGTTTCCTGTTTCTTCAGTTCAGGCAACGCATCTGGCAAACGATAAATAATTGCCTGACTATATTTTTTCCAAAGAACCTTTTCTTCTTCTCTATCTTTGGGAATGTCAATGCCAAGAGACTCTAGAAGATTGAAGCGATACACATCGAATGCAGCTTTGACAAAATCTCCCCATTCTCTTGCAGAGCTAGTAGCGCGTAGCGGGGCAATAGTACCTAACCCAATAAATAATAGGACGACCCACCATTGAAGTGGAGTTCCAGTAGTATATGCTAGCCCTATATATTCGATTTGGAGAAGGATAAATACAACGCCGAGATTGACCCAGAAATCGACTTGTGCTCTTGCTGCATCGATGAGTTCAAGATAATCTTTTGGGATTACGGCAAGCAAGCGTCCCCATCCATCGATTGCTTCAAGCCCATACATAAAACGTGGGTAAATCTCGAAGGAACGCAGTACATTACCAAATGGCGTCGGCAATAAGTATTCCTCTTTATCGGGAAATTCCTCAGCCAATTGGCGCATCAAATCGTTTCGGCTAGTTCTAGATTTAGCGGGGAACTCCTCGTCTGAATTGATGCTCTCTCTAAACTCGTCATCCAGTTTTTCAAGTTCATTGACGACTCTTTGGTAGCGCCTCTTTTCTAGCCAGCTAAATAACTTTAGCGGATTATATTTTCCATATCCCTCCATCAGCCGATACAAGTCTCGGTTGACTGCAAGCAGAACAATACCGCCGACCCAGGAGAGTAACCC
This sequence comes from uncultured Anaerolinea sp., assembly GCA_964543585.1. Lineage (GTDB taxonomy): Bacteria > Chloroflexota > Anaerolineae > Anaerolineales > Villigracilaceae > Defluviilinea. Next base: position 17,132 of record CAZIYY010000077.1, on the reverse strand, counting down.
TATTGTCGTCGTACCTACGAGCAAATCTGTTGTTAGAAAATCTACAGCCTGGATACCAAATGCGTATGGGTTTACGATGAGGATTGAAATCGTAATGAATACAGCAACAGGCAGGAAAAAACCAATTACAAAATTGCGGTCGAAAAGTTTTGGTAACTCACCAAACATCTTAGTATCCTTTACTTCTTCTTTGTGGGGGGCGGAGCATCGGTTGAGATATCACCCGCAAGACGACCCCTAACGAATCGTTTAAAGTATTTATCGACCCGTTCACTGCTATGATAAAGATAGTCCAATGTGATAGCAAATTTACGATCTTTGTGAGAAATCTCTTCTAGCTTCTGAAAAAATCTCTCTACTGAATCAGGAGACGGATGGTGTTGTTGTAGGTTTGAGAGTAATTTGTATGTTGCTGCTGATTGCGTGAATCTATGCACTATGACCCTCCAGAGTGCCATTACAACTGCTGTACCATATGGGCCGAGTAATTTAGCTCTCTGAGTAATCTCGGCGTAAGTAGTAGATCCGTCTTTTTTGATTAGTAACGGAAGAAACCATTTAATCAATTTGGAAATAGGTTCGATATTCATAGTAGCTCCTCTATCGTACTATTGATTCTTTTTATCCCTCTTTTTCTCTTTTTCAGGTGGCGGGGCATCGGTGGTGGTGTCACCAGCCAGGCGGTTGAGAATACTGCTAATGCGAAGCTTTAACTCTTCGATATCAAATGGCTTGCGCATGTGATCGTCTGCATCGATTCCGAGCTCTCGCAGTTGATTGGAGGGCATATCCTTTTGCGCCAGAATAAATACCGGGACTCTCTTGCCTGATACACGGACCGATTTCATAAACTCCTGCGCATCTTTGCTGTGCAGGTCGAGATCAAGGATGAGGAGATCAAATGATTGAGAAGAATAGTGGGCTAGCCGTTCCGACCCCCAAATGGCAATTGTAACTTCCGCCCACTGACTAAAATAAATCTTGAACATATTTCCAAGAGCTGTATCATCTTCGAGGAACAACAGACGTGGCTCTCGGTCACGATCCCATAACTTCGTCATAAAGCCTCCAAAATTTACTTTCCTCTCCCCTTTTTCTTCTTCTTGACATCAGGCGGCGGGGCATCGGTGGTGGGATCACCAGGAAAGTTCATTATGACCTTTGTGCTGTCCCCAATCACCATTCCATGTACATCTCCACTAATAACAACATCGTATTTGGGCGAATACTGTTTGTGAAAGACGATCAAATCCCCAAACTCATCGGGTTGTAATTGTTCATATTCTTTCTGCCTAACTTTGATATATCCCCACGTTGTTCCTGTCAGCCTTGTTGCATTCTCGCACCAGAGGGTAGCGGCGCGATCTTTGTTGGCGACATCGACATCTTCGCGACCTTTGGTTTCGACAAGATAATGATTACTATCCTTCGTGACCGCGACAAAATCGGGTTCGTAGTAGCGCAGATTATTGTTGGAGTCGGTGTATTCGATAGCGAAGCCGAATTGTTCGGGGAGCTTGGCGAAGCGGTCAACGTCGGGGGCTTTTTCGAGGAACTTGGCGAAGTTGAGCTCAAACTCATTGCCAACAGCCACCATGTTGAAGATGGTATTACGCGCAGGCAGGGTTTGACGTGAGTGCGGGTAAGGTGGAGTTTCAGAAAGCCTGCGACCTTCGCTGAGCAGTTGTGGTTCCATTTCTTCCACAACCAGTGGACGCAGGGCTTTGACAAAAGTTTGGACAGTTACATATTGCGCGACATTGCTATTGATGGCTTTGATAACCGCAGGGTCATCCAAATCCACCTGTTGACCGAAGGCACGTTGACTTAGGAATTCCTGCACCTTTGGGACAAGGGCGGCGAACTGTGAAGGGAGTTTGACTTCCTGCGCGATGCGCTTGGCGTAATACGAGACGGCTTCCTGCGAGGTTGAAATCTCAGGCAGGGTGTAGGTGCGCTCGACCATCTTTTGCAGTGTGAGCAGGTCATAGCCTTCGTATTGGAAAGTCTTGGCGGCTTCGTCACTTGACTTGTAAGGCAGGGTCGGCGCGTCGAACGCTTCGCGCATGACATCGAGTGATTCGATTTCTTCTGCCAGTGTTTTCTTGCGCACAAGAACAGGACTGAGCGAGGGAAGAAGAATATCCTTATCCAGTTTTTCGGGGTCGGGCATGATGGTATTGATGACGAGTTTGTCTTTGCCGACCTCAAATGTGCCAAAGGCGATCTCTTCTTCGCGCTCCAGATCTTCCACAAATTCGATAAAGGCTTTGTTGCCGATAACATCCACGCGTTCGGTGTAATCGCTGGAAAGTTCGCGGAACATGAGACGCAAGCCGCGCCCAATAGTCTGCTCTGGCAGGATGTTGGCTTTGGATGTATAGGGACGCAAACCGACAACCACTGTCACGTTTTGCACATCCCAACCTTCACGCAGCATGAGCACACTAACGATGGCGTTGACGGGACTCGCCAGATCGTCCACCTCGCGCGCGGCTTTGCGGGCTTTGTCCAAATCCTTTTTTGATACATCGCCTTTGTTATCGGTGTGGATCACCAGCAACTTATTGCCGCCGAACTCGGAAGGATATTTCTTTTGCAGGTAATCGCCCACATCATCGGCTTCATGCGTGTCATTCATCATCACGAACAAGATGGGCTTTTTCTTGAGCGGCTTGAGTTGCTCGAAGTATTCCTTCCAGCGTTCAACACCTGCTGTCAGATAAGCCTTGTAACGCGTGCTCGTGACCGTGGACTTTGCTTCAAGCGAGCCGCGCGTGATGCCTTTGATGGGGCGCTTGACAATGCCATCCAGTATGGCTTGTTTGAGGGGGTAATCGAAGATCGTCCAGGTGAAGAGTGCGCCTTTGGAATAGCGCGGGGTGGCAGTGAAATCCAGTTGTCCTGCAAGTTGGTTGATATGTCCGTTGGACTGCGCTTTGAGATTGTCGCTCAGTCGTCGAATGATATTATTCCATTCGCTGTCTTCATTATGCGTGTGATGCGCCTCATCATTGATGACCATTGCCGCGCCGCCGCGTGACAGGATACGTTTATCGAAGTCTTCGATTTCAAGTTTTTGGGAAGGCGGCTTACTGCCAAGCACTGCCGTCATGACATCGGGTTCGTCGTTGTTTCTATCGGGTCGTTCGTAGAATTGCTGGATGTTGGTGAGATACAACGCACCGAGCGATTGGGCGCGTTCGGCATCGCCGCGCATGTAGCAATCGAAATCCCAATAGGTTTTCAGTTCTTCGGGGATGACGGGGTCGGTGCGAAAAATACGTCCGCTGGCAAAGTCATGCCGCAGGCGTTCGAATACGATCACGTTTGGAGCAAAGAGCAAAAAGGTGCGGGCAAAGTCTTCGCGGGCTTCTGCCACTGAATTGAAGAATTGCCAGGCGATTGCCAGCGCCATGACTTTCGTCTTGCCACTGCCTGTTGCCATTTTGACGCAGTAACGGGCAAACTCGTCATATTGAAGCAGGCGCAAGTCCTTATTCGAGCCACTATAGTAATTCTCAACCAGTGTTTTATGGCGACGCACGCCAGCCACTTCATATAAATAGATCAGCGTTTCGATGGCTTCTCGCTGGGACTGGTGGTACGCAAACTTCTGCCCATTGGGCAGGCGATGATCGTTCTCGAACCAGTAGTTCAACAGGATACGCGTAGTATCGCTGACGCCTTCATAATCCTTGACTCGCCATTCTTCGACAGCGCGTCGTACAGCAGGCACGCATGGCGCAGTTTTGGGAGTTGGTTCAAGGAATGAAGTTTGAGCTTTTGATACTGGCTGTTTTTTGCGTGGCATGGTTTGTTTCCATTCATGTCCGCCATCGGATAAATCCGACGGCTACAAGTATTAAACCCATCGGCTAAAGCCGACGTCTATTTCCGCAGGTTATTCCTGCATTTTTTCCAATAACTCAGACAATGTGCCATCGCGATGATGTTGTTTCTGATCCCGAATGTATCTTGCCACTTTGGGGATTTCAGATTCGCGAATGGTGACAACACCGTAGCCATCCTGCCAATAAAGAGTTGTATCCAATCCACTTTCTTTGTTGATGTAATGCGACGATGCGCCTTTGAGATTCTTGGCGACATCTGCCACCAAGTGGCTTGGCGTAAGACTTACCAATACGTGGATGTGTTCCTCCATGCCATTGACTGCATGAAGACGATAACCTAACTCCTTGCATTTATACCCAACGTATGGATATAAACGCGTTTCCACTTCTGGCGTAATCAATGGCAGGCGGTTTTTTGTACTCCACGCAAAGTGATAGACCAATTGATAAAATGCGCCTGCGCGTTTCATGGTTCGTTTCCTGTCTTTGCCCGCCATCGAATAAATTCGACGGCTACAATTATCAAGTCCGCAAAGCGGACTTTCTTCTGCTAGCCGTCGGTTTCCAACCGATGGCGTGTTGCGCCAACCACCATTGCCACCATCAACGCATCGGATAAATCCGAGGCCTGTCATCCAACCTTCACCTTCAACGTCTTCGTCGTATCATTCCCAAGAATATCAATGACTTTGACTACGACAGTATATTCACCTGTTTGTTCATAGACATGACTCGCCGACTTCTGCAAATCGGGATTCTTGCGTGTGCGATAGGTCTGCCACTGGTTATGGAAGGTATCGCCTTTGAAGTCCCAATCCACTGCCCAATAATCTACCCACTGTGACCAATGCTTGATGGCTTTCTGCACATCTTCTGGAACATCATCGGGCGGGATGACAAAATCAGTTAGCGTGAGCGTGACTTCTTTTTTCTTGCTGACTTTCGTTTCAACTTTGAGCGCGGCAAGTTCAAAGAAACGGATATCACCCTGCTCGACGGCGCGTTTATCCATCACATCGCGCGGGACGCGATAGAAGCGCACATCCAGATTGGCTTGGGCAGCCTGCTGTTTGGCGACTTCGTTGAGTTCAAAGGCGAAGTCCCAACCGAGAATATCCACGCCATTGGACTTGGGCGCGTCCTTGCCTGTGCCAATAGTTTTCTTGAATTCGGTGGCGATATTAGCAAGGTCGCCCACAGTGACAGGCGCGTCCACTGAGCCAATATGCACCATGCGCCCGCCTTTGATTCCATGCAGCCAGGTATGTTGATTCAACGGACGGGCGTGATACAGATCGAGAATGAACTCACGATATTTCTGGTGTGCTTCCTTTTGTGTGAACTGTGTTTCAAGCCATGCCTGACGTTCATACTTGCCGAGATTTTGAACCACAAATGGTTTGATACCTTCAATACGCAGCAGTCGCTTGCGCGTCGTATGAATAGAAAAGCGACCCAGATCACAGGTTATCCAGCGGCGATTGAGTTTTTCGGCTGTTGCGGCAGTAGTACCCGAACCGCAGAAGCAATCCAGCACCAGGTCATTTTCATTGGAGGATGCTTTGATGATGCGTTCTAAAAGGGCTTCAGGCTTTTGAGTTGGATAATTAGCCCTTTCAAGCGCCATTGGATTAACTGGAGGAATATCATCCCAAAGATTTTGTAATGGCAATCCTGGCGCTTCATCAATATATCGTTTAAGGTTAGGCGTTCCCTTGCTCGTGTAAACTATTTTCCCTTGCTTATCCAAATCTTCCATTTTGTCTCTAGTCGTAACCCACGACCGAGACTTTGCAGGCCATTTCCCTTTCCACTCATATACAAGGTTGCCTCCATCACCATGTAAGGGCGCATCTAGAGGAATCAATCTGTACCTTCGACCATTGCTATCGGTTGAGCGCCAATGGGAATTGATATATTCTTGCGAATATGGAGTGTAGAGCTGATTCCAAGTAGGCTTATCTCCGAATGAGTAGTAATAAATTGTGTCTGTGATAACTCCGCAACGATTTGGGTCATTATGTGCGTTTGCGCGTCTCCAGACGATTTCATTTCTCATGCTCTCCGAGCCAAATACTTCATCCATAATGGCACGAATGTAAGTATTGATTCCTGAATCGCAGTGCACATAAATGGAGCCGTTGATAGATAACAATTCCTTCAAAATAAGTGCTGTTTCATAAAACCATTGTAGATACGAATCCATGCCGCGCCCCCAAGTATCGCGATAGGCTTTCATTTCAATCGCTGACGGTTCTTTTATGAAGGTATCTGTTTCATCTTCGTCTGTATCAGGATGGTCAGGGAGAGTGGCTGTGAAAGAAAAATCTGCACCCACGTTGAAGGGCGGGTCAATGTAAATCAGGTTCACTTTACCCGCGAACTCGTCCAGCAGAGAAGGCAGGACATACTTCTTATCTCCCCAAATCAAACGGTTGCGCCAGTCCGAGTCACGACCTGCGCTGAACAAGTCCAACATGCGCTGGCGTTCGATGGTCGATTCGTTGATGGTCTCAACGGTTTGAAAAGGAAGCGAGACACGCAGCGGCGCTGTCCGCTTGCCGTTTTCATCGTATTTGCCTTGCCAGATGAGTTCGGTCATAAAAGTTATTTGTCCTTTTTGGGCGGCGGAGGAGCGTCCGTGGTGGAGTCGCCCGCAAGAGCTTTCTGTAAAATTTTATATTCAGATTGAGAGCGATTAGCAACCGATGCTGTAATAGCGTCAAACACATCTGGTGCCAATTCCGACAAGAACCGCAGCCATCTGCTAAGTTTTGCAGTATTGGCAGAATCTCCTTTTCGAACTTCCGTTTCAATAAGTAGAATGACGTTTTTCAACTCACCTTTCTCAACATTCGGGTCGTCGGGTCTTTCTTCAATGATACGATTTATTTCCTCGAACAACTTTGAGACCGCAGGAGGAGGGGCGTCAGTGGTAGGATCACCTGCAATTGTGATCTTGTCTCCTGCAATTTCATTACTGCCTGAAATGTCAGTAATGCTGCCAACGCTTACCTTAATCTGTGATTTGTCATTTTTCTTCTTCGGAGACATAGCATTTTACCTCTTCACAATTGATATGCTACATATGCTTATAAGGGTGGTGAGATGTGCAAAGACGCCATCCGCTTGCCGTTTTCGTCGTATTTGCCTTGCCAGATGAGTTCGATCATGAAGTTATTTGTGCTTTTTCTTTTTGGGTGGAGGAGGGGCATCAGTTGTAGGGTCTCCTGGTGGGCGATTCTTCACTATCAGGTCGCGGTATCTGGCAACATTTGTATTATCCAAGCGTTGACTTAGCACGCTCACCATTACGTTAGCAAGCATCGGATATCGTTGGAGGAGCTCTCTAAATTGAGAACGACTCATACTCAACAAATCTACATCGCCGCGTGCGCGTGCGGTTGTAGTGCGCTGACTGCCAGGAACGATTAGACCCATCTCACCTAGATACTCACCCTCTTTCAAAGTGGTGAGGATGAGCTCTTCCGCTGTGCCAGGTGCTACGATTATTTCCAATTCACCATTAATGACTACATAAAGATGTTCCGCAGGGTCGCCCTCTTGGAAAAGAATATCGCCTGACGCTAAATTTACTTTATCCAACGAGGTGAGGAGATGATCGAGTTCTTCAACTGGAAAATCTGCAAAGAATGGAATACGGGCAAGTAGATTAGCTGTCATATGTTCGTTATTATTTTCGTTTTGCGGCTTTACTCATTCAGATGGGTTCGGTCATGAGGAGTCCTATATTCAATCCTCCCGATTTTTAGGTTTGGGCGGAGGGGCGTCAGTCGTTAGGTCGCCTGGCAGGCGGCGATGAGGCTTCGGAGAGCTGCGTCTTCCCCCGTTCTTTTTTATTGGCTTTCTAGTCTTTTTCCCCGCAGGCTTCTTGGAGGTTTTCTTGGTTGCCATATCGACTCCCTTCTTACACTCGCTGTTTGAACAACTTGATTTATGACTATTGCAAGCATACAGCCAAATCCCTATGCGCGCAAGATGAAATTCGTTGCAATCGCCTCACTTGTTTTGAAAAGTAAGCCCTCCGCAACCTCCAAATGAGTTTGGGGAGGGCTTCTATGAGAAAAAGAATTTGAACCACGAGCCAATTCTTCTTCGAGTTTTGTTTGCAGGCTATACAACTGTAATGCTCTTATCCAAATACACATCTTGAATCGTATTCAAGAGTTTCACACCCTCCGCCATGGGGCGCTGGAAGGCCTTGCGTCCCGAGATGAGACCTGTGCCGCCGGCGCGTTTGTTGATCACGGCGGTCGCGGCGGCTTCGGCAAAATCGTTCTCGCCCGATGCGCCGCCGCTGTTGATGAGACCGATGCGTCCCATGTAGCAGTTCGCCACTTGATAGCGGCACAGATCAATCGGGTGGTCGCTGATCAGATCCGAATACATGCGTTTGTCATATTTGCCGAACGTGACGCCGTCTTTGTTCAATGCGAGATAACCGCCGTTGTTTTCCGCAAGTTTTTGTTTGATGATATCCGCTTGGATCGTCACGCCGAGATGATTCGCCTGTCCCGTCAGATCGGACGACACGTGATAGTCCTTGTCCGATTTGAATGCCTTGTTCCGCAGATAGCACCACAACACGGTTGCCATGCCAAGTTCGTGCGCGAGCGCGAAGGCTTGCGCGATTTCGATGATTTCGCGGTGCGAATCGTCCGAACCGAAATAAATCGTCGCGCCGATTGCCGCCGCGCCCATTTCATACGCCTGCCTGACAGTGCCGAACAAAATTTGTTCAAAACTGTTCGGATACGTCATCAGTTCATTGTGATTGATTTTTACGATGAACGGAATTTTGTGGGCGTACTTGCGCGCGAGGATGCCCATCACGCCAAACGTGGAGGCAACCGCGTTGCATCCGCCCTCGATGGCAAGCTTGACGATATTCTCCGGGTCAAAGTAATCGGGGTTTTTCGCGAAACTCGCGCCGCCCGAATGTTCGATGCCCTGGTCCACAGGCAGAATGGACAGATAACCCGTGCCGCCGAGTCGTCCGCCGTTGTATAGCCACGCCAGATTGCCGAGGGCGCGATTGTTGCGGTCGGATTGTATAAAAATGCGGTCTACAAAATCGGGGCCGGGCAGGTGCAGGCGGTCTTTGGAAATCTTGGGCGAATTGAAGCCAAGCAGAGATTCCGCTTTATCGCCCAATAAGGATTGAAGATCGGTTGTCATTGTATTTCTCCTGATAGGAATTTTGGGAATGGCTGAATGATGCGCTAAACCTATCTTTGCCACAGAGCGCACTGAGTTCATTGAGAAAAAACTCTGCTTTCTCTGTGGTCTCTGTGGCTAACCCACAGGATTAGCCACTCTGGAATTTTGTTTTCTTGATTATAACCAGAAACTCAGGCTATAATGTATTTGTGCGACTTACGTGGCCAAAACTCGTATATTATCGCAGGAGGCTCCCATGGAAGATTTCTTTCAAAAAGTTACCAGTATGCAAGACCCCTTCAAGAAGGTGTTGTCGTTCGTCCCTGGCTTCGGCGGATACATCGAAAGACAGAATCGCCGCGATGCAGACAAGGTCATGCGTGATACGGTGGCGCGTCGCTTTGAAGAACAATGGAAGCGCACGTCGCAATTGCAAAGTGATTTGGTAAGCAGTGGCATGATCGCCTACGTGGATGATATGGAGAAAGCCGCGATCAAACTTCGGACGTTCATTGACAAGATCAGCACCGCGCCGCGCGGCTATTCAGGCTTGTTCGATGCGGTGAAGATCAACGAAAAGGAACTCAACGCGATCTATCAGTTCGACGCGGCGTTCTTCGATCTCGCCGAACGGGTTGGACGCGGGCTCGATAACGTGGAGGCGAGTCTCGGCGACGAAGCCGCGCTGCCCGCCGCGATCCGCAATCTCACATCGCTGGCGCGCCTGGCGGTGGAGACGTATGAGAAACGGTCGGAAGTTGTGACCGGGTCGAAATAAAATCCTTTGTCATTGCGAGGAGCGTTCGGTGCGACGAAGCAATCCCCACCACGCGAGGAGATTGCTTCGGGCGGAAGAACACCGCCCTCGCAATGACATAACCTGAATTATGTGGCACGAATACCTCAACGCGACCACGGTTGAAGAAGTCCTTCAAACGTTGAAAGATAAAGGGGGACGCGCGCGCGTCGTTGCGGGCGGCACAGATTTGATCCTCGAACTTGAGCGCGGCGTCCGTAAAGGCATTGACACGTTAATTGACGTTACGCGCATTCCCAATCTCGACCAGATCACAATTGACGAAGACGACGTCATTCATCTTGGCGCGCTTGTCACGCACAATCATTGTGTTGAATCAAAATTGATTCGCGAGCGCGCCTATCCACTTGCGCGCGCGGCATGGGAAGTCGGCGCGCCACAGATTCGCAATCGCGGCACGATCGCCGGCAACCTCATCACCGCCTCACCCGCCAACGACACCATTACCCCGCTCATCGCCTTGAATGCTTCCGTCGCTCTCCAATCCGTTAACGGAACACGCAACATTCCTCTCAAGGATTTTTATACGGGTGTCCGCAAGACGGCGATGCAAGCCGATGAAATGCTGGTGGATATTTCCTTCCCTGCGATGAAGAGGACGCAACGCGGGACGTTCATCAAACTTGGACTTCGCCGCGCGCAGGCGATCTCCATTGTGGACGCGGCGCTCATTCTCGATGTTTCGACAGGCTCAACACAGCGCCTTCAATCTGATTCGGTTACCTCAGCCTCCATCACGCTCGGGTCGGTCGCGCCGACGATCATCCACGCGCCCGAGGCAGAGAAATATCTTGAGGGCAAACAACTTACTGATGATGTGATCGCAGAAGCCGCGCGCCTGACGATGAATGCCACCAAACCCATTGACGATATTCGCGGGAGTGCGGCGTATCGTCGTGAGATGGTGCGCGTGTGCGCGTTGCGCGGGTTGAGGGCAATACGTGATGGAAAAGAGCAGGATGGGATGCCTGAAAATGCGGTATTGTTGTGGGGCTCTTCGTCTACGCTCAAAGTGAATTCACCATATCGGTCACCAACTCCAATTGAGACAGCTATCAACGGCGAAAAATATTCTGTGAAAAGCGGGCACGAGAAGACTCTTTTGAGATTTTTGCGCGAAGATGTTGGTTTGACTGGCACAAAAGAGGGATGCGCGGAAGGCGAGTGCGGGGCTTGCACAGTCTTCCTGGATGGGAACGCGGTCATGGCATGTCTTGTACCTGCGCCGCGCGCGCATGAGGCGGAGATTATTACGATTGAAGGACTCGCTCCCGCCCTCACCCTTTCCGCTCTCCCTCAGAAGGAAGGGAAATTGCATCCCGTGCAGGAAGCATTCATCAAACACGGCGCGGTGCAATGCGGATACTGCACACCGGGCTTCATCATGTCCGCCGCGAAGTTGCTGGAGGAAAAGCCAAACCCAACCCGCTATGAGATCGAGCAGGCAATCACGGGAAATTTATGCCGCTGTACCGGTTATTTTAAGATCGTGCAAGCCATAGATGATGCAAGCAGAATAAGAGAATGAGGTGAAACATGAGTAAGTATCGTTCATCAAATCGTCCGGCGCCGCCGCCGCGCAATCGCGAAGTTCATCCGCTGATGCGCGGCATCGGTTGCGTCATGATCATCGTCGTGCCAATCCTTGCGTACGGAGCCTCGGTGTTGCTGGTCAATTATGGAATCGGTCAGGGATGGCCCATCCCGCCAAACTGGTTGGGAACGCCCACATTCCATCCGCTTTTGTGGAAACTCTCAGGCATTGCCTACGCCCTGAACTTCCTTCAGGCGCAAAACAACCTGACCGCCAACATCGTATTCGCGATTGCCATTACGGTAGTCGTCGGAGGGATCATGTCAATGATCTATGGCTACATTTATACGATCTTTGGTCCGCCGCGTTATGGACCCACCGACTCGCCGCCGGAGAGAGGCCGCAAGATCAAGAAGTATACGCGCTAATCCTTCAACACTATATATGCTCAAGCCGCCGTCCTCGGCGGCGAGGACGCCGCCGAGAGCATAGTTGACATTCTTCACCAGTGAAAATAAATTTATGACCATATACGATACGATCGGCAAATCCCTGCCCCGTGTGGATGCGCGCGGCAAAGTGACCGGCGAAACGCCCTACTCCGGCGACTTATCCATGCAGGGCATGTTGTACATGAAGACCCTGTTCGCGGGGCGTCCACATGCGCGCATTAAATCGATCAAAACCGACAAAGCCGAAGCCGCGCCGGGCGTGATGGCTGTTTACACCGCAAAGGATATACCCGTCAACGAACACGGTTTGCAGTGGCAGGATCAACCAACGTTATGCGGGGTCGGTTCGTCCAAGGAGGGTGCGGATGTCGTTCGGTTTATAGGCGACCAGGTCGCGGCTGTGGTAGCGAACAGCGAGGCGGAGGCAGCCGCGGCGGTCAAGTTGATCGAGGTCGAATACGAGGATCTGCCGGTTGTCACCGATCCGGTTGAGGCGATGAAACCCGACGCGCCGCGCGTCCATGAAGAGATTGGCGATTCGAATATCTGCGTGCATTACAAAATCCGTAAAGGAAACGTGGACGAAGGATTCGCCAACGCAGATGTGATCGTCGAATGTGAATATCGCACGCCAGTGCAGGAACATGCGTATCTGCAACCGGAAGCAGGGCTTGCCTACATGGACGAGGAAGGGCGCATCACGATTGCGTGCGGCGGGCAATGGACTCACGAAGACCAACACCAGGTTGCTCATTCGCTGGGCTTGCCAAACGAAAGTATTCGCGTGGTATATCCCGCAGTCGGCGGCGCGTTCGGCGGGCGCGAAGATATGTCCGTGCAGATCGTACTCGCGCTCGCGGCGTGGAAACTGCAAAGACCAGTGAAGATCATTTGGTCGCGGCAGGAATCCATCATTGGGCATGGCAAACGTCACGCGGTGATCTTGCGCGCGAAATGGGGCGCGACCAAAGATGGAAAGGTCATCGCCATCGAAAATGAGATCATCGGGGATGGCGGCGCATATATGTATACGTCGAATAAAGTGTTGGGAAATTCCACGATCACATCAACGGGTCCCTATAACATCCCAAACGTAAAAACCGACGTGTATGGCGTTTATACAAACAACGTGCCAGGCGCGGCGTTCCGTGGATTCGGCGCGCCGCAGGCTTTGTTCATGGCTGAAATGCAAATGGATAAACTCGCGGAAAAACTGGGTTTAGACCCGGTTGAATTCCGCTTGAAGAATGCGTTGAAAGACGGAGATACGATGGGCGTGGGAACGCCGTCGCCGAGTCCGGTGAGTGTGACGGAATGTATTGAGGCAGCGGCGTTGCGCTTCGCTTGGAAAGATAAAGGCAGAAGGACACTTGCACCTGGCGCAAGTGCAGGTGTGAAGGATGAAAAACTTCCAAGTCATATAAGACGCGGTCAGGGATTCGCGGCGGGGTTCAAGAATATTGGCTTTTCGTTTGGATATCAGGAAAATTGCTGGGCGAAAATTGAAATCCATGGCAATAGTCAGATTGATCAGGTTGTCCTGCACCACGCAAGCGCGGAAGTGGGACAGGGTACACATACCGTGATGATGCAAATGGCGGCGGAGGCGGTTGGCGTGCCGTTCGAGAAAGTGAAATTGATATCATCTGACTCTGCGACGATGGGCAACTCGGGTTCAGTCTCCGCTTCCCGCATGACGTTCATGTCTGGCAATGCTATCCGAGGCGCGGCAGAAGTTGCATTGAACAAATGGAAGGCAGAGGAACGACCTGCAATTGGCGAGTTTAAATATCTCGCGCCGCGCACAACACCCTTCGATCACGAGACTGGCTATTCCACCCCAAACTTCGCTTACGCATTTGTCGCGCAAGCCATCGAAGTGGAAGTGGATATCGAAACAGGTCACGTGCGCGTCGTGCGCGTCATCTCCGCGGATGATGTCGGCAAACCGATCAATCCCGCGCTGGTTGAAGGTCAGGTTGAGGGCGCGGTCGTGCAGGCGCAGGGATACGCGATACTCGAAGATTACAAAACAAAGGACGGGCGCGTGCTCACCGATCAACTCAGCACCTATCTCATCCCCACCATTTGGGATATTCCCGAAAAAGTTGAAACGGTATTTCTCGAAGTGCCAGACCCGAACGGGCCCTGGGGCGCACGCGGCGTTGGCGAATTACCTTTCCTGACGGTTGCTCCCGCAATCGCAGCGGCGGTCCACGATGCAACGGGCGTGTGGATCAACGAATTCCCTTTCACGCCTGAACGTGTCTTGCGCGCGTTGGGGAAAATATAAATTGCTCCCGCCGCCGTCCTCGGCGGTTATCACGAGCGCCGAGGACGGCGCTCGGAGCCCACTCATGTTATTCCCCTATTGCGATGAAACCAAAGAGTTGAACGATGTCACTCGTAAATCAGCGAGCGGTTCATTTGTTCAACTCTCTAACGGCATCACGCACTATGAACTTGGTGGGAATGAATCAGGCGATGTAGTTGTTTTGGCGCATGGGTTCTCCGTCCCATATTTTATTTACGATCCCACGTTTGAATTTCTCACGCAATCAGGATTTCGCGTTGTGCGATATGATCTTTTCGGTCGCGGATTTTCAGACAGACCGCGCGCGCGTTACAACCTTGATCTCTTCGTCAAGCAACTTGCGGATTTATTGGATGCGCTCCGCTTCACCTCCTCCGTAAGCCTGATCGGTCTATCCATGGGCGGACCCATCGCTTCAACGTTCACCCTCCGCCACCCGGAGCGAGTCGACAAACTTGTGTTGATTGACCCTACTGGAGCAAGGCCCATCACCCTCACACCCATGCTCAAAGTTGCGAAAATACCTTTCGTGGCAGAGTCAATTCTCGGCTTGGTCGGAAGCGATAGATTGGTCCAAAGTATTGCGGATGATTTTTTTGATCCCGCGTTCGTTGAACATTTCCTATCCAAATATAAAGTCCAGCTGCAATACAAAGGCTTCAGGCGCGCCATCCTTTCAACCATTCGCAACAACATGCTGGGCTCGTTCATGGACATTTATCAGGGACTTGGTAAAATGGACAAGCAGGTTCTGCTATTTTGGGGGCGCAACGATAATACCGTGCCGTTTGAACATAGTCACAACCTGCGCGCCGCACTGCCAAACGCGCAGTTTCATGTCATCGAAAATTGCGGACATATTCCGCATTACGAAAAGCCCGAAGAGGTCAACCCGATTCTTTTGGAGTTTTTGAGGAAGTAATGGTTCGAAAACTGCTGGATTATTTTTCGCACAACAAATATCGCCTGGCCATGTTCTTCCTGCTGGCAGGCGCGACGATCTTTTCGGTCGCGATCTGGCGCGTGCGCTCGGATTACAGCGGGACAGTTCATTACGCGTTCCTGATCTGGAATTTATTTCTGGCGTGGATCCCGTTCATCATTGCATATTTTACTTACACAATGACACTCAAGCGAAAACAGATTTACGTGATCATTCCAATCGCGGCATTCTTCTGGCTGATCTTCTTTCCCAACGCACCGTACATTCTCACAGACTTTCAGCACCTTGCCGGAACATGGAGAGACGTGCCAGTCTGGTACGATGTAATGCTGTTGATCTGGTTCGCCTTCACGGGGTTATTACTTGGCATGGTCTCGTTGTTTCTGATGCAGGAGATCATCCGCCGAGAGTTCGGGCGCTGGGTGGGCTGGGGATTCGTTGCAGTTGTGGCAGGTCTCACCAGCGCGGGCATTTATATGGGACGCTTCCTGCGTTGGAACTCATGGGACATTTTCAGCAATCCCGCAGGCATGGCTCAATACACAATCCAGAGCGCGCAAGACCCGAGTTTGCAGTCCGTTGGGTTTACGAGTCTCTTTGCGGCGTTCTTTTTGTTTTTGTACATTACGCTGTATACTTTTGCTCATCTCCTGCTGGAGAGGCAGGCGAATGAATAAGGTCACTTTTCTAAACACAAAGGTCACAAAGGTCACGAAGGCAAAACCGTCATGAACAAACCAGACATCCTCATCCTTTACAAATACAACCAATGGGCAAATGAAAAGATATTGGACGCGGCCGCCCATCTAACGCAGGAACAGTATCTCGCGCCGGCATCCTTTCCGCACGGGGGCTTGCGAGGGACTCTCGTCCACACATTATTTGGCGAGTGGATCTGGCGCACTCGCTGGGAGGGAAGCTCACTCACCAAGCGCCTGAGGCCCGAAGATTTCCCCACATTCGAGTCCCTGCGTGCGCGCTGGACTGAAGAGGAGAAATTATTGATGGCATTTGTTGACGGTCTCACCGATGCGAAGCTCGAGGCCAGGTTCAGTTACACTTCTACAGAAGGCAGGGCGCTTCAGAGGACAGTGTGGCAGGCGATGGCACATCTTGTCAACCACGGAACGCAGCACCGCACGGAGGCTGCAGCCATCCTCACTGATCTCGGCCATTCGCCAGGTGATATCGATATGATCTGGTTTCTTGATTGAGAATCGATGCTATGTCATGCTGAGCCGCTTTGCGGCGAAGCATCTCTGTTATAGCAAAAGAGACTCTTTGGTCGCAACGAACGCTCCCTCAGAGTGACATGGTCATATTTCATGCTCAATAGATTCCGCAATTACTTCATTCGCAACCGATACAGCATTGCGGTCTTCATCTTGCTTAATGTCGCATGTATTATGTCTATTGGGCTGGTCGCGGCGCGAGTTGCCTACAGTGATTCAGCCGATCATCTCGGGCTGATCTGGAATCTCTTCCTCGCCTGGATTCCGTTCATGCTGGCATACTTCGCCCATGCCATTTCATGGAGGCGCATCTGGGTTTATCTCATCATTCCAGTCATTGCTTTCCTATGGCTGCTCTTCTTTCCGAACGCGCCTTACATGCTGACCGACCTGCAGGACCTCGCCAGAGCCACAATCGACGCGCCGTTGTGGTACGACGTACTGATCGTGGTATGGTGCACGTGGACAGGCATGTTGCTCGGCGTGATCTCGCTCTATCTCATGCAGGATATCGTCCATCGCACGTTCAGCCGCGAGGCAGGCTGGATCTTCGTGTTCGTTATTTCAGGCATGAGCAGTTTTGGGATTTATATCGGGCGCTTCGTCCGCCTCAACTCGTGGGATATTTTGCAAGACCCTGCCGAAACCGCGATGGAAATTCTCGGCATCGTCATTGACCCAAGTATGCGTCTCGCGGCGTTCACGCTCCTCTACACATTCTTCTTCCTGTTCGTTTATCTCCTGCTCTATTCGTTCAGTCATTTGCTCCAGGAACAAAATATCAGAGCGCAGGAATCCCCTGAAC
>CAZIYY010000076.1:0-22184 GCA_964543585.1 uncultured Anaerolinea sp. | reverse complement strand
TGACTGCGAAGCGTGTCTATTTATCATTGGTATATAAAATGGGTACTTGACAGTGACGTATGCCGTTGCTTTTGTGGTTACTTTGTCTGGATTCTTTTTCTTCCCCGCTAAAAACGGCGTTATGGCTGAGATCAAACTATTAAATTGGGCAAGCATCGGCCTCGCCATCGCCATTGTTGGAATCGAATTCGGCTTTCTGCTCACTTATCGTTCAGGCTGGAATCTCGGCATCGCCGCGGTGTTGACAAATGTGGTCGCATCGCTGATCCTTGTCCCTGTGGCGATTTTCGTTTTCAAGGATAAATTGAACTGGGTGAATATTCTAGGGATATTGGTTTGTCTGGCTGGGTTGGTCATGCTAAACTGGAAAAGATAGCTCGGAGACATCATCACAATGCTTTCTCGTATCAAATCCGCCGCCCGCATCCTCATCAAAGGCGACCCCCAAAAAAATAACCGCAATCCCATTCCTGCCATCACACCCGAGGAAGTGGCAGAGATCAAGCAGTTCTTTCCGCGTGAGAAGTTCTTCATCTTCGGTCATGCCCGCTCCGGGACGACACTGCTCATGCGCCTCGCGCGCCTGCACCCTGAAGTGCATTGTAATTATCAGGCGCATTTCTTCACGCGTAAGCCGTTGTTGAAATCACTGGTCGATTCGTCCGAAGCGGAGGAATGGCTGAAGCGCAAATCCAACCGCTGGAATCACGGACGCGACCTATCGCCTCTCGTCCTGCGCGCCGCTGCGGACTTCATCATGGAACGCGACGGGGCACGCGAAGGCAAGATGATCGTCGGGGATAAGAGTCCCTCGTCCACGATTCATGGACAGGCTGTGCGCGATATGCACGCGGTCTACCCCGACGCAAAACTGGTCTACATTGTCCGCGATGGGCGGGATGTGTTGGTTTCAGAACGATTCCGTAACTTTGTAGAGGAGTCCAAGTTTTTGAGCGCGGAAGACAAAGGCATTATCAAAGGATTGCGCCAGGACCCAAATCAATTTACAAATGGTTCGCGTTCGATTTTCACTGAAATATTTATTCGCAGAGTTGCAAAAGGTTGGGTTACCAACTTACAAGAAACAGAGGATGAAGCGCGAAAATTTTACGGTAAAAATTATCTTGGCATTCGTTACGAAGATTTGCTTGAAACACCTTTCGATGAAATGATGAAACTTTGGAAGTTCCTGGGGGTGAAAAAAATAAATAAATCACTGGAGAAGACCATAAAATCAGAAACATCATCCAACCCCGATGAAGAATGGCAGGAGCGGCGCAACCAGGATATTGCATCCTTCCTCCCAAAAGGACACTCGGGCAACTGGCAAAGATTGTTCACCGCGAAAGATAAATCCATATTCAAGGAAATCGCCGGTGAAATGCTGATCAAATGGAAGTACGAAAAGGATTTGAATTGGTAATTATGTCATTGCGAGAAGGGCGCTTTTCCCGACGAAGCAATCTTATGGCATACACAGCCGAGAAATTGCATGAAAACAGGGGATTGCTTCGCGAAGTGCGCTCGCAATGACATGAAAATGGAGTGTTGAATGAAATTCCTCATCGCTGGACTCGGCTCCATCGGCCGCCGCCATTTTCGCAACTTAATTTCGTTGGGAGAAAAAGACATTGTTCTTTTGCGAAGTCATCGCGCCACATTGCCCGATGACGAACTTGCAGGCTATCCTGTTGAAACCGATATTCATGAAGCATTGAAGAAGCACAAGCCCGAGGCAGTCATTGTTGCGAACCCAACAGCGTTGCATCTCGGTGTCGCCATTCCTGCGGCAGAAGCGGGATGTCACCTTCTGCTTGAGAAGCCAGTCTCCGATTCACTTGAAAGATTGGATATTTTGCAGCAAGCCGCGCAAAAAAGCGGGAGCAGAATTCTAGTCGGATTTCAATTCCGCTACCATCCCACACTCAACAAAGCTCGTGAATTAATTCAATCAGACGCGCTTGGCAAAATATTAACCGTCCACGCGCATTGGGGTGAGTATCTTCCGCAGTGGCATCCATGGGAGGATTATCGTCAGAGTTATGCGGCGCGCGCAGATTTGGGTGGCGGTGTGATCGTTACGCTGACGCATCCGTTCGATTATTTGCGCTATCTCATCGGCGATGTCGAATCGTTGTGGTCGTTCAATGGGCACATTTCCCCGCTTGAAATTGATGTTGAGGATACCGCCGAAATAGGATTGAAATTCAAGAATGGGGCAATCGGCGGCGTTCATCTGAATTATTTCCAACGCCCACCCACGCACAGATTGGAACTTGTGGGAACAAACGGGACGTTACAATGGGATAATGCGGATGGGATCCTTCACTTCCACAAAATGCCTGCGCCCTTCGCCTCCTACTCGGACGTTCCGTCTGCTCCCGTTATCGAATCATTTTCCCCGCCCGAAGGCTTCGAACGCAACCAGCTCTTCGCCGCGCAAACGCGTCATTTTTTGGAGACAGTTCGAGGGGAGTCCGAACCGCTCTGTCGTCTCGAAGATGGAGTTCACGCCTTGGAGTTGGCTCTCGCCGCAAGATGGTCCCAGGCACATCGAGCAATTTGGAGTTCAGCGCATGGGCGGGATTGAATGTTAGTCAAATTAATTGGAAGTCCACGCGCATCCGCCAGACTGCTACTGAGTATTACTGCCCTGGCAGGAATTGTTTCGATTGTTACTTTCCTTTGGTCGCCGTCCGAAACAGGCAGCCAGTTTTTGTTTGGGCTGTCGCGTGCGCGCCTTTTGACAGGCGTGGTATTTGCTTTTCTTTTGGCTGTAAATATAGGGGCGCTCCTTTGGGTTGGTGTTAAACCAAAGGATTGGCAGTTGAATATTGAAGTCAAACTCATCGGCTGGTTTACCGCCCACATCACATATTGGATAACGGCGCTATCTTTTATGGCTCTGGCAATCGGCATGGTGTTGCTGTCCATTATTCCTCCTGTAATCGGGTTGGTCGGTTTTATGGAACCGCTGGGCGCGCGCATTGGCGGGCTGATGCTTTGGTTGTTCTTTTCAACCTTGCTGTCAATTATTTTTATCAAGTTATTCTACAAGGAATTGTTGAGCAGCAACAAGGTTGTCGCCGTTGTTGATCATTTATTGCTCCTGACAGTTCTTTTTATCGTTACGTTTTTCCTGTACGAACATCTCCTGATCTGGACCGGCGCGGCGAATCAATTGAGATATTCATATTGGAATTTGCTTGCGGATGAATTCCTGCGCGGGCGCCTCCACCTGGAAAACCCGCCGCAGATTCATGACCTGACCTTCCATAACGGAAAATGGTATGTCCCCATGCCGCCATTCCCCGCCGTCTTGATGATGCCGCTGGCTTATTTGATCGGGGGTGAAAATATCGATACGGGTGACTTTTCCATTTTTCTCAGCGCGGTCAATGCGCTATTTGTTTTTTTGATCCTCGACCAGCTCGTCAGACGCAAATGGATCAACCTTTCACGCGTTGGCATGCTTTTGCTCGTGGCGCTTTTTGCGTTTGGAAATCCCCATCTATGGGTGGGGATCAGGGGCAGGGTCTGGTTTTTCAGCCAGATCGTGATGGTCACCTTCCTGGCGCTGGCTGTCTTTGCGGCTCTCAAGTCCTGGTCGCCCTGGGTGGTGGGCATCAGCCTGGGCGCTGCCATTGCCACACGCCCGAACGGGATCATGACCTGGCCCTTTGTGTTCGCGATTGCGATGCAAATACTAAAGGAGGAACGCGGCAATGTGGACTATAAGCAAATACTGAACTGGTCAATGAAATCAATTCTGCCCATGGGGATGGCGGTGGCTGGTTTATTGATGTATAACTACGCGCGCTTCGGGAACTATCTTGATTTTGGTTATACTACGATCCATGGCGATCCTGTCACTGTGGCGAACGCGCAAACCTATGGTATTTTTTCGCCGCACTTTATCATCCCCAATATCAAGGCGATGTTCTTTCGCGTCCCAGCCATACGACCCGGGGGACAGTGGCCCATTCTGCCATCTACAACTGGAATGAGCGTCTTCCTGGTCACGCCGCCTCTTATCTATTTGTTTCGCCGCTACGAGCCCAAATGGTGGATATGGGGAGCATGGGCGTCTGTTTTCTTTAACCTCGTTTTACTTCTTCTATATCACAACACCGGCGCCCACCAGTTCGGTTATCGGTACATTCTTGATTTTATCGTGCCTTTGATCGCGATGCTGGCTGTGGCTTTGGGCGGAAAGATTCCATGGCATTTTGTAGCCCTGTTGCTTTTTAGTATTGTGTTCAATATTTATGGCGCATTCTGGTTCATCAATGGTTAGCGATTTTCCGGCAAAATGGGAGTGTGAGTTTGCTTTCATGGTTCACATTATTTCCTTAGATGAGGCATGATGAAGAATCGATTTGTCTTTAGCGCGATTTTGTTAATTGTTGTTTCCGCGCTTGCATATCTGCCCTTGATAGGGAAATTTGGTTATTACAATGACGATTGGTACCTGATGTATTCCGCGGGCGCAAACGGCCCCGAGGCGTTCTGGGATATTTTCAGCGTGGACCGCCCCTTGCGCGCGCTGGTGATGATCCCAGCCTATCAGTTGTTCGGCGCAAATCCCCTTTATTACAATTTGAGCGCGTATGGTTTCCGCGTGATTGGCGCGCTGGCGCTGCTTTGGTCTTTGAACATGCTGTGGCAGCGGCGACAGGTCTCAACGGCAATGATGGCTTTGCTGTTTTTGATATATCCCGGCTTTCTCTCTCAACCGAACGCGATTGATTATCAAAGTCACATTGTGGGGCTGGCCGCTGCGTTGTCATCGGTGACATTCACGCTCAAAGCGGTCTCATCTGAAAGCCGCGTGACGAAAGTGAGCCTGCACATCCTGTCGATTTTGCTGGGATGGTTGTATCTGGGCCAAATGGAATGGTATATCGGCCTCGAGTTCTTTCGCTGGGCTTGCGTGTTCTTATTCGCCTCACGACGAGGAGGAAACCTGCCTCAAAAAGGGGCGCGAACAATTCAATGGGCATACCCATCTCTTGCCGCCCCAATTGTCTTTTTAGCCTGGCGTTTTTTCATCTTTGAGAGCGAACGCGGCGCGACAGACACAGGCATTCAATTCGAGCAGGTAAAACTTTATCCTCTACCGACTGTCTACCATTGGACGGTTCAGGTCGCGCAGGATTTGTTTGACGTGACGCTCTCGGCATGGGCAATTCCGCTCTCCCAGTTAACGGGTTATATCCAACGTTGGGGCGGTTTATTGGCGATCATCACGGTCGGATTGATATTATTCATTATCACTAAATTGAAGAGCGAGGATTCGCAGGAAGAATCGCATCCTTTTGATACGACCCGCGAAGCCTCGTGGTTGGGATTGTTAACTGCAATTGCCGGGTTGATTCCCATTGCAATGGCTAATCGTGAAGTGGCATTTCCATCCTTCTCGCGTTATTCGCTGATCAGCTCGGTGGGCGTGTCAATATTCATTGTTGCATTGCTGGTCTCCATAAACAGCCGCGTCTTGCGCAACGCGATCACGGCAGGACTCCTCCTTATATCCATGCTCACCCATCATGCGAATTCGGTCAAATATGCGCAGGATACCTCCATACAAAAAATGTTTTGGTGGCAGGTCTCATGGCGCGTTCCCCAGTTTGCGAAAAATACCACATTGATCGCAAACTATCACGCAGGCGCAATTGAGGAGGATTATTTTGTCTGGGGACCTGCAAGTTTGATTTACTACCCTGAGAGGCAAAATCCTGAAAGTATCCAGCCTGGCTTATACGCGGCGGTATTAAATGAGGAGACAGTGATCAAGGTCTTGACGAGGCAAAGACAGGAATATGACAAGCGGAAAAATATCGTTACCTATAAAAATTATCGCAACATCCTGATACTCACGCAGCCTTCGCTAAACTCGTGCGTTCATGTCATTGATGGCAGCCAGCCCGAATACTCCCGAAACGAATTGGATTCCATTCATGTGATCGGCGCATATTCCGAGATGGAACATGTGCTTGCGGATGAAACGTCTCACGCCCCGCCGACAGCTGTTTTCGGACCCGAGCCGCCGCGCGGCTGGTGCTATTACTACGAAAAAGCCGATCTGGCGCGTCAACGCGGCGATTGGGGTGAAGTCATAAGCCTTGGGAAGCAGGCTTTCGATAAAGGGTTGACGCCGCAAGATGCCATCGAATGGATGCCTTTCCTTCAAGCCCACGCCCAGGCTGGAGACGTTGATCGCCTGACTGAATTGGCGCCCGTTGTTACTGCCGACCCCTATGTTTCCCTGCAAGCCTGTCAAATTATCGGCACAATGCAGGGGTTATCCCGCCTGGTCAATGAAGCGATCAGTTCCCTTTATTGTCTCAGTAATTGAGTTTCATCATTGGCGGATTTGATAACCACCTCTCCTACAAAATATTTGCGAAATCCTCCACAAAATTGCCGTCAGATTCGTGGTCAAAAAATGTAATATTTTTCACATTTACCCGTCATGGTTACGGCTTTGACATACCCGTTTGCAAGTAAAATAGCCTCATACAAGAAGGCTGGAGAGGAGTTAGTGGATGGCGAAGGGGTTCATGTTAATTTCAGTAGTGTAACCAAAGTCTAAAATTCAGCGTCTGAATTATAGAGCAAATTGCACTATAATGGCGGTTTGCCTGAAAAATCGCAGTAATGGTTTGATCCTTACTGCATATATTATCAAGGAGTAAATATGTCGAAAGCAAAACTCATCACCCCCTACGGGGGAAATCTGGTGAATCTCGTAGTGGATGAAAAGGAGCGCGAGGAACTACTCGCCTACTCCGCCCAATTGTCGTCCATCAAGATCACCATGCGTAATCTTTGTGATCTTGAACTGTTGGCTACCGGTGGTTTCTCGCCCCTGACGACTTTCATGGGCAAAGCCGATTACGTCCGCGTCCTGCGGGAAATGCGGCTTGCGGATGGGACCCTATTCCCGCTTCCCATCACGCTGACGGCTGATCCCAAGGAACTGCCGACCGTCGGCGAGGACCTTGTCCTGCGTAATTCCAATAACGACACAATCGCCATCATGAACCTCGACGAGGTTTATCACTGGGATCTCAGCACCGAAGCCGCGCTGGCTTATGGCTCCACCGATCCCCGCCACCCGATGGTTTCAGAAATGGAACGCTGGGGCAAGGTCTGCATCTCCGGTTCAATCAAGGTTTTGAACCTCCCTAAGTATCATGACTTTGTGGAACTGCGCCGCACACCGGCCCAGGTGCGCGAGATGCTAGAGAAGATGGGGCATGACAATGTCGTCGCATTCCAGACGCGCAACCCCCTGCACCGAATTCATGAAGAACTCACCAAGCGCGCCGCCGCAGAGGTGAAAGGCTCGCTCATCATTCATCCCGTGGTTGGCATGACCAAGCCCGGCGATGTGGATCACTACACCCGCGTTCGTACGTACAAAGCGCTGGCGGATAATTATTATGACAAGAAAGACACCTTGCTAAGCCTGCTCCCGCTTGCCATGCGCATGGCTGGACCGAAAGAAGCGCTGCTTCACGCTATCATCCGCCGCAACCACGGGGTTAATCACTTCATTGTAGGACGCGATCACGCAGGTCCCGGAAATGATTCCACGGGCAAACCGTTCTACGGTCCGTATGACGCGCAGGAACTGATGAAGAAATACGAGTCCGAACTGGGCGTCAAGATGATTCCTTTTGAAATGCTCGTTTACCTTCCCGATGAAGAGCGTTATGTGGAAGAGAAGGATGTGCCGAAGGGCGCGAAGACTCTCAATATCTCAGGCACACAAGTGCGTGATGATTATCTCGCCAAGGGCAAACTTTTGCCTGAATGGTTCACCCGCCCCGAGACTGCAGAAATCTTGCGCGAGATGTATCCGGCGCGTAACAAACAGGGATTCTGCATCTGGTTCACCGGCTTGAGCGGGTCTGGTAAGAGCGCGACCACGCAAGTGCTAACTTCTCTCATGCTTGAACGCGGACGTGAAATCGCCATCCTGGATGGTGATGTTGTCCGCACACATCTCTCAAAAGGACTCGGCTTCAACCGTGAAGACCGCGACATCAACATCCTGCGCATCGGATTTGTAGCAGGCGAAATCACCCAGGCCGGCGGCGCGGTGATCTGTGCGGCCATCAGTCCGTATCGCTCGGCGCGTGAGGAAGCCCGCAAGATGGTGGGCGAGAACTTCATCATGGCCTTCATGGATACGCCCATTGAAGTCTGCGAAGAACGTGATGTGAAAGGCTTGTATGCGAAAGCCCGCCAAGCAATGGAAGAAGGCAAGCCCATGGGCTTCACAGGCGTGGATGATCCCTATGAGCCGCCGATTGATCCTGAGATCACACTCAAAGGTTATGGTTCGTCACCCGAAGAGAATGCCTACATCATCATCAAGTATCTGGAAGAGCAGGGATACCTGAACCACAGCTAAGCAAGAGGCGATAATATGTGGTATATAGTGGCAGGGACGGGCGCATCCTAAGCAACGACGAAGGGACCCGACCCTGCCACTTTTGCCTTTATGGACTTTCGCGCGTCACTCCGCCTCGCTTCTTTCATAAGCCTGCTCCTGCTCGGCGTCATCGGGACCCTCCTCATCCTCAGGGCGACTCCCGAAGGGCTTGGGCTTTCCGATGACTCCATCGCCTATATCGCGGGCGCGCGCAGTATGCTGGCTGGGCAAGGCTATCGCGAAGAGTGGCTGGCATCCAATCAACCCGTCACGCACTTCCCTCCCGCATTTTCATCTGTCCTTGCATTCTTCGGTTTATTTGGGCTTGACCCACTGCGCGGCGCGCGTTTGGTCAACGCGTTGCTGTTTGGCTTGAACGCGGGCCTGCTCGGCATCCTTGCCTGGCGCATGACACCCTCATTGACCGCAGGGCTTGTGCTTGCCGCATTGTTCGTTTTGAACGGCGAGATATTGCAGGTGCATGCCGTTGCCATGAGCGAACCGCTGTTCATCTTCCTTTCGCTGCTCTCGATCTGGATGTTCGACCTTTATTTCGAACGTCACAATCATTGGTTATGGATCGTCCTGTGCGGGACATTTGTCGGCATGGCATATCTGACTCGTTACGCGGGCCTCGCGCTGGTTGCAACTTTTGTTGCCGCGCTTTTTATCTTGCATGATGGTTGGCGAAAGAGACTCACCGGCGTTGGCATTTTTCTCGCGGCTTTCCTGCCGTGGGCGCTCGGCTGGGGAATCCGCAACAGACTCGCGGCAGGGAACGCGACGAACCGCGTCCTTGCCTGGCATCCCATTACTTTTGAAAATATACACATGGGTCTGCGCGTATTTACAGGGTTTATGATCCCCGTTGAGGCATGGCGCAGGGAGATGATCAAACAGACCATTATCGTGGAGGGGATGGCGGTCATCCTCCTCGGCGCTGTGTTGGTTTGGATTTTTGTAAAGGCGCGGGGATATTTATCGAAGCCTCAGCCGCCCGCCCAGGAAAAAATGGATGCGGGTTCAAGGGAGATCATCCCCTTCACCACCGGCTTGTACCTCTTTGCATATCTTGCCTCCATCGCCGCCTCCATGACCCTCTTCGATGCCGCGACCAAATTCAAACTCCGCATTCTTTCGCCTGTGTTCGTTTGCCTGCTGATCCTGCTGGTATACCTTGGCATCTGGCTTCGCAGTAAACGCCGCGTAGTTGTGATCGTAATGACAGTTGTATTGCTCGGCTTTTCATTTTACAAGCAATTGATCACAGTCAACGAATGGGCGAAGGGCGGGGTCGGGTATGCCTCCTTTCAATGGTACGATTCGGAGGCGATGGCATACCTGCGCGGACTGCCCAAAGACGTGATGATCTATAGCAACGAGCCTGGCGCGGTTTATCTTTACACCGGGCGCGGCAGTTACGTCCTGCCCGATCGTTTCGACTCGGCAACCGCGCAGGCGCGCGCAGGTTTCGATGATGGCGTGGCGACCATGCAGGATGAGATCAATGCAGGCAAAGCGGCGCTTGCGCTCTTTGACGGCGGCGATAATGCCCCTGAGGATGTGCCTGTGCTGACAGAAGGTTTGCATCTCGCGCACAAGTCTGCGGGTGATTCAATTTATACTGGCGCGCCTTAACGCGTAACGCAAAATGCCATTTTGCGCCACAAGGAGAACAATGACGATCCAGGAAAAATTCGGTCTAAGCGGACGCGTGGCAGTGGTGACAGGCGGCTTGGGATTGCTCGGCGCGGAGTTTTGCAGGACTCTCGCGGAAGCGGGCGCGGCAGTCGCGGTTGTAGACTTGAACGCCTCCGCTTCGCAAGGGATGGCTGATACGCTCACGAAAAGCGGATACAAAGCCCAAGCCGTTCCCGCCGACATCACCCAGCCTGATTCCGTTAATTCAATGGTCGAAAAAGTATTATCCGCTTTTGGGCGGCTTGATATCCTCGTCAACAGCGCGGCGTTGGATCCGAAGTTTGATCCCGACGCGCTGAAAAAGGGAATCGCTCCCGGCGCATTCGAAGATTATCCGCTTGACCAGTGGAACGCCGCGTTGAATGTGAATCTCACTGGGATGTTTCTAGTCACGCAAGCCTGTGTCAAGCCAATGATCGAACAGGGGAAAAAGGGTAGTATCATCAACATCTGCTCGACCTATGGATTGAGCGGTCCCGACCAGCGCATTTACATCAAAGACGGCGGGCGCGTGGCATATAAACCTGTCTATTACACAGTGACGAAAGCAGGTGTGATGGGTTTTACCAAATACCTCGCCGCGTATTATACTGGGACTGAGATGCGCGTCAATGCGCTCACCCCCGGCGGCGTATTCAACAACCACGAAGATTATTTCGTGAAAAACTATTCTGCGAAGACTATTTTAGGGCGCATGGCAAGGAAGGATGAAATGAACGGGGCGCTGTTGTTCCTTGCATCCGACGCGTCCTCCTACATGACAGGTAATAACGTCGTAGTGGATGGCGGCTGGACGGCGTGGTAGAACAGCTTTAATTCCCGACAAGATGAGTAATGAAAACATCGAATCTCTCTACATGGACATCTCAGTACATTCCTTATTTCATCCTGGGATTCATTGTCCTGGCATCCATGTATCTTCTGAAAACCAGCACGCCCTATGGGGCAGGATTAATCAACGACTCGATTGCCTATATCGCCGGGGCAAGGTCGCTTCTCCGTGGCACAGGGTACAGTCAGATTTGGCTGGCAAGCGAATTGCAGCCTATCACCCATTATCCCCCTTTATTTTCCCTGACGCTGGCTTTTGTTGGGTTGTTTGGCATTGACCCTTCGCCCGGCGCGCGGGCGGTGAACATCCTGTTCTTTGGCATAAACATTCTGTTGATCGGCATGCTCGGATGGAAGATTTTCAATGATTGGTATGCGGGCTTGTTACTGGCTCTGCTATTTGCCGTCAACGGTTCACTTTTTCGGGTTCACTCATACGCTATTAGCGAGCCTCTTTTTCTTTTCTTTTGTCTGCTGGGCTTTTTGACCCTCGCATTTTATTTCATGAACGGCAGAAAGAAGATATTGCTTTTTGCGCTGGGGATCGTAGTTGGCATGTCCATCCTCGACCGCTATGTAGGTCTGGCTTTGTTTGGCGCGCTTGCCATTGCTCTTTTTTTGCTTGAAGATACCTGGCGCTCCAGGGCGACCAGCCTGGGCATTTTCCTGATGGGAGGCATCCCCCTGCCACTCATCTGGTTGATATACAATGTAAGACTCACGGGATTAGTGGCTGACCGAGGTCCGGGTTGGCACCTGGTCACAATGGAAACTCTACTTTTGGGAATCGCGAATTTATCCCGTTGGTTGTTTCCCATGAATGGAGTGAAAGCCGATCAAGCAGTATTTTCATTGCCGGGCTTGTTGCTTCTGGCAATTCTTGGACCGGGTCTGTTCGTTTGGACGGCGGCAAAAGGAATACGGATATTCAAGATGCGATCCCTTGAATCCGGACTGGATGCAATCGTATTCACTACTGCAATCTACGCCTGCATCTATCCTGTTTCCGTTTTGATCTCGATCACATTGTTCGATCCCACGACAAAATTGCAGGATCGTATTCTCGCCCCGCTCTACCTTTCGCTCTTGATCATACTTGTCGCCGCTGGCTTGTGGGCTTGGCGCCTGGATAAACGGCCGCTTCGGCAGGTTGTCGGGATTGCCGTGGTTTTGATAATGGGCGTCTGGGTCCAGGATTTTTATCGAACGGTTTTGCCCATGCGTGAGGACGGCCAGGGTTACGCCAACAGTCGAATTCGCGAGTCTTCTGTAATCAGGTTCATTGATGGAATCCCTGAGGAAGTTAAGATTTACACCGATAGCCCTCCGTCCATTTACAGCGGTACAGGACGGCCGAGTTTTATCGTATCCTTGGGTAGTGAGGAAGAACGGTACCTGAAATACTACCTGCTGATCAACGAGCAAATTCGCAACGGGGAGGCAACGCTGGTGCTGTTTGATACTCACAAGTATGATGACCCTGTCTCACAGGCAAATTACCGAATGTTAACCATGGACAGTAAATTGATCGTCAAATTTGGAACACAAAGAGTGTTTATGGGAGAGGAATAATGACCCAGATACTTGCCCTCATTCCGGCGCGCGGCGGCTCGAAAGGAATCCCGCGCAAGAACATCCGCAGTTTTGCTGGCTACCCGCTGATCGCGTGGAGCATCGCGGCTGGCTTGCAGGCGCACTCGGTGAGCCGCGTCGTCGTCTCAACAGATGATGAAGAGATCGCGGCGGTCGCGCGTGAATATGGCGCGGAGACTCCCTTCATGCGCCCGCATGAACTCGCGCAAGATCGCACCGTTGACCTGCCTGTTTTTGAACATGCCTTGAAATGGCTCGAAGACATCGAAAGTTATAAACCCGATATCGTTATACAATTGCGCCCCACTTCACCGATCCGCCCGAAGGATTGCGTGGATGGCGCGGTCAAAATCCTGGTTGAACATTCGGATGCGGATTGCGTACGCGGCGTTGTGCCCGCCGCTCAAAACCCGCATAAGATGTGGCGCTTCAACGGTTACGACAGACCGATGAAACCACTGCTCGAAGTGGAAGGAGTCAGCGAACCGTACAATGCGCCGCGCCAGATCATGCCGCCTGTTTACTGGCAGACGGGGCATGTTGATGCAATCCGCACATCCACCATTACCAGGAAACATTCGTTGACCGGCAGCGCGGTGTATCCACACGTGATCGATGCGCGTTATACAGTGGATATTGATTCGCCCGCAGACTGGGCCAAGTATGAAGCGCTTGTTTACAGCGGGCTGGAGATGGTGACACCCGATAAAAGACCGCGCCGCCCGATGCCCAAAAAGGTCGAACTGATCGTCTGCGATTTCGACGGCGTCATCACCGATAACCGCGTCTGGACGGACGAGGATAGCCGGGAGTCAGTCGCCGCGTATCGCAGTGACAGCATCCGGATCAAGGAGTTGAGCGGGATGGGAATCGAGGTGATAATCCTTTCCTCGGAGCCAAATGCGGTTGTGGCGGCGCGTGCACAAAAGATGGGAGTGGAGGCAATTCACGGAGTTGGGATTCAGGAAAAAGGGCGCGCCTTGCGGGAAATCCTTGCGCGGAAAAACATCAAGGCTGGGAATGTCGTTTATGTCGGCAACGATCTAAATGACCTGCCATGCTTTGAGATCGCAGGCTGGTCGGTGGCGGTTGCGGATGCGTATCCTGAAGTGATCCGCGCCGCGGATCATGTTCTTGCGAAAGCGGGCGGACATGGCGCATTGAGAGAGTTGTGTGACCTGGTTTTGGGAAAGATTTCATAATAAGGAGAATGAGTTGAATTGTTTTTATCACCCACAAGTGTCGGCGGTTGGAATATGCAAATACTGCCAGAAGGGCCTGTGTGTCGACTGCGCGGTTGACCTCGGGCATGGCATAGGATGCAAACATCATCAGGCCGAAGTCAATGAACTTTATGACATTCATTTCATGAACAAACAATCAGCCCGCAATATGAGCAGGGTCTACAAACAATCAGCCGTTGCGATGAGTTTCATGGGAGTTGCCGGGGTTGTCGGCGGACTTTTGATTGGCAGTTCAGGGCTTGTGCTCGTGTCTATTGGGGTTGGCTGTATTTTCCTGGCAATCGCTTTTTCCATTTATGGAAATCGCATAAACAGGGAAATAAACAAAAAGTAATTTTTCGTTTCCGAAAACAATCAAATGGCCTCTTGCATCAGTAATCCGTTGCCTAGCCACAGGATATCCATGAACGAAGTTCACCCCGAAGGATGAAAATTGAACGAGTTGGAATTTCCAAAGATTTGAACCACGAAGACACGGAGTTTTAATTGGTTTTCTCCGTGTTTCCGTGTCTCAGTGGTTTGCTCTTGGACTTTTCCAGGGGGTTCAAAGAGTTTATTTTTATCTCAGTTCACATGGACCTCTGAGAAAAACTCATCTTCTCTGTGGCAGAGAGACTTTCGCAAGAGGTCTAAAGGAAAAAACATAATGGCCCGTGAAGTAAAAATTGGGAAGCGCATGGTGGGCGATGGACATCCGTCATATGTCATCGCGGAGATTGGGATTAATCATAACGGCGATCTGGGTATCGCGAAGCGCATGATCGATGCGGCGGTTCATGCGGGCGCGGAGGCGGTAAAGTTCCAGAAGCGCACGCCCGACGTTGCCACGCCGCACGAACAGCAACAGCAAATGCGCGAGACGCCCTGGGGCTACATTACCTATCTCGAGTATCGTTATAAAGTGGAGTTCAACGAAGAACAGTATCGTGAGATTGATTCATACTGCAAACAAAAAGGCATCGCGTGGATGGTCTCGGTGTGGGATGAGCCTTCGGTGGACTTTATGGAGAAGTTTGACACACCTGCGTATAAAATCCCCTCCGCCTCGCTCACGGACTTCAACCTGATCCGCAAAGCCCGGGCATCCGGCAAACCTTTGATCCTCTCTTCGGGCATGTCCACGATGGATCAGATCAAAATGGGAATTGCGATTGCAGGGGAGGAAAATCTACTGCTGATGCACTGCACCAGCACCTATCCCTGTGAGCCTGAAGAGTTAAACCTCAGGATGATCCAGACTCTGCGAAATGAATTTATGAATATTCCAATCGGATATTCAGGCCACGAAGTGGGACTCGTGCCAACCGCCATCGCTGTTGCATTTGGCGCGTGCATTGTGGAACGCCACCTCACGCTGGACCGCGCCATGTGGGGCAGCGACCAGGCTGCATCGGTGGAGCCAATTGGCTTCGAACGACTCGTGAAATATATCCGGGTGACCGAGGCTGCGCTGGGCGACGGCGTAAAGAAGGTATACGCAAGCGAGGTGCCTTCGATGAAGAAGCTGCGCCGCATGGTGGCGGAGGACTGATTATTGCGTGTTCTGTTATGTACATCTCGCGTGTTCCGTTGTCTGCGTAATGCGTGATAGGTAACGGACGTTCAATGGGATTGGTGCAAAATATCCGCCGCGCAATTCGCCCTGCGGGGAAAACCCTGCAGGCAATGGCACGCTGGAAGCGGTTTTATTTTCACGACGCACCGCCGCTCTTCGGCAACTCCAAGCCAAAGAGCGGGTCGCATTTGTTGTTGCAAGTGTTGGCAGGGATATGCCGCGTTGCTCCGTATAAGTACGTGGGGCGAGAACCAATCCGCACGATCACGAAAGAGGGGAGAAGAAAGAGGGAAGAGGAAATCATTGGAGAATTGGAGAATATTCCTCACGGAGTGATCGGTTGGGGCTACGTTGAGGCTTCGCCTGAAAATGTCTCGTTTTTGTGCCAGCCGAATCGAGTGAATTACTTTATCTACCGCGACCCGCGCGACCTGCTCGTCTCACAGGTGTTCTTCGCCACCGACATGCATGAAGAGCACGGGATGCACACTTATTACAATTCACTGCCCGATGTCGGCGCGCGGCTCAAGGTGGCGATCACTGGCATTGATCAGGATGGCATATACATGGTCGGCGTTCGGCAGAGGTATGAGGACGTCTTCCAGTGGCTGGAGCAATCGCATGTGATGCGCATCCGCTTTGAAGATTTAGTCAACAACCGCGAGGTGACTCTCAATGCCATGCTCGATGAAGTGGAGAAGACGGGCTATAAAATTCCCACACCGCGCGCGAGAGCGATGAAAATTTTGGTTGATGCCATCCAACCTTCGAAATCGCGTACGTTCCGTTCGGGAAAGACGGGTGCCTGGCACGAGCATTTCACCGAGGAAAACAGGCAACTGTTCAAGGACATGGCGGGAGATTTGCTGGTGAGGTTAGGTTACGAAAAGGATAATGATTGGTGAGGACCGGAATCGGGAATCATCAGAGGAGCAGACAATGGCTGTGCATGGAACCCATAATGCAGTGCAGGATGACCGTAATGATCGCATATTGATCTATGTTAATGGGGAACTTTTCCCCCGCGACGAAGCAAAGATATCCGTGTTTGACAGCGGCTATCTAGTGGGCGATGGGATTTGGGAGGCGCTTCGCCTGCATGACGACGTGCTGGTCTTCCTCGACGAGCATCTCGACCGCCTGTGGCAGGCTGCCGCCACGGTCGGGATGAAGATGAACATGACCCGCGAGGAATTGACCGACAAACTCTGGGAAACGCTGCGCGCCAATGACATGCGCGATAACGTTCACGTCCGTTTTATGCTGACGCGCGGAACAAAGAAGACCCCCTCGCAAGACCCGCGCCTGCTCCTGAGCGGACCTAACCTGGTCATCATCCCCGAATATAAACTTGCCAGCCCGGAGACGCGCAGCCGCGGCGTGACCCTGTTCACGAGCGCCATCCGCCGCGGCTCACCGGACTATCTCGACCCGCGGCTGAATTGTCACAGCAAACTGCACGAGGTGATGGCGTTGGTGCAAGCCATCGAAGCAGGCGCGGACGAGGCGCTCATGCTCGACATTCACGGCTTTGTCGCCACATGCAACGCCACCAACTTTTTCATGGTGAAGGACGGCGAGGTGTGGACCTCCACGGGGCAATATTGCATGAACGGAATCACCAGGGGCAAGGTCATCAAGGTCTCGGATGAGAATGGCATTCCGTGCCGCCAGAAGAACTTTTCCCTGTTCGATGTATACGGCGCGGACGAGGCATTCGTCACCGGGACGTTCGGCGGGCTGACCCCCGTCGTCAAGGTGGATGGACGCGTGATCGGCGACGGGAAGCCGGGAGCAATGACGGAGAAATTGACAGACCTGTACCATCAGGAAGTCCGCAAAGCAGTTCTCGCCGCGAAGAATGCGAATTAAGTCATGAATAAAAACGTCATTTGCATCTGCCTGTGGAGCGGGCCCCGCAATCTCTCGACGGCGTTGATGTATTCCTTTGCGCAGCGCACCGACACCAGCGTGTTCGATGAGCCGCTATACGCGCATTATCTATCCAAAACGCCTGCGCGCCGCTATCACCCCGGCGCGGAGGAAGTGATAGCGACGATGGAGAATGACGGGCAGAAAGTTGTGGATAATTTGATTTTGGGACACCATGATTCGCCTGTGGTGTTCTTCAAACATATGACCCATCATTTGAACAACCTGGATTGGGGTTTTCTCGATCGGACGGTCAATGTTTTGCTCACGCGGGATCCTTTTGAAATGCTTCCGAGTTATGCCGCCTGGGTGGAAACGCCTTCGCTTCAGGATGTCGGATATGCCCAGCATTTGGAACTGTTTCGTTATCTTCAATCCCGCGCACAAAACCCGCCTGTGCTGGATGCCAGACAGATTTTGCTGAACCCCAAAAAAGTTCTTGGCGAGTTATGCGAGCGCATCGGCATCCCGTTTCAGGACCGCATGTTGCAATGGGAGGCTGGCGCCCGCCCGGAAGATGGGTTGTGGGCGAAGTATTGGTATCTCTCTGTTCATCAATCCACGGGCTTTGGGGCTTATGTTCCAAAGTCCGCGCCTTTCCCGAAATCTCTCGAGCCTTTGTTGGCTGAGTGCCAGCCGTATTACGATCAACTCAGCGCGCTTGCGATCCGGGCATAATCGAAGCGATAATTTCCTTGATGAGTAAAGATTTTTTCACCCAACGCCTCAAACGCGGACTCGTCCGCAGGCTCAATAATTTGAAGATTGCCCGTATGGCGCAACTAGTAATTCGTAACTCGCCTGCTCCTTCGGGCGCGCCGATTATCTTCTTCAAAGCCTCCACAGGCATTGACGATCTCTCATGGAATAGCGGATTCCATTTGCTGGCGTCCTGGGCATTTCGGTTACAGGGAATCCCTGTTGTTTATTTCGCATGTCATTCGGGCATGAGTCATTGTGTGCTCGGGACAAATCGCGATAACGTCCATAAAGAGATGCCGTGCAAGTCCTGCATTTATCAATCGCAAACTTTGTATGCGGGTGTAAAAACTCTGGAGTCCGACGGCTTGCCGTCCAATGTCCAGAAGCAAGCTTCTGGACTCCAGAGCCATGTAAGATGGTTTGATTATCAACGCGACACGCAACTAGTAACTGCTATCCAGAATCTCGCTTTGCAAGGCCTCATGGCTTTCGAATGGCAAAACATTCCACTCGGCGCGTTGTGCCTGCCCGGGTTGAGATGGATCCTGAGAGTCCATCATCTTCAGGATGATGAAGCGACGCGTTATCTATTCAGGGAATATGTTTTATCGGCGTGGAATATCGCGCAGAAGTTTTCGGAATTTCTGGATGAAACGAGTCCGCGCGCCGTCATCGTGTTCAATGGACAGTTCTTCCCCGAAGCGACCGCTCGCTACGTGGCTCAGAGGCGCGGCATCCGCGTGATCACACATGAAGTGGGACTGCAACCCGCGTCCGCGTTCTTCACCGATGGCGAAGCGACCGCGTATCCGATACGCATCCCGGATGAGTTTGAGTTGAACGATGAACAAAACGCAAAACTGGACGCGTATCTTGCGAAACGTTTTCAGGGCGACTTCACGATGGCAGGCATTAAGCTTTGGGCGGACATGAAGGGACTGGATGCTGACGAATCTTTTTTGAAGAAAGCCGCGCGCTTCAAGCAGATCGTGCCTGTGTTTACCAACGTCATTTTCGACACGAGCCAGCCGCACGCCAACACTGTTTTTACGGATATGTTCGCGTGGCTTGATTTTGTTTTGGAGATGATCAAGTCGCACCCCGAAACGTTATTCGTCATCCGCGCCCACCCGGATGAGACGCGCACGCGCAAGGAAAGCCGCGAGACCGTGCAGGGCTGGGTCGAGGAGAAGGGCGTGAATAAACTGGAGAACGTCGTGTTCATCGCGCCGAGGGAAACTTTGAGTTCGTATGAGTTGGTCCAGAAATCCAAGTTCGTGATGGTCTATAACTCGACCATCGGGCTGGAGGCTTCACTGATGGACAAGCCCGTGCTGTGCGCGGGCAAGGCGCGCTTCACGCAATACCCCACGGTGTTCTTTCCGCAGTCGGTGGATGAGCAACAAAGAAAGATGGAAGAATTTCTTGCGGCTGAAACAATTGAAATTCCCGCTGAGTTCAAAAGCAACGCGCGCAGGTTCCTGTATTACCAATTGTTCAGAACGTCATTGCCGTTTGGGGATTTTCTTGAGCCGTCCGTCCGCACCACGCAGACGCGGTTGAAGTCTTTTGGGTTGGATGAGTTGTCGCCTGCGAAGTCAGAGGCGATGAAGGTGATTACGGAGGGGGTGGTGGGAGGCGGGGATTTTTTGCTCAATGACTTGTGAATCGTAAAAGTTTATTCATATCGATAAGGGAACAAGGAACCTGCGGCAAACGTTTTATAATAATTCCCTATTTGAAATCCAAACGAGGATTCCAATAAAGGATGATCAATCGTCGGACTCCATCCTATTAGCGACGGCGGAAAGAGAGAATTTAATGAAACAACGCACATGGTTACCATTGATTATTGTTTTCGTGTTGAGCGCACTGTTGCTTAGCGCCTGCAGCTTTTCAGTTGAAGTATTGTCTACCCCCACCTCTTCTCCGCCGACCGCCACGCAGACATCCGTTTCACCGACACTTGTCCCGCTCCTTGCAACTCCCACACTCATTTCGATCAGAGCCGATACGATTTATATGCTCGAGATTTTCGAGAGCTTTGAGTTGGGGGATGCTGTGCGCAGCCTGGCTTTCACACCGGATGGCACGACCCTCGCCGCGGCAGGGGGCAACACCGATGACTTTGCCATCCATATATGGGACGTGGCGAGCGGACAGTCCATCGGCACATTGGGTGGGCACAGTGGCATCGTCTGGGGCGTGGCATTCTCACCCGATGGCAAGATGCTCGCATCGGTCTCAAGTGATGGGACAGCGCAAGTCCGGGACTGGCGCAATGGAGACATCCTGAAGGTCCTGAATTTCCCCGCTGAGGTTGTGAGCGTAAGCTTTTCGCCTGATGGTCAGAGTCTGGCTGTGGGAGGAGTCGATGAGCCGCAGAACCAGGTGCAGAACGCCGCCATCTGGACCTTTTCGGTGGACTCGTGGAAACCTCTGTTGAAATTCCCTGAGTATTTGAACATCACAGCCATGGCTTACTCGCCAGACGGCAAACGGCTGGTCGGCGGCGGGACTTCGCGCAACGTTCAAGTGTGGAGAACGAGCGATGGCACTCCCATCTTCACCCTCAACCATGCCCATCAGGTTTCAAAGGCCGCCATATCACCCGATGGTTCCACTGTGGCAACGGCGACCTGTGAGACCGTCGTGAACGCGGAATGCACGGAAGGAGGGGTGTGGCTGTGGGACCTGGCCACAGGGAGACTGATTCAGAAGCTCGCGGGCTTTACTGATATCGTTGAGAATGTGGCGTTCTCTACAGATGGTTCATCCTTGATCGCTGCGTCTCGCGGTGGGACGTTACGTTTCTACGGCACCACCAATTACCAGACCCTGTTCGAATTCACCTCCCCGGGCGGGATTAGTGCTTTGGCGCTTTCACCCGATGGCGTACTGCTCGCCACCGGCGGCGCCAATGGAGAGGTGCACCTTTGGAAGATCGTGTATCATCCCTGATCCTGGGAGTACCTAAATTCGACGATATAAACCATGTGTCACCCTGAGTGGCGTGTCGGTTTCTCCGAATTGAACGCCGCAGGTGGTGCAAATATACTTTGTCATTTTTCTCTCCTCATTTGTGCTGGATTATGCGGGCGAAGAGTTGCAGATTACATATGAGATTCTTGCACGATTTTAGTCAATTACTGGTTGACAGAAACGCCAAAAATGGCGATAATAACAGCATATCCCCCAGCAGTAGCTTCGGCGAACCTGGTACGAAGCCGCCCACGGGCGGCTTCTGTGTTTATAGGAAAGGGAAACTTGAAAACAAACGTTTACATTGATGGTTTCAATTTGTACTACGGATGTATCAAAGGGACACCATATCATTGGCTCAATCCAGCAGAGATGTGTCGTTTGCTCCTACCCAAAGACACGATTCATAAGATCAAATATTTTACAGCGATTGTTTCACCGCGACCCAATGACCCTGACCAGCCACAACGCCAAAAGACTTTTCTGCGTGCTTTGGAAACAATTCCCAATCTCGAAATTATCTACGGCACATTTCTCAGCCATGAAGTCAGAATGCCAAGTTCACCGATAGGGACTGGTTATGTCAAAGTCATCAAGACAGAAGAAAAAGGCTCGGACGTGAATCTCGCGACACATTTGGTCGCTGACGGATTCAAAAACGACT
This sequence comes from uncultured Anaerolinea sp., assembly GCA_964543585.1. Taxonomy (GTDB): domain Bacteria; phylum Chloroflexota; class Anaerolineae; order Anaerolineales; family Villigracilaceae; genus Defluviilinea. The sequence goes on along the minus strand of CAZIYY010000076.1, from coordinate 534 downwards.
TTGAACTTGCCGTCGTCGTTTCAAACGATTCAGATCTACTGACTCCTATTCAAATTGTCACACAGGAACTTGGCAAGCCTGTTGGTTTGCTTAACCCACATAAAAATCCAAGCGTTGCACTATTACCTCATGTGCTATTTGCAAAAAAGATTCGCAAGGGTGTTCTGGGAAAAAGCCAATTTCCACCCGTAATGAGAGATAACCGAGGTGAGTTTTACAAACCTGAATCATGGTAATTGAGGCCCCGCTGGGGCTGGGATATGCGAGGGCGGTTTACCGTCCTTTAGCCCTGAGCCCGCTGGGTTTACCCACGGGCGGACATCACCCGCGAACGATTGACCCATTATTCTGTCATCACGCGGATTCGCTGACTGCCGCTTGAATAATCTTCTGCGATTTCAACAGGTAACTTCAATTCCATTGGAATTGCCTTCTCAATGGACAAACTTAATCTAAACTTTGATTCCGCACTGTGTTGTAGGTAGCACCCCACTTAAGCGTGGAGTGAGATAGAAAATCTTTGCAAAAAACGGG
>CAZIYY010000075.1:0-22213 GCA_964543585.1 uncultured Anaerolinea sp. | reverse complement strand
CTCTGCATCAGAGTTTTTTCAATATACCTACCCCTGTGAGGAGGCAGGAGGGGGGACGGGTCACGGCGACTTCTGATTTGCTACGCGCCGCTCAATGTCACAAGTACCATTGGCCTGCGTTTGGTCTCTTCGTAGAGATATGTTTTAACTGCGTTGGCGATGTCTTTTTCGCTTTCCCATCCGCCGTCATTGACAACATCCATGATGTGTTTGCGGACTTCGGGCATCAATGCCTCGGCGTCCTCAGGGGAGACAAAGCCGCGTGTGATGATCTCCGGCTCGTGCAATAAACGCCCGTTCAACTTGTCCACGCTGATGTCAATCAGGAAGATGCCGTTGCGCGCGAGTTTGCCGCGTTCGCGCATGATGTCGTGATCCACGTCGCCGATGGATTCTCCGTCCACGAAAACGTATCCGCCGGGGATGCGCTCACCGAGTTTGATCCTGCCGCCTGAGAGTTCAACGATCTGGCCGTTTTCAACCACGATCACATCCTCTTCGGGGATGCCGACTTCAACAGCAAGTTTTGCGTGTCGTTTCAATTGCCGCAATTCGCCGTGAATGGGCATGAAGTGTTTCGGCTGGACCAGACTGAAGAGAAGTTTCTGTTCCTCCTGCGAGGCGTGACCTGAAACATGCACGGGCGCAATCGCGTCGTAGATCACATTCGCGCCGCGCCGCAACAGGCGGTTGATCGTCTTGCTGATCGTCTCTTCGTTTCCAGGGATTGGATGGGAGGATAGCACGACCGTATCGCCCTCTTTCAAACCGAACTGGCGATTCGTCCCTGCGGATAAGCGTCCCACAATGGATGAAGGTTCGCCTTGTGAGCCGGTGCACATGATCGCCACTTTGTGATCCTGCATCTTCAATGCCTGGTCAATGGGAACAAGCAGTTCATCGGGGATTTCCAGATAACCCAGCCTGCGCGCAATCTTTACGTTATCAATCATGCTCGGACCTGCCAGCGCCATTCTGCGTCCGTGCTTCGCAGTGGCATCTGCAACCTGTTGAACGCGCGAGATCAGCGACGCGAACGTCGCCACGATCACGCGTCCCTTTGCTTCCATGAAAACCTTATCGAACGCGGGCCCAATCACCATCTCCGAAGGGGTCCAGCCGGGGCGTTCGGAGTTGGTTGAGTCAGAAAGCAACAGGTCCACGCCGCGCTGTGAGAAGTCAGCGAGTTTTGCATAGTCGGTCTGCCAGCCATCCACAGGCGTGTGATCGAATTTAAAATCGCTCATGTGGACGACAAGTCCTGCCGGGGTTGTGATTCCCAACCCAACCGCATCCGGGATCGAGTGACAGATGTGGAAAAATTCCACTTTGAAGGGACCCACCTCCACAGAGCCGCCCGCCTCCACTTTGTTTAGAGAAACTTTGTTCAAAGCGTTGTTGCGCGCCAACTTGCCCTCGATCAATCCCAGCGTCAGGGGCGTTGCGTAAACGGGCGCGGGAATATCTTTCAAAACGTGGTGGATCGCCCCGATGTGATCCTCATGTCCGTGCGTAATGACAATCCCCACAACTTTATCTGCCTTGCCGCGCAGATATTCGTAATCGGGGATGATGTAATCAATGCCCAGCATATCGTTGTCTGGGAACATGATACCCGTATCCACGATCAGTATCTCGTGGTTGAATTCGTAGGCGGTCATATTCTTGCCCACTTCCCCAAGCCCGCCCAGGGGAATGATCTTCAATTTTCCGTGCTTACTCATATCAGTATTTTTATCCTCACTTGTTGTTAAATTTTTTTATCCGCCATTGGCGGTAAAGGACTTAAAAAAATAAGCCCCCGCTGACTTGCTCGCGAGGCTTCTTACCACACATGCGATTGTTTTCAAACAAATGGCGTCTCAGCGCCATAAAAGTCAACTTCAATGATTGGAGTATAGCAGGGCAACGGGGATTTGTCAAAGCAAACGACTCTGACTCTGGAGTCGGACAGCTAGCTGTCCGAGAGCCCGGGCCTTTCCCAGCCGACCCTTCGGTTCACACTCAGGGCGAGCCCGATTCTGTTTTCTGGAGCCTTATCTCCCTTTCCGCCTCCGGCGCCGCACGGGGATCGAATCTCCGTGCTATCTTTACGAAGCCCCCTTAAGTGGACTCGCTGAAAATTCTTGGTGATACAATCCCTCTATACATTTTACGGGAGGCACGTCGCCATGCAGGCATCAAGGTTACGCGCTCGCTATCGTCACATTATGGGATTCTTTGCCCGCGCAACAGTCAATGTTGTTTTCTGGGAAATCCTTCTGCCGCGTATTGGTCTGCGCGGGATAACGGACCGAACACGTTCGGCGCGTTACAAGAAGGTCGCCTCTCAGTTTCGCGTGATGGCGATCCGCATGGGCGGGGTGATGATCAAGGTTGGGCAATTCCTATCCGCGCGACTCGATGTTTTGCCGGTCGAGATCACTGAGGAACTTTCGGGCTTGCAGGATGAAGTCCCAGCCGAGGATTTCGACGCGATCCGTGTGCTTGCCGAATCTGAACTCGGCGCGCCGCTCAATGAAATCTTCGAAACCTTTGATCCGAATCCATTGGCAGCCGCCTCGCTGGGTCAGGTTCACCGCGCCCGCCTGAAAGTCGACGCGCCCGAGGCGGAACAGTTCCGTGATGTGGTGATGAAAGTTCAGCGTCCGTTCATTGATCAGTTGATTGACGTGGATTTTTCCGCGCTCCATCGCGTTGGCGGGTGGCTGGAACGCTACAAGCCAATCAGTAAGCGCGTGGACGTACGCGCGTTGATCGCGGAATTGGAAACCACCGTTCATCGTGAGATTGATTATTTGTCTGAGGGCAAAAACGCCGAAACGTTCAGCGCGAACTTCGCCGGCCGTCGGCGCATCCACGTGCCGCGCGTCGTTTGGAGTATCACTACAAAGCGTGTTCTTGTGCTTGAAAATGTTTATGCCATCAAGATCACCGATTACGATGCAATCACAGCCGCGGGCATTGACCGCGCTGAGGTGGCTGAAGTCTTGTCCGACACATACCTCAAACAAATCTTTGAAGACGCTTTCTTTCATGCGGATCCGCATCCTGGTAATTTATTCGTAACACCGATACCCGCCACAAAAAAAAGAAAGGCAGGCTGGCGGCTGACATTTGTGGATTTTGGCATGGTTGGCAGTGTCCCTGAAGATTTGCGTGATGGTTTGCGCGATCTGCTCATCGGCATTGGCACGCGCAACCCCACACGCGTCATCGAGTCATATCGAACGCTTGGCGTTCTGCTCCCGAGCGCCGACTTGAAATTGCTGGAACAGGCGGAGGCGCAGTTGTTCGATCGCTTTTGGGGAATGTCCATGAGCGAGTTGCGTAATGTTCGTCATCGTGAGATGCGCCAGTTTGGGATGCAATTCCGCGAGTTGATGTATGAAATGCCATTCCAGTTGCCGCATAATCTTCTATTATTGGGACGTACTGTTGCCATCCTTTCGGGCATGTGCACGGGGCTTGATCCGAATTTCAATGTTTGGAGACAGATGGCTCCCTACGCCCAGAAACTGGTGGCCGATGAAGGCATTTCAAACTGGGAGGTTTGGCTGGATCAGATTGGAGAGTTGGTGAAGGAATTGCTTGCTCTTCCTGCGCAGACAGGTCGTGTGCTGACACGATTGGAGCGCGGCGAATTGAACGTCAATGTGCCGCAGGTCAATCGTCAAATCTTTCATTTGGAGGGCGCCATCAATCGTCTGGTGGGGAGTATCGTCTTTGCGGCGTTCCTATTTGGGGGTGTGCTTCTCTATACTGGAGGAACCATCGCTCTTGGTTATGTTTTCTGGGCGCTCTCGGGGCTAACCTTGGTGTGGATGGTCTTTTTCTCGCGAGGTCACTCCCCCTGGCGTTGACAAAAAAGAGGAAACCGCCCCGCCGATTCAGCGGAGCGGTTTTATGATCAAGCTTTCCCGGTTTTTTCTTCCATGTGTTCGAGCGCGGCGTCAATCATGCTTCGCCACGCCAGCAACATTTCCTTGCGCGCTTTTTTGCGGTGTTCCATAAATTCAGGTGGCAGGAAAGTTTTTATGCTTTCGCGCAGTTCGTCGCGTGCGGCGCGGACGTGCTGACGGACTTCCTCAGGAACCTTGTCCTCAAATGCTTTACGTCGAGTCGTCTTCTCAGCCATTCTGACCTCGCTTTCTATAAGAAGATTATAACTCTTTTAAGCCGGTATGAACTGATTGTCCGTACTTCGCTAGAGCGCGGTAATTGGCGCGTCAACAAAGGCGTCTAACGCCAAATTTGCGCTGGAGAGCGCACGCTACGCAGTACGCGCGGTTCTCGCGATCTACTCCCGTAATGCAATTCACTCAAGCGATCTTTCGGACGAGTATAATGTCTTTAACTTGGTGTGGTCATTGATAAGCCCCGCTGGAGTGGATTAGAGTTTCTGTTGAGTTATGAATATTATATTTTGAAGGCCGAGAATTCCAAAGGCTTCAAAATATAATAGCTCTCGGTGAATTCATGTTTACCGTGCAAAGGCATGCTTTCGCGAGTGATCCCGAAAGCATTCAAAATATCATTCGATAAGACTTGTTCGTTTTCTGAAAAGTTGGCGAAAACGACTGCGCGTTTGCCTGCATGCGTTCGCACGAAGCCAAGGACATGTTCGTTTTCGGTGGGAATAATTTCGAGTTCGCCGCCAGTGAAGGCATCGTTTTTTTTACGCAAAGTAACCAGGGCTTGCAAGCCTTGATATACACGCCCCTCAATGGAGCTAGGTTTGTTGCGTTTTGCATATTTTTTCCAATCTGCACGCAGACGATGTACCCAGCGGCTGTCGTGTTCGTGGGCGGGGTCATCGCGATACGAATAATCGTTCAAAGAGCCAATTTCATCCCCGAGGTAGAGAAGTGGAACCCCGCCAACAGTTAGAATGATCCCATGAATTAATAAGATGCGGCGTATGGCAAGTTCAATTTCTGTCTTATCTTTTTCTTTGATCGCTTTTTCAAGCCCAGCCAGCGAAGAGCATGTACCGCTGATACGGCAGTCGCCCGTTTTCGGATTTTCTTGAAAAGGAAGACCTCGCGCGAAACTTCCGGGAAATCTTCCTCGATAGAATTCATTGAGAAAGTGGCGGTGATCGTTGCCGCTCACCCCAAGCATTGCCGCGTCTTCATCTGAGAATGTCCAGCCGATATCATCATGCACGCGCACATAATTGACCCAGGCTGTCTCAGGGTGAATCTTGAAACGAGTGGCAAGCGCTTGTGATAGCAATCTTATTTTACGCGTGGCGAGTGAATTCCACAGCAGTGCCATCAAGAGTGGGTTGTAGGAAAGTTGACATTCTTCCGGCGCGATATATTTCACCACGTCATCGGGATGCACAATCGCCTCGGATTTAAAGAGTAACGCGGGAGATGCAATCCGCGCAACGGCGTTAAAGGCTTGTATCAAGATGTGCGCTTCGGGCAGGTTTTCGCAACCCGTGCCCAATTGCTTCCAAATGAACGCGACTGCATCGAGACGCAATACTTCCACACCCTGGTTGGCAAGGAATAGCATTTCTTCTGCCATTCGATTAAAGACCGCAGGGTTGGCGTAATTCAAGTCCCATTGATAACTATGGAAAGTCGTCCAAACCCAGCCTTCACCCGTCGTCACCCCCAACCCCTCTCCCATAGGGAGAGGGGTGAAGGCACCGGGGTGTTTGTCTGGAAAAATTTCGCGCAAATACTTTTCGTAAGCATCGGGCATTTGTCGGTCCGGAAAGATGCGGTAAAAATCCCTATATTCGTCATCGCCAGATTTCGCGCGTTCCGCCCATGTATGTTCATCTGATGTGTGATTGAAAACAAGATCAACTACGAGGCTGATGCCAGCCGCGCGAAGTTCCTTTGCAAGCGAAGCAAGTTGTTTCATTGTTCCAAGCGGCGGGTGGACTTCGCGATAACTGCTGACCGCGTAGCCGCCATCATTTTCACTCTCTGGCGCTTTGAACAAGGGCATGAGATGGAGATATGTAAGCCCGAGTTCTTTGAAATACGGAATTTTGGATTTTACTCCTTCGAGATTCCCCGCAAACAGATCAACGTAGCAGACTCCGCCCAACATCTGGTTCGATTGAAACCAGAGCGGATTCTTCTCCCGCGCTTTGTCCAGTTTTCGCAGATCGTTGGGACGTTGAAACCAGGCGCGGGCGAGGCTGAGAAGCAAATCTTCAAGGTGAAAAAAGAAATCATAATGATCGCCGTATAAATCGAAATATAACTTGAAGACTGCCAGGAAATGTTTATGCAAACGCGCGTGGAATTCCCGCCAGCCGCGCGCATCAGCGGAAATGGAAGCCGATAAAGCCTGTTCCATGCGGGGAAGCAGGCGCTGCAAAGTACGCTGGGTTTCGCGTGGAATGGAAATCGGATCAAGCATGGCTGTTGATAGCAGGTTGCTGGAGGAAAGGGTTCAGTTTTTAGATGCAAGCCAGAGGAACTGGTACGGTTCGAGGGTGATTATTTCAGCGAGAACAAGCGACTCGCCGGAGAGCAGGTCTTTACTTACACCGCTCATATTTTGAGGGAGCGAGACGCTTTGCGTCTGACTGCTCAGGTTGTTGATGATAAGCAGCGTTTCGATGGGATGATGGCGCGTATAAGCCGCGATGGAAGGATTGTTAAATTCAGCCCAGTTGAAATCCCCGTGCCCAAAAGCGGGGTGCTCTTTGCGCGTCACGATCATGCGGCTAATGGTGTGATAGAGCGAACCGGGGTCAGCAATTTGCGCGGCGACGTTTACTTTTTGCGGATGATAGTCGCCCTCCAGCAGCGGCGCGTAGGGCCGCCTGCTTGTAAACCCTGCGTTGGCTGTGGAATCCCACTGCATGGGAGTTCGCACGCCATTGCGATCAAAGAGTTGAATATTATCGCCCATGCCGATCTCATCGCCATAGTAGATAATGGGTGAGCCAGGCAGGGTGAAGAGCAATGAGTTGGCAAGTTCGATCTTGCAACGATCATTATCAAGCAGGGGCGCGAGCCGACGGCGGATTCCGAGGTTGAGTCGCGCATGAGGGTCAGGCGCATATTGTTCCCACATCCATCGTCGTTCCTCTTCCGTGACCATCTCAAGAGTCAATTCATCGTGATTGCGCAGGAAGATGCACCATTGACAATCATCAGGGATGGCAGGCGTGCGGCGCAAAATTTCGCGCATGTCTTCCGCGCGTTCTTTTTTAAGCGCCATGTAGATGCGCGGCATAATGGGGAAGTGGAAACCCATGTGGAATTCGTCGCTATCTCCGAAATACGGGCGAACATCTTCGGGCCATTGATTTGCTTCGCACAACAGGATGCGACCTGGGTAATGTTCGTCAATGAAGCGGCGCAGTTTTTTCAGATAGATATGGGTCTCTGGCAAATTCTCGCAGTTAGTGCCATCGCGCTCGAAGAGATAGGGTACGGCATCAGCGCGGAAACCGTCAATGCCCATATCGAGCCAGAAGCGCGCGATATTCAGCATTTCCTGCTGCACGGCAGGGTGATCAAAGTTCAAGTCCGGCTGGGAAGCATAGAAGCGATGCCAGTAGTATTGTCCCGCCTTTTCATCCCAGGTCCAGTTAGAGGGTTCGGTGTCGAGAAAGATGATGCGTGCCTCGCGGTACTTCTGGTCGGTGTCGCTCCAGACGTAGTAATCACGATAGGGGGAGTTGCGGTCAGCGCGCGCGGCTTGGAACCAGGCATGCTGATCGGATGTATGATTCAGCACGAGGTCTGTGATGACGCGGATGTCCCGCGCGTGAGCCGCCTCGAGCAGGGCTTTGATGTCGTCGAGCGTCCCGTAGTCTGAATGAACTCCATAGTAATCGGCGATGTCGTAGCCATCGTCTTTTAGGGGCGATGGATAAGTCGGCATCAGCCAGATGCAATCCACGCCGAGGTCTTTGAGATAATCCAGTTTTTGCGTGAGGCCCCGCAGGTCGCCATTGCCGTCTCCGTTGCTATCGTAAAAAGCGCGCAGATAGATTTGATAAAAGACGGCATTCTTGTACCAGTGTGAATTGCTCATGAAGACCTGTCTGAATTTGTATTCGTTTATTTTGTGGATAATGCGCTCATGGCACAACGAAAACCGACTTCGCCATCGACATCATGTTCAGGTTTTCCGTTGGCACGGTTTGTGATCCGCAATGCTTCAACAAAACTACCCCAAGCCCCGCCGCGCATGACGCGGAATTCCCCAGTAGTGGGACCGGTCGGGTTTTTCGTCACTGTGGACTCATAAGCGTTGGGAGCATACCAATCGGCAGTCCATTCCCAAACATTGCCGAGCAAATCCAACGCGCCGTAGGGACTGGCGCCAGGCGGATGGGCGGTTGTTTCGCTGGTGTCATTCACACAACCGGCATAATTTGCTTTCTGGCAATCAAGACCTTCACCCCACGGATAGGTTCGCCCATCGGTTCTGCGAGCTGTCTTTTCCCATTCAGCTTCGCTCGGTAGCCGACGGCCCACCCATCGGCAATACGTTTCGGCTTCATTTGCATCCAGCATAATGACAGGGTAGGCATCGTATATTGGATTGCCAAAATAGGAGTCGCGTGTTCGCGAAGCAACACCCCACAGATAGGGAGAGTGCGTCCGCGGGTGACAAGCCCCCGCAGACGTACACTTTGCAAACATGGCATTGGTGACCTCGGTACGATCCATCCAAAACGCGTCCAGATAAATCTTGCGCTGTGGCTTTTCATCCGGCTGGGCTTGGATATCTGTCTCTATCGCGCCCATCAAAAAATCTCCGTCTGGGACGCACACTAGAGTCATACCATCAGAAGGGGCCGTCCAAGTTTGACCGATCTCTGTACAGGCAGGCGGCGCAATGCTCAAAGTTTGTGCATTGGAAGGACCACACGCCTGTAACATTCCGGCCAAAAGAATGAAAGCAATCCCAATATACATCGCAGGATAGCGCATGAATATCCGTTCTTTTTCGCTGGAGTGAGGCTATTGATAATTAACCTTTGACTGAGCCAGCCAGCAAGCCGCGTACGAAATATCTTTGCAAGGCAAAGAACACAGCCAACGGTAGCAACATGCTGATGAAAGCGCCTGAGGTAAGCAGGTGCCAGTCCTGTCCCTTTTCGCCGACGATCGCGGCGAGCGCACTGGTGACCACTCGGTTCTGGTCGCCAAGGAATACAAGCGCGACGAGATAATCATTCCAAACCCAAAGGAATTGGAAGATGGCAAAGGAAGCCAGAGCGGGGACGGAAAGCGGCAGGATCAAATTTGTGAAGATCGTGAAATGGGACGCACCATCAATGAAAGCCGATTCAAGAATATCGCGCGGCAATTGGCTGATATAGTTGAACAGCAGATAGATCGCGAGCGGCAGACCGAATCCCGTATGTGCCAGCCAGATGGCGAGGAACGTACCATTGAGTTTGAGCCTTGTATAGTCCTGTAGAATCGGCACAAGCGCGATTTGCAAAGGCACGACCAGCAATGCTACAACGATAGTGAACAGGAGTTTGCGGCCGGGGAAATCCATCCAGGCGAAGCCATACGCGGCAAAACAGGCGATGAGAATGGGGATGATGGTGGCTGGAACTGCCACAGCAATCGAATTGAGCACCGCGCCGCTGAGATTATTCCCTTTGCGGACGATCTCATTTCCATTGCCATCCTTGAAGCGGATCTCCAGACCTGTAAGCACATTCTTGTAGTTCTCCAGCGTCAGCTGGGTATCGAATCCCACCCATTTGAGTTCCTGGACTTCGACGAGACGTGTACGTTTATTGCCAAACCAGGTTAACTGACGGCCATCCGGCATCACCACACCGGCCCGCCATTCTTCAAAAGTATGGGCTACACCCTCTATCGTGATGGGTCCGTTCACATCGACAGCTGGATCAATCTTGATCTCATCGGTCTTAACATAACCTTTATGAGGGAAGATCGTCCACCAACCGGTTCGGAAGATGTCCTCACTATTTCGGAAGGAAGTGATGAAGATGCCGAAAGTGGGTATGATCCAAAGCAGGCAAATAATGATTAAAGTTAAGTTGATCAGAAAACTGGAGAGGGCTTGTTGACCTTTGTAACTAGTGGTTGACTTGTTCATTAGAAAGCTCGACTTTCTCTGAACTGGCGCAGATTATAGATCATGACCGGGACGACCGCGATAAGCAGGATAATCGCAATGGCTGAGGCGCGGCCTGCGTTGCCATAGGTGAACCGCTCAAGATAGAACTCATTGGCGATCACATTTGTGCCGTTATTGCCGCCAGTCATCACGCGTACGATGTCGAAAAGTTTAAGACTGAATATGACGATGGTCGTGGTGACGGTCAGCAAAGTCCCTTGAATGGTGGGGATGATGATTTTAAAGAATAGCTGGATTTCGGTGGCGCCATCGATGCGGGCAGCTTCCAGTAATTCTGAAGGGATGCCCTTGATAGCGGAGGAAATGATCACCATGGCAAACCCAGTTTGCAGCCAGACCATGATGATGATCAACAAGAAATTGTTCCAGGGCGGTTGTGACAACCACGGTTGAGAGGTCCCGCCCAGGGCTAGCACGATCGCATTGAGGAGTCCAATTTCCGAAATGCCTGCACCTTCGCCTTTATAGGTATAAATGAATTTCCAGATCACACCCGCACCCACGAAGGAGATCGCCATCGGCATAAAGATGATCGCCTTGTAAATTGATTCGTAGCGGCTTCGATCTGCCAGCACTGCTATGAGCAGGCCCAGGCTTACGCAGAAGAACGTTCCGAATATCATCCACAGCAGATTGTTTCGGAAAGTTTCCAGCATGATGCGATCAGTAAATGCGAATATGTAGTTATCAATACCCACAAATCCTTTGCCGGTTGGGCCATTGAAACTCAAAATCAAAGTACGGATGACTGGGATCGCGAGGAACCAGGCCAAAATGGCAACGCCGGGTCCTACGAATACAAAGGGTTGCAGTCTTTGCATCCATTCAGTGGGCAATTGCTCAACTAGCCAGTTCGAAACGGTGAACAGGATTGCGACGCCGCCCACACCCCAGATAATCGCCACCAGAACAATCACGATCTTGGGCGCCTGACTGTCGCGTAAAAAGATGAATCCCTGCCAGAGCACCAGAAATGTAATTACCGGGACTATCAGGGAAATCAAAACCCGCCCGAGGTTGATCACCAACCAACCTCCTGTACCGCCAGTGTCTTTCAATGCCTTTTGCATGTTCACTACCTCCTGACGAAAGGATTAATAAGAGTGAGACTTCGGAAGTCTCAACCATATTTTACAACTTCCGAAGTCTCATTGAAAGGTTAAAGCTTATTTGGGCCAGGAATCGTCGATCTGCTTGAGAGCGGTATCTTCGTCGATCGAATCGCTGACAAAGTCAGTCATCGATTTCCAGAAGGAGCCAGCGCCAACAGCACCCGGCATGAGATCCGAACCATCGAAACGGAAGGTTGTGGCATTCTTGAGGATCTCAGCGATCTTGCGCGTAACAGGATCATGGTACCAATCGAGACTGGAGTCGTTATGTGGTGAGATCGTACCACCAGCTTCGACCCAGGCTTTCACAGAGTCACCCGTGGAAATAAATTGGATCACAGCGCGAGATTCGGGGCGATCATTTATAAGAGCGTAGATATCGCCACCACCGAGAACAGGCTTGCCGAGAGATGCATCAATAGGCGGCAGGTAGAAGAAATCGTAATCTTCACCAGCCTTCAAACCTTCTGGGAAGAAGGATTGAATGAAGTCACCCTGACGGTGGAGCCAGCATTTGGGTGGGTTGTCGAACATGGGCTTGGGGGCGTCGCCAAAGGAAGTGGTGGGGATAGCCTTGCGTCCACCATATACATAGGCATCATTGAACCAAATGTCGGTCACATAACCAAGAGCCTTGCGTACTTCGGGGGAGTCGAATTTCAATTCGCCCTTGACCCACTTATCATAATTCTCGGGGGTGGTAGTGCGCAGCATGGCGTCTTCGATCCAGTCAGTCATTGCCCAGCCAGTTGCCGCTCCTGATTCAATACCGATACACCAGGGTGTATCGCCATCATCGGCGATCTGCTGAGTAAGCGTCATCATCTCATCCCAGGTTGTGGGAGCTGTGTAACCAGCTGCGTCAAATGCCTTCTTGGGATAGAAAACGATCGACTTAACATTCGCGCGGCCCCAAACTCCAGCCATGATGGGGCCGTTTGGACCAGGCATCGTACCCATATCCAGCCATGATTGGATGTAATTCTTTTTCAACCAATCCTGATTGATTACACCGTTTAGGTCAACTATTTTGCCTTCAGCAACGAAGTTTGCGAGCAGACCTGGTTGTGGGAAGTCAACTACATCAGGTGCGCTGCCGCCTTCAATTGCCACGCGGATCGAGGCTTCGAACTCTTTCGAACCCGTGTATTGGATATCGATGCCAGTTGCGGCTTCGAAGGCTTTTACAGATTCATCGAACTTTACGGCATCATTGTCCGTGAAAGGACCGGTCATGGTTACAACCGTGCCCTTGTACATGCCAGCATAAGCGTCAGCGAGTTCCTGTCCCTGCGGAAGGGCTTCGGTTGCAGCAGGTGCTTCAGTGGCGGCTGGCGCTTCGGTGGCTGCTGGGGCTTCGGTCGCAGCAGGTGCTTCGGTAGCGGGAGCGCCGCAAGCGGCCAGGATCATGGAAGCTAACACCACGAAACTAGCCAGTGTCCATACTTGAGATTTCTTGTTCATTCTTTCTCCTCTTTCATAATTTATTTATTAGCTTTATCGAACATTAATTACGCAGGCAAGTCTGTGAGGAAATATCACCTCCTTTGGTGGAAAAATATGTCAGCGAATTGCCTGTTCGCTGGCGGCGTCGAAGATGTGGATGGAATCCATGTCAAAGGCGACAGAAGCCTCTTGACCGACGCGCAGTTTCGAGCGCGGATCGACGCGGGCCACAAACGTATTCTTCCCGCTGACGAGATAGAGGAAAATCTCGTTGCCCATCAACTCGGTCACATCCACTTTGATGGATACTTTTTCCGAGTCAATGTTTGTGGGGACGAATTCCGCATCGTGAATATTTTCGGGGCGAATGCCAAAGATGACATCCTTGCCCGCATAAGCTTCGTATGGTTTGGCTAACTTTGCAGGAATCGCGACAACAAAATCGCCCGTTTCGACGACCAGTTTGTTCCCGTCTTTGCGGAGTTTGCCGGGAAAGAAGTTCATGGCGGGCGAGCCAATGAAGCCTGCCACGAAAAGATTGTTCGGGTGATCGTACAAATTCTGCGGCGTATCCAGTTGTTGCAGGATGCCTTTGTTGATGACCGCGATACGAGTCGCCATGGTCATCGCTTCGGTCTGATCATGCGTCACATAAATGAACGTGGTCTGCAAACGCTGGTGCAGTTTGCTGATCTCGGCGCGCATTGCCACGCGCAGTTTTGCATCGAGGTTCGAGAGCGGCTCATCGAACAGGAAGACCTTAGGCTCGCGCACGATGGCGCGCCCTACTGCCACGCGCTGACGCTGACCGCCCGATAGTTGGCGCGGCTTGCGTTGTAGCAGGTCTTGAATACCCAGAATGTCCGCGGCTTCACCGACACGCCGCTTGATCTCTTCCTTCGGCACCTTGCGAAGTTTCAAGCCGAATGCCATGTTGTCGTAGACAGAAAGGTGGGGATAGAGCGCGTACGATTGAAAGACCATGGCGATATCGCGATCTTTCGGCGCCACATCATTCACAACACGATCACCGATCTTGATCTCGCCGCTGGTGATCTCCTCCAGTCCTGCCAGCGAGCGTAATGCTGTTGTCTTGCCGCAGCCTGAGGGCCCAACAAGCACAAGAAATTCCTTGTCACCAACGTGAATGTTCAAGTTGTTGACGGCGGTCACGTCGCCATATTGTTTGACGACATTTTCAAACGAGACGCTAGCCATGGTTCTTTCCTCCGTTCGTGGGAATGTAGTGATTGGATTATACTCCCACTCGATTCATTATTGGAACAGATGATTGTCATAAGTTTGATGAATGACGCACCGCTCCACGCTTCGCGTCGCCCAAGCCTGTTCCCGCTAAATGCGCGTTATCTTACTTGCGGTTGACCAGCCACACGCCAAACAGAATGATCCCGCCGCCTGCCAGTGACGCGCTCGTGATCGCCTCGCCCAAAATAAAAAAAGCAACGACCACTGCAACCAGAGGCTCGATGTAAAGAAATACGCCGGTCTGCGCGGTGGAGAGGGCCTGCAGCGCGTCGTACCAGGCGATATATGCCAGCCCTGAACAAAAGATTCCCAGAAATGCAACGCCTATCCAGCCATTCATTGTCAGAGCAGAGATTTCTGTAAAGCCCCAGCTCGAAATGAACAGAATAGACGTGAACAGCCATCCAAATGCCATGACATAAAGCATCATCAAACTTGCCGGGTGTGATTTCAACCCCCGCCGCGATAGAGCCGAGAACACAGCCCAGTTCACCGCGCTAATGAGGATCAGTTTATCTCCCGGCGCGCCAAATTTACCAATGGAAATAGAGGCTGGATTTCCTTTTGAAACAACGAGCAACACACCGCTGAAAGCCAATAAGATGCCAAAGGTTTTTTCCCAGCCAAGGCCCTCTTTCAATATTAACCAGCCAAGCAAAGCCATGAAAATCGGCGTCGTCGCGACAATCCATGCTGTGGTACCTGCTTCGGATGTTTGGAGTCCATTCGATTGTAGCCACTGATGGAAGGTAATACCGAGAAAACCGAGCAGGGCGAAATATCCCCATTCGTTTTTGTTTGGCACTGCAAATTGTCTTCGGATCGCGACTGCCACGCCAAGAATAAACACTCCCATGCTAAATCTCAGCCACACCACAGTGACCGGTGAAATTTCCTGCAAAGCGACCTTCGTCGCAATGAAAGACGCGCCCCAAACGGTGACTGCAAAGAGGGCCTTTAGAATTGCTTTTCTACTCATTTTTCTTTTGAGGGGGATTATCGCAATTGCCCAATAATATGATGATCGAGTTTATGGATTGAATTCTATCATGGGATCAAATACGAGAACGCTTCCTTGTTTAAAAATGGTAGTAATATCGTTTTCAGCCGCAGGTTCAACTCTAATGGACAAATTAATTAAACTGGGATAAATAGTCGAGTAGTCGTAGCGTTCCAGTTGCGGGTCTGGTAGAGCGTGGCCAAACTTCCAGCGGCTGGTTTTTTTGCTTCAAATTGCATTTGATCTTCAATGACCGAGGCGAGTTACTCAACTTGATGTTCACACTGGGCTATTTGGACGACCGCAAGCCCGTTCCCAAAATGGTTCGAAAATTCCTTGGTAAATCGTTTTCGGATAAAAGTTGCATTTCCAAAAAACTGTTTGAAGAATTGCTGCACGCCTTCACGTTCAACTGGTGACTGGTAATCGCTCGAATATGAAAAATAAGCTCATGCCTTTGCTGGATAAACTCCGGCTGCGGAAACATGCTATTGTTGAGATGATCATTGCCTAGCTCAAAAGCATTTCGTAGATCGAGCATCCCCGCCACCGAGGTCCCATCAATTTCCTAAGTCAAATTACTATTGGCTTAATTGTTTATTGCCATCAGCCCAAGAAACCTTCCCTCAGTTTAGGCACTCTACCTGCTTTGACTGCCTAACCAAATTCACGTTCAAGGCATTATTGTAATTAGAAGATCTGGGGCAAGGCGCGTGTAGTCAAGGAGAAGCGAGGGAAGTATACCTTTGGATAAAATTATCAATCAATCGGCTGGCTTGGGCCCGCAGCTCCCCGGCTTTCGCTTCAACGGCGCGTTGGAAGGATGATCTGTCACTGCTCAAGTCGCCGTCCTCGTTGATCCACTCGGCCAGCATCATCGGTGAGACTTCGGGGTGGAATTGCAGACCATACGCCCGCTCGCCAAAGCGAAAGGCTTGATGGGCACAGCCCTCGGAACGCGCGAGTGCAACTGCTCCGGCAGGGATATCAAAAGTGTCATCGTGCCATTCGACAGCTTCCACTTGGGACAAACCCTCAAACAAGGGGTCTGCCTCCCCGGCCTCCGTCAGTGTAATTGGGGTGAGACCGATCTCTGTTGCGGCTCCGAGGTGTACCTGTGCGTCCAGAGCCTTTGCCAGCAACTGCCCGCCGAGGCACACGCCCAACACTGACTTACCTGTTTCCACTGCCTGACGAATGGCCTGCGTCTCTTCTACCAGCCATGGATATTTCTCTTCCTGGTAAACGTTCATCGTCCCGCCCATCACCAATAGCATGTCGTAAGCGGATATATCAGGTACCGCCTCTTTGTCATCCAGTCGGACAATGTCGAGACTCGCGCCCCGACGGAGCAGCGCCTCGCCCAGATACCCGGGTCCATCATATGGATCGTGTTGAAACACGAGAACAGAGAGAGTCACAGTTTTACCTCGTAAAGTTTCTCAGCGTTCCCATGCAGGATTTGGTGGGCCGCCTCTAGTGCTTCGGCTTGTGTGAACGCTCCAATCGCAATCAGCTCATCGAGGATTTGAGCCAATCCCCACCGGCCCCAGCGAGCAGCAAGCCAGTAAATATCCGGGAGGCTATAGGCATCAGTTGAGAACAATACTTTGCTTATCGGCGTCAGGCTGAGGGTTTGCCGCCACACTGAGGGAATGTCCACCGTCGCGAAAGGGATCGCCAGGCCCAGATCCATCCAAACGTTGGAGTAAAGCGAGGCGAGGTAACCAAGCTCGCGCACGTACGGATAACTGGCATGGAGCAGGACGAACGGCACGTGCTTATACTGGCTGCTCTCAAAAAGCGGGCGCATGTGCAGAGGGTTGGCGTACAGCATGTCGAGGTCGTTATCACCCAGGCCCGTGTGGAATTGCAGCGGTAACGCCTGCTTCTCTGCCACCTCGAGCGCGCGCAGGATCAGGTAATCGTTGAGGGGTTTGTCTGCCACGCGGACTGTGCCATCGCGCCGTGCGCGCTCCTTCACCATCCTAAACGTTTCAACGGCCTCGGCTTTGCTCGTCTCGCGGATAGCCAATCCCGTGCGATAGGCAATGATGCTCTTGAGGCCGACATGTCCCGCTGCACGTGCGCCTTCCACTGTTGCAACAAAAGCGTCTACTACTTGGTCAAACGTTTCATACTTTAAGATCAATTCCTGAGCCATTGTCTCCAAACGCAAGATTGGTTCGATGTGACACATCGGGAGACTGGCTTTCATATCGGCGATGGACATACGATCAGCACCTCCCAGTCCGTAGTCAATGAGCAAGGCCGGGATGTTCGCGTCGCGCAACATGCGCGCGCCAAGTTCGTTCAGTGTGATCGCGGCGCGCGCTTTAAGCACTGCCTCAGTCGTGGGCGCGCACCCGAGGAACCGCGCCAATTCCTTGATCGTCCAGCGGAAGAACACCGAGTTAGGAGTGTGTTCCGCGACGATAGTCTCGTCGCCACCTTCGCTAAAGAATCGCTGAAACTCCAGCGCGCTGTACGGCGTCACGCGGTTTAGAAAAGCGTGGCAGTGGTGGTCGAGGATAGGAATGGAGGCGAGGTCGAGGGGCATGGCGATTAGAACTTCCAAAAGTGATGCTTCATTTCAAAAGCGACATCCTCTTTGCTGAAGGACTCCCACTCCAGCCGTTTGACGGCGAGGTAGGCGCGTGAAAGCAGCGGTCCTAGAGCCTCCATAAGCACTGTGTCCTTCTCAAGGTTGTCCAATGACTCTTTGAGCGTAGTGGGGAAACGCCGGATGCCGCGGGCTGCGCGTTCTTCGTCAGAGTAATTGCCGGGGTCAATTAACGTTGGCTCGCCAAGTGTGAGCCGACGCTTCACGCCATCCAGCCCGGCGGCAAGCAGTCCGCCTAATGCAAGATAGGGATTCGAGGAGGCATCGGAGGACTTGAGTTCGGCGTTGGTCGAACCGGCACGGTCGGACCTGAATTGGGAGGGAACCCGAATCGCGCCCTCGCGATTGTCTGGTCCCCACGCGGTGTAAGCTGAGCTCCAGAAGTGTGGCTGCAAGCGGCGATAGGAGTTGTAGGTCGGGCAGGTGAGCGCAAGCAGGGCTGGCAGATGATCAAGTATGCCGGCGATGAAATGATAGCCGAGTTCACTCACGCCATATTGGTCGTTCGGATCGTGCGTCACATTGCGTTTGCCTGCCTTATCCCATAGGCTAAAGTGGATGTGCGCGCCATTTCCTGCCTGATCGGGGAAGGGTTTGGGCGCGAGCGAGGCGTACAAGTCATGCTGGTAAGCTACGTTCCGCACAGTGTCGCGGTAGAAGACCTGCCGGTCAGCGGCGGCGAGCGCGGGCGCATGGCGGATGGACAACTCCTGTTGACCGTGGCCCAGCTCAGGATAATATTGATCGACTTCGATGTCCTGCGCTTCCAGCGCGGCGATGATCGCGTCCATCACTTGCGCCGCTGTCGTCATGCCCACCGAGGAGAAGCACAGACTTTCATCGAGTGGCGTGTATGTTCCCTCAGCATTGCGAGTGGCTAAAGTGAATTCACACTCAAAGGCCGCACGCACAGTGAAACCCGCAGCAGCGCACGCGGCAATCTGCCGTTTGAGGAATGAGCGCGGGCAAGCCTCCCACGGCGAGCCGTCATCATGGCACATGTCCACTGTCATGGCTGCGGAGTGTGGGGCATACGGAAGAACTCTGAATGTCTCTGGGGCGGGCACCAAGCGAATTTCTCCGACGGGTCCCATCCCCTCGACCGCGGCAAGCTGGTCGAGCATGTTCATCGCCTGCATCGCAACGGTCAAGCCGATGCCATCGTTGATGCGGCTTCGCAGGCCCTCGATGTGCGTCGATTTGCCGCGCGTCACGCCGCCGTTATCAGTGTAAAGGAATCGTACCAAGCGCACTCCGGCTTTGCGAGCCGTCTCGGTCACGCGGTCAGCGGGGGTGGCAGCGCGGGCGGTTCGTTTGGCAGGCATAGGCACTCCTTATTTGTGTCCTTCATTGTCAGAACTTACAGAAATTCAAAATACTCGTTACGCTCCCACTCATGCACGGTATTGTTGAAGTCGGGCGAATCATAATCGGTGATGGCGCCTTTTGCCTTGCCGATCTCATGGCGCTTGACGGCGATGAACAGTTTAATAAATTCTTCGCCGAGAGCAGCCCGCAGAGTGGCGTCCGCTTCGAGCGCGTCAAGTGACTGCTCGAGGCGCGTGGGCAGGTCGGTGACGCCCGTCAGGCCATAGGCGATGCCAGGTGTTTCAGCAGGCGGGTCAGTCTTGTTCTTCAATCCGTCCAATCCTGCCGCCAGCACCCCGGCCATAATGAGATAGGGATTCGAGCCCCCGCATGGCAAACGGTTCTCGATATGCGCGCTTTGCCCATCGAGGCTCTTCATCCGGAAGCCCGTTGTGCGGTTCTCGATGCCCCACGTCGCGTTCGTCGGCGCGAACGAATAGAGCTTGTAACGCTTGCCACAGTTGACGGTTGGCGCGGCGAGTGCACACAAAGCCGCCGCGTGTGCGATCTGCCCGCCCAGCCACCAGCGGCACACATCGGTCAGCGAACCATCACGGCTGGCAAAAATATTTCGGCCCGTTTTAGCATCTAGCAGGTTGTGATGGTAATGGCAGCCGTTAGCCGATTGGTCGGCGTAAGGCTTGGTCATGAAAGAAGCCATATAACCGTTGCGTTGTGCGATCTCCTTAACGCCGTTCTTAAAGGTGAAGGCGTTGTCTGCCGCCTCAATGCCCGTCCCTGGTGCAAAGTTGATCTCCATCTGCCCCGGCCCGTACTCGGCATTCGAGGTGATGATGTCCACGCCCACTGCGCTCATCCCGCGCAAAATCTGGTAGACGAGCGCCTCGTCGAAGTTGTTGCGGAGCGTGGCGAAAATCTGGATGCCGGGGAAAGGCGGCTGGCGATTCTCGCGATAGACCAGATAGAACTCGTACTCAAACCCGGAGAATAAACGATAGCCCATTCCTTCCAGCTCTCTAAGAAGTTGGCGGGCGACAGCGCGCGGCGCAGCCATTGCCGGGCGGCCATTTGTGTAATGTGGCTCGCACAGCAGACGGGCAGTTTTGTCTGCCCACGGCAAGACTCGATAAGTGCTCAAGTCTGGGCGGATGCGCGAATCGGGGAAGCCCAGTTCTTCAAGGTAGCCGGTTCCGGGCGCGACCCAGGCTTGCGCGTCGAAGCCGAGCTGGCCGAGCAGGAAGTTCAACCCATCCTCAGTGAAGTCTCGGACATGGCCAACAGGAATGGTCTTCGAACGGCTGATGCCATGTGTGTCGCTTTGTTCAAAGCGGACGAACTCGACACCGTCGGAGGCCATCTGTTTTTCAATGGCAGCCAAAGGCGTCGTCTTGCGAGCGGTGGTTTTGCGTGGTGGCATAATTTTCCTCTTTATAAAGCTGGTTGCTTGATCAGATCAATTTCCTCAACATCTTGAGTTCCGTTTCTGAGAGTATCCGCTGAATGAGTCCGGCCACCATCGCCGCGCGTGGAGTGAAGCTGTCAGCCTCGATGTATTCGTCCGGGCTATGGTCGAGACCTCCTATGGGACCCAGACCATCCAGCACAGGCAAGCCAAGCGACGCCAGCACGTTGGCATCAGACGCACCACCCGTGACTGCATCGTTAATTTCAAACCCCAATTCGCGTGCTGAGTCACGAGCAAGTCCAACAAGAAAGCGCACTGCCGGATTCCGCGCCATCGGCGGGGAGTTGAAATGACCGCCGACCTCAGCGCGCGTGCCGGGAAGAGTCATTTGGGCAGGAAGGCTGGTAAGCGCATGGGTGACCGCCTCGGCCCCAGCCGGATCCATTGCCCGCACATCCACAGATACCCACGCCTCGGCCGGGACAATATTCGACACTGTCCCGCCGCCGATCACGCCCGGGTTCACTGTCACGCCTGGCACAAGTCCATTCAATTCTTGAAGCGCGATGATTTGATGAGCAAGCTCAACAATGGCATTCGCACCCTTCTCCGGCTCGACACCTGCGTGCGCGGCCTTGCCTATGACCCGCAGGTTGAATTCGCCAGAACCTTTGCGCGCACTCACGATATCGCCGTTCGCGCGCGCGGACTCGAGCACGAGCGCCGCGTCCATTCTACGCGCAATCGGCTCGTAGATGGGGCGCGAACCCGGCGAGCCGATCTCCTCATCGCTGTTAAAGAAGAAAGCGATCTCTGCGAAATTGCGAAAGTTCGCTGTTTGCAAGGCGCGCAGAGTGTACATCCCCACCAGCAGACCGCCCTTCATGTCACAGACGCCGGGACCGATGATCTTTGAGCCCTCGAAGCGCATGGGCCGGACTGCCGCAGTGCCATCAGGATATACTGTGTCTAGATGGCCCATTAATAGCACGCGCCCGACCCCATTGCCATGCAAACGTGCCAGCCAGCAGTCGCCGTATTCAGTTAGGGGAAGCCGTTCGACCTCCCAATCCCACGCCGCGCAACGCGCGCCAATCCATTCGCCCACGCGATCCACACCGGCTTTATTGTGTGTGCCGCAGTCCACATTCACCAGCGCGGCAAGGTCGGAGAGAAACGCGGCGTGGGAGTCAGTAAGAAAATCGGAAACGTTGTTCACGTTTGAGAATGAGAAACCTCAAATCCCAAATTCCAAGCCATCAGTGTGTGTCAGGGTTAGCCGGTCAGTGGGATTTGGGGTCCGTAGAAAGCCTCGTTAGGGCGCGGGGACCTTTTCAGGCACCAGCTCCGCGCCGAGTGTGAACTTGCCATCCTTGATGGCAATCATCGTCACGCCTTTGCGCGGGATGTGCGCATCGGCGCCCAGGGTGATCGCGCCCGTGATGCCAGCGAAGTTACTGGTAGCCTCGAGGGCTTTCTTGATAGCCTGAGCGTCGGTTGAGCCGGCCCGCTTGATCGCGTCCGCCAGCAGATATACGCTATCATATCCCAACGCGGCAAACGCGTTCTCCGGATCGTGACCGTATTCTGTGTTGTATGCGGCGATGAACTTCTTGATACCGTCCGTGCCTCCGGTCGCATCCATCAGCGCGTGGGTGGTAAAGAATACATTCTCTGCAGCCGGGCCAGCTACGCTCAGGATGTCGGGCGTGTCATAGCCGTCGCCGCCGATGATAGGGCCGGTCAGGCCGGCATCGCGGAACTGCTTGACAACTGGACCAACGTTGTATGGCATGGCCGAAATGAAGTAGAAATCGGGCTGTTGAGGCAAAGCCTTCACCTTGGCGATCTGCGCCGAGAAGTCAGTGGCGTTGTCTTCGTAAGTATCTTCAAGGGCGAGCGTGCCTCCAAGT
>CAZIYY010000074.1:0-22239 GCA_964543585.1 uncultured Anaerolinea sp. | reverse complement strand
TTTTGCCATGAGTTTTCTACTTTTCACTGGTATCATTTTACGGGAGGGTTACCGACTCCCTAAAGATTTACTTGTTCATTATGAGATTAGCGCCAAAAAACTGTAATGAAAAGGAATATTGTAATGAAGCCAGGAGCATTCTCAAAAAGAATAATAAATAAGCTAAGCGGAAATCAACATTTGCTGGCGGCGACGGTATTGTTAATAATTCTGGCGATCTTTTACAGGGATGTGGTTTTTTTAGGGCGCACGTTTCTTATCGAAACAGCCGCACCAGGGACAATGCCCTATCCTCCTGGCGGTCCTTACAAATATAAAGGAACAGCGCCCGGCTTTGTAGCCATTGATCCTGGCGCGATTGCCTGGCAAACAGAACCCTTCACCAGGTTCATATCCAAAGCGCTAAAGCGCGGAGATTTTCCCCTATGGAACCCCTATGCTGGACTGGCAGGAAGCCCTCTGCTCGCAGATGGTTATACGGGCCCCCTTGAACCCCTGCAGCTTATTTTCTTTTTCTTTCCGACCCGTTTTTGGCCATATGTGGTTGATCTGCAACTGTTGACGCGTTTCTTCATTACTGGATTCTCCTGCTATTTATTTTCACGCAGGCTGAAACTTGATTTTTGGGGTAGTGTTTCGTCTGGTGTTTTATTCGTACTATCGGGTTATTT
This sequence comes from uncultured Anaerolinea sp., assembly GCA_964543585.1. GTDB lineage: Bacteria > Chloroflexota > Anaerolineae > Anaerolineales > Villigracilaceae > Defluviilinea. The sequence continues at coordinate 21,568 of CAZIYY010000074.1, read as the reverse complement.
TGTTTTTTATGGAAATCACCCGCAAATAAAAACTGAAGCCTTATTGCCTTTGGTGCTGTACGGTTATGATCGTCTGACAGATTCTCACGATAAACGGGTTATTTGGATATCTGCTTTAATAATTGGTTGGGGAATCATTTCGGCCATGCCTGAGGCTACATTCTTTTCCTTATTTTTGGGTACATTATGGTATTTTTATAAATCTTTCTTTTCAATTGAGAATGACCAGAGAGGCATTATAAGAATAAGAAGCGCTCTTTTCAAATACACAATATCCACAATTCTTGGTTTTTGCATTTCTGCCGCTTACCTGCTGCCATTTTTTGAATATTTGTTGGTTTCACATCATGTTCATTCTCCCAGCGCGCTAAGATTTGCATTCCCCATCTGGGATTTGCCAATTTTGGTTTTTCAAGTTCAAAACAGCGAGACTCGGATAAAGGGATTTTTTGCCCTCTTCTCTTTGGTTATTGCGTTTCTTAGCTTAAAAGCAGAAACACAGCATCGAAAAGAAATCATATTTTTTGGCGCATACGCGATGATTCTTTCACTCGTGATGTTCGATTTTCCCCTAACCAATTGGATAAGGCATCTGCCAATCTTTAACCAATTGGGCACAGTAAGATATCCAAACCCCTCCGTCGTATTTTGTTTGGCTGTTTTGGCGGGTATTTTTATTGATCGTATTAAAGATCGTCTATTATCAAATAAGAAAATATCATTATCGCTGTTGCTAATTTTCACAATATTTATTGTTCTACCGACTTTGAGTGACCCTTATCGATCGCTTTACCCATATTTTGCCGATTCGACCATCGAACGGAACGTCGCCTTTGGCTTGATCCTTGGAATATCCATTGCGCTATATCTGCTCGCTTTTCTCCGTGGCCGCCTAAAAAAATATCAGTTTATTCAGATGGGTTTTCTTCTTCTCATAGTTGTGGAACCTTTCTATTGGGGAATACGCATCAACCGGCCAGATCGGGTTGATCCATTTCGTTCACCGCCCTTCGTAGATTTCCTTAGAGATAATAAAGAACCTTTCCGTATCTTTGGCATGGATCGCATCCTTTATCCGAATATCTCCACTGCGTACGGAATATCTGACATTCGCTGGCTCAATGCTCTTGTTCCCCGACGCGCCTATGAATTTTCCACCCGGTTTATCGCTCCTGAGAATAAAGCTGAACCAATGAGAATGACAGGAACAGATTTGCCCATTTCTGATCGGATGTTCGACCTGCTGAACGTAAAGTATATTCTTATAGAGAATTCTCACATTGATGATAACCATGAATGCCGAGAGAGTATATTGGATGAACAATATGGCGATAATCAACCATATTTTGGAACAGACACATTGTCTGAACAGATTTTTCAACAAAATGCCAATAACCAAAACTTGTACGCGGATGTCTTAAACATAAATGGATACTCCGCAACCGCTATATTTGCTCACCCACCACAGGAATTTTACTTAGAATTATTCATTCCTCAAACGTCTTCAAGCCTTGATTTTTCAATAGGGTTGAATCCTCAAGTCTTTCAACCGGATCAAGGCGATGGAGTGACTTTCAAAATCATGGTATCCGATGCAAACGGACAAGTTCCAGTCTTCTCTAGATATATCGATCCAAAACAAATACCCTGCGACCGAAAATGGTTCGAGGAATCTATAAATCTAGAAAAGTGGGCTGGTAAAAATATCCTTTTCACTTTTGTGACCGAAGGCGGTCCTGTTGGGGACACTTCTTGGGACTGGGCTTATTGGGGAAACATCCAATTGAAATCCCCCTCTGAAAACGAGAGAGCGGCAAATGAAACCACATCTACTCCCAAATACCGCTTGGTTTACCAGGATATTGATGTACAGATTTATCAAAATGAAAATGTGCTACCACGCGCTTTTGTAGTCTACAATGTTGCTAATGTCTCCAATTTCAATGACTCACTCGCACAATTGGCAAGCCCGAGTATCGATCTTAAACAAACTGCGGTGGTCGAGAATTTACCGGATGAATTAGCGAATTCGATCAATAAGAATGGTCAGCAAATGCAGGCTGATGCCGGGGGTGCAAAACTCATAAGTTCGGGCGAATTGGATGTCGAAGTAACTATGCATGCCGCAGGTTTGTTGGTCGTTTCGGAACAATATTATCCGGGATGGAAGGCGTCAATTGATGGAAAGCCAGCGCCGATCTATGCAGTCGACGGAATCTTCAGGGGAGTTTTCCTAGAAAAAGGAAGCCATCTGGTAAAATTCACATATCGGCCTGCATCATTCATAATCGGAGCATTTATTAGCATTGGAGCCTTATTTATCAGTTTTGTTTTCATCATTCTCGATCGCAAGTTATCGGGAGGAAGAAATGAATAATTCGCCCGGTTACAAGGATATGAAGTGTATACTCATGGCCTGTTTCTCGAAGATATTGATTTTATAGGTTTGGGAGACGCTGATATGTTGAAAAATAATAAAGCCAATATTATTTCAATCATTATGGTTGTTGTAATCATTTTTATCTATGTCTGGTTTATTACCGCCGGAAAAATGACCACATGGCCGAGAGGTAGAAAATATTTTGAGATCCTTGCCATAGCATTCTCGCATGGGCAATTGTATTTGTTAGAGTCACCCTCCCAACAGTTATTAGAACTCCCCGATCCCTTTGATCCAGGCATGAATACAGGTTTAGCGTCACATGATGCATCGCTCTATGACGGGAAGTATTATCTAAATTGGGGACCTGTACCGGCTTTGATTGTTTTGGTGTTACATTTGTTTACTCCGAAGCAAGTTTACGACATTTTTATTGTTTTTGGTTTCTTGTGCGGATTACTGATATTTAATACGCTAATAATTCTATGGATAAAAAAGCGGTTTTTTTATGATTTACCCTGGTGGGCTGTATTACCTATGATTCTCTTGGCAGGTTTAGGCCACCCTATTCCCTGGTTATTGGGCCGTCCTGCTGTTTATGAGGCCGCGATCACGGGAGGACAGTTCTTCCTAATTAGTGGACTCTATTGGGCTATAATCGCTCTGGAGAATCCCACAAAAAATCTTTGGAGATTATGCCTGGCGAGTACTTCCTGGGCTCTTGTTGTAGGCACTCGAATTTCGTTGATAATAGCAGTTCTGTTTGTTACTGCAGGGGTCATATGGATAATATTTCGACAAACGCGAAAAACCGTCTGGTCCAGAACTCACTCAACCTCCATTGTGATCTTCCTAGGACCGCTATTGCTAGGTCTATCAGCTCTTGGTTTCTACAACTATTTGCGATTCGATTCATTCTATGAGACGGGAGTCCAGCACACTCTGACGGGGGGACTTAATCAGCATCTTCTTGCTCAACAGGGAGGACTTGTATCCATGAAGTATGCAATCCCTAATCTTATCAACTATATGACCAATGGATTAAGTGTAAAAACTGTGTTTCCTTATTTGGTTGCCCTGCCCGGAAATTCGCCAGCTAATCAAATTCCTAATTTTAATTATAAGCTCGAGGTCTTATCTGGTATCATATGGGTCTTGCCGTTTGCATTATTTTCACTATTTCCAATCTGCAGATTTCTTGTCCTTGCTTTTCGAAATACTATTTCACCTGATCGTGATGTAGCAGGGTTGATTAGAAATGGTGCAGGATCATTAAAAACATATATTCCTCTGCTTTTAGGAGGCTTGGCATTATTTGGATTCCTGCCATTATTATCCTATTATGGTGCAACAATGCGCTACGACGAAGACTTTACGCCAGCCCTGATTCTTTTATCAATTTGGGGATTCTGGACGATTTTGGAAAAATATTCTCAAAGAATTATTGTGCGGAGGGGTATTATGATTCTTGCAGTTTTTCTTGTTGCTGTTTCACTCCTAATAGCATCGCTATTAGGAGTAACCAGTTATTTCAATCATTTTAAGACCCATAATCCTAAATTATTTATACAAATGGCGGGGTACCATAGCTCCTGTAAGACTTCTGATCCACTATATTTTGAACGGGATTTTGGGAAAAACACGTTGAATGAATTAATTTGTAAACAGAATCCGGATAAGAAATTGGAAGTACGAGTCCTGATTATTGCGAGCTCTGCTAAAAAGGGAATCTATGCGCATCCACCTCAGATATTCGAAGTGAAGATATCTATTCCCAAGACTCCATCAAGCCTCGATTTCTCAATTGGAATAAACCCTGCAATATTTAAAGAAGACGGTGATGGAGTGGGTTTTTCAGTGACCTTGTCAGATGGTCGCAATGAATATGAAATTTTTTCAAAATATATAGATCCAAAGGCAAATCCCTCCGACAGAAAATGGTTTAATGAGAGCATAAGCTTGGACAATTGGGCAGGAAAGGAAGTGGTTTTGAAATTCTCCACAAGTGGTGGCCCCGCTGAGAATTATGATTCTGACTGGGCATACTGGGGAGATATCCGATTGATGACCTCTTCCGATCAATTAATGAAGCTGGTCAAATAAATAGCATTTGCTAACCATCATTAACAGCGACTGCAAAGCTCATAAGTTCAGGCGAGCTAGATGTTGAAGTGAGTGCGAATGCACCCGGTTTATTGGTCGTTGCAGAACAATATTATCCCAGATGGAGGTCATCAATCGATGGAATGCTTAAACCAATACATGCCGTCGACGGAATCTCCAGAGGAGTTTTTTTTAGACAGAGGAAGTCATCTGGTAAAATTTGTATACGGGCCGCATCATGCATAATCAGGGCAATTATTAGCATTATGACTATATTTACCAGTTTTGTTTTCATCATTCTCGATCGACAGTTATCTGGAAGGAAAAATGAATAGTTCTCCATATTACAAGGACACAGGAAAAATTCCCCTGGCTTCACAGATATCTGTGCGGTTTCGGGAAAAAATGTTTGCAATGTTTATGGCTAATATGAAGCCTGATACGCAGGATAATATCCTTGATATCGGTGTTACTGGTGATGACAGGTACCAGGAATCAAATTATTTTGAAAGACTATATCCTCACAAAATTAGGATTGTTTGTGTTGGCACAGAAGACGGCAGTTATCTCGAAACTAAATATCCGGGAATAAAATTTACCCGGATCATTCCCCAAAGGCCCCTTCCATTCAAGGACAAGGAGTTTGACATTGCATTTAGCAATGCTGTCATCGAACACGTTGGTAACTCAGACAACCAGAGAGCTTTTGTTAATGAGATGTTGCGAGTCTCACGAGCTTTTTTTTTGACCACGCCCAATCGGTGGTTTCCGGTTGAATTTCACACAGCAGTACCTTTCTTGCATTTCCTGCCTAAAAGGATTTTTCGCAAGATATTGGCTGCATTGGGCGAGACATATTGGAGCAAGGAAGAAAACCTTAATCTGTTGAGCAAAAAAGAACTGCGTGCATTATTTCCCAAGGAAGTCAAGGTGGATATTGATAGTGTACAACTACTGGGAATTTCAACAAATCTCGTCGCGTATGGCATCTCTAAAAAAGACTAATTTTAAAATGCTCCGTCACTTCATGGAAGTGTGTGAATAATGCTCTGTTTGATTTGTGGTGAAAAAACTCACAACTACCTTTTCGTAATCCATGGAGTGCCGCTTTGGCAATGCGCCGGATGTGGTTTGGTCTCTAATCAACCTAATATGTCACAAGACGAAATTCTCGAAATGTATGGGAAAAACAACGCCCCGCTAACTGCCTGGGTGGATGGAACGACGGAAACTGAAGCATCCAAGCGATATCTCAAAATTCTTATGGATCGCGCTCCAAATATTAGCAAGGTTATTCTGATAGCGCCACCCAACCATACTTTTTCCAAAATTGCACAAAAAAACGAACTACAGATTGTTCAACACATTACAATTATGGATTTTGAACAGGAAATAATCATGGAAGAATCTGTGGATGCGGTCATCTTTCTCTATCAGCTTGAAAAAAGTACTTACCCACATCGTGTTTTGGAAAAGGCTTATGACTCACTGAAGCCAGGCGGAACACTTGTGGTCATAACCCCATCCTTAGATTCGCGCTCCGCTCGATTTTTTGGAAGCTCATGGACCGAGTGGCGACCAGAAAATAAATACTATTTTGATAACACAACCATTCAATCTCTGCTTTGGAAGTCTGGCTTCAATGAAATCCAACTAGACAAGGATCTAAGATGGTATACACTAGCCCATATATATGACCGTGCTACCAGTTTTCCGAAAACCTGGATTACACGGAGCATTGGTTTGGCATATCGTGTCCTACCATCTTCACTGCATAACATATATTTTCGCCTTCCTACTTCAGGAAGAGTTATAAGTGCAAAAAAAACAGAACATCGTAAGCCCCCGGTTTTATCGATCATCCTACCGGTTTACAATGAAAGTTCTACATTTCCAACCCTTATTGATCAACTTATAGCTAAGCGGATAGATGGTGTAGACAAAGAGATAATTATTGTTGAGAGTAATTCGTCAGACAATTCCCGACAGTTGGTGATGAGTTACAAAGATCACCCCGGTATCAGGATCATTCTGCAAGAAAAGGCACGCGGCAAGGGGAACGCCGTCCGTGAAGGATTTGAGTATGCTACAGGCGATATTCTACTTATACAAGATGCAGACCTTGAATACGATCTTAACGATTATGAGGCTTTGCTTGAACCAGTCGCAGCCTTTAAAAAGCCGTTTGTGCTTGGGTCGCGCCACGGGGGCAAATGGAAGATGCGTCATTTTAGTGATCAGCAACAACTCTCAGCTTATTTCAATTTTGGGCACTTACTTTTTACAACCTTGGTGAATTTGCTTTATGGCCAACAAATGAAAGATCCGTTTACCATGTTCAAAGTGTTCCGCCGCGACTGCTTGCATAATCTCAAATTCGAATGCGACCGCTTTGACTTTGATTTTGAGTTGGTTATCAAATTGATCCGCAAAGGTTACACTCCGTTGGAAATCCCTGTTAACTATGATTCGCGTTCGTTTAAAGAAGGTAAAAAAGTAAATATGATTCGTGACCCTCTAACATGGATTAAGGCATCATTTAAATACAGATTTGCAAAAATAACAAAAGATTGATTGAGGTGCAATGCACTACTTCATCACCGGCTGCGCCGGGTTTATTGGTAGTAATCTTGTAGACCGTCTTTTAGCATATGGACACACTGTCACCGGCTACGACAACTTTTCCACCGGGCAGGAAGAATTTATTGCCCTGGCGCTCAAATCACCTGCTTTTACCCTGGTGCGCGGCGATACACTTGATTTGCCCGCGCTCACACAAGCCATACGTGGCGCAGATTTTGTCTTCCATCTGGCAGCCAATGCCGACGTACGCTTTGGCACAGAGCATCCCCGCAAAGACCTTGAGCAAAACACAATAGCCACATACAATGTTCTCGAAGCCATGCGCGCAAATGATGTAGAACGGATTGCCTTCTCCTCCACAGGCTCGGTTTATGGGGAGGCGAAAATTTTCCCAACCCCTGAAGATGCTCCCTTTCCTGTGCAAACTTCGCTGTATGGCGCATCCAAATTAGCGGGCGAGGGACTCATCGCCGCATATTGTGAAGGTTTTGGTTTTACAGGCTATATCTTTCGCTTTGTATCCATTCTCGGCGAACGATATACACACGGTCATGTTTTTGACTTTTACAAAAGACTTCTGGAAGATCCGAATACGCTGTCCGTTCTTGGAAACGGACATCAGCGAAAATCCTACTTGTATATTCAGGATTGCATAGACGCTATCTTATGCGTCGTGGAAAAAGCGCAGGAAAGAGTTAATATCTATAATCTTGGTGTGAACAAATATTGTGAAGTGAACGACTCAATCGGCTGGATCTGCTCACATTTAGGTTTAAATCCAAATCGGGAATACTCTGGCGGCGAACGCGGCTGGATCGGCGATAACCCATTCATATTTCTCGACACGGCAAAAGTGCGCGCCCTCGGATGGAAACCAAAACTTACAATCCAGCAGGGCATCATCAAAACATTGGAATATCTGCAAAACAATCAGTGGATATTGGAGCGAAAATGAAGGTCTGTGTCGTTGGGCTTTGGCATCTTGGGTCGGTCATAGCCGCGTGTTTGTCATCGGGCGGGCACCAGGTCTACGGTCTGGATTTTGACGCGCAAGTCATCGAAGGATTGAATCAGGGCAAGGCGCCTCTCTTTGAGCCCGGCCTGGATGACCTCATCCAAAAAGGAATCCAAGCCCATACCCTCCGCTTCACCACCAATCCCGAACCTGCTCTGCGCGCAGCGGCAGTCATCTGGCTGACGTATGATACTCCCGTGGATGAAGATGACCGCGCTGATGTTGAATACGTTGTCGAGCGCATGACGCGTTTATTTCTCTATCTCCAGGATGGGCAGGAAGTTCTCATCTCTTCACAATTGCCCGTTGGCAGCGCAAAACGCTTGCAGGAAATGTTCGAAGAAACGCATCCCGGCAAACAGGTGGATTTTTCATGCTCACCGGAAAACCTAAGGCTTGGCAAAGCCATTTCTGTTTTCATCCAACCCGACCGCGTCGTCATCGGTACGCGTACTGAAAAAAGCCGGGCTGTCTTTGCACAACTTTTCTCGCCCTTTACAGATCGTATTGAATGGATGGGTGTGGAATCTGCAGAAATGACAAAACATGCTTTGAATGCTTTTCTTGCCACGTCAGTCACATTCATTAATGAGATAGCAATATTGTGCGAACAGGTCGGCGCGGATGCGAAAGAAGTGGAGCGCGGTCTAAAAACCGAAGCCCGCATTGGGCCAAAAGCATACCTTGGTCCCGGCAGCGCGTTCGCGGGCGGAACGCTCGCGCGCGATGTTGCCTTCCTCAGCCAACTGGGAGAAACATACAAACAACCTATCTACATCGTTCCCGCAGTCAAAGCCAGCAATGATGCGCACAAATCCTGGCATCGCCGCCATCTGGATCAATCTCTGGGAGGCTTGCGCGGAAAGACGATTGCTGTTTGGGGGTTAACATATAAGCCCGGAACCAATACCCTGCGGCGTTCCAGCGCGATTGAGTTATGCACGTGGCTTCTATCACAGGGTGCAAAAGTTCAGGCTCATGACCCCTCCATCACGACCTTGTCTGAAGAATATCCTCAAATTCAATTATCGGCCTCCCCACAGGAAGCGCTAAAGAACGCAGACGCGCTCGTCATTGCCACAGAATGGCCCGAATATAAAAATATTGAGTTGGGAAATGAGCTTCAAAAGATGAAAAAACAGCTGGTGTTGGATGCAAACCGCTTCCTTGCCGGACAAATTGAAAGCATCGCGGCAGACGTAAAATATATCACCGTTGGAAAAGCGAATTGATGTCTGATTTTCTACTAGGTCGTAATGCCATAATCACGGGGGCGAACCAGGGATTGGGAATCGCCATTTCGCGTGCCTTTATCGAACAGGGTGCGAACATATTGATCTGCGCTCGTGATGAAGGAAAACTGCAAAGCGCATTCGATGATTTGAAAGCGCTGGCACAGAATGAGCAGGTCATAGAAAAAATCCGTGCTGACGTTTCCATTCAGGAGGATGTGGAGAACCTGATTTCGTTTGCCCTGCAAAAATTTCAACAAATCCATGTTCTTGTAAACAATGCTGGAGTCTATGGCCCCAAAGGGAAAATTGAAGACATTAATTGGGTGGAATGGGAACAGGCGGTTCGGATAAACCTGCTTGGCTCCGTTCTTGTTGCCCGTGCAATCCTGCCTCATTTTCGGAAACATCAATACGGGAAGATCGTCCAGCTCTCCGGCGGCGGCGCGACGAATCCACTCCCATTTATCAGCGCATACGCCGCGTCAAAGGCTGGTATAGTCCGCTTTATGGAAACGCTCGCAGAAGAGGCCCGTGAGGATCATATTGATATCAATTCCATTGCCCCGGGCGCTTTGAACACCCGCCTCCTCGACGAAGTTTTGGATGCCGGTCCTGAAAAAGTTGGCAAGGTATTTTATGATCGCTCCGTAAAACAAAAAGAGTTGGGTGGGGCTTCGCTCGAGAAAGGCGCTGAACTGGCCGTGTTCCTTGCCTCTCAAGCTAGTGATGGAATCACCGGCAAACTTATCAGCGCCGTATGGGATCCCTGGCAAAATTTCCCGGAGCATTTGCAAGCCCTCGCCCAAAGCGACATTTACACTTTACGCCGCATCATCCCAAAAGATCGCGCCATGGATTGGGGGGCTGTATGAGCGAACCTCTTGGCGTTGCAATTTTGGGTTGTGGATTGATAGGACAAAAACGCGCCAAAGCCTTGCAGGACGCGCGTCTGCGCGTCTGCGCGGACCTGGAGGTTGGCCGCGCACAACAATTGGCGCGTTCCCATCCTGATAGCGATGCTACTGCCGACTGGCGTTCTGCCATCCGCCGCGATGATGTAGATATTGTAATCGTCGCTACAACAAACCAGGCCCTGGTTGAAATCAGTCTTGAAGCTGCAAATGCAGGCAAGCATATACTTGTTGAAAAGCCGGCCGCGCGAAACATTGCTGAACTCGATACTCTCATCTCTGCCGCCCAAAAAAACGACGTGCTTGTACGCGTTGGTTTCAACCATCGTTATCACCCCGGTTTAATTAAAGCACGTGAACTTGTTGATATGGGAGAACTCGGCGAATTAATGTTTATGCGCGGGCGGTATGGTCATGGCGGACGCATTGGTTATGACCGTGAGTGGCGCGCCGACCCCAATCTTTCCGGCGGCGGCGAATTGATTGACCAGGGTGTGCACATGATCGATCTTTCTCGCTGTTTTTTGGGTGATTTTAACGAGATACAGGGTTTTGCTCATACCTATTTCTGGGATATGCCGGTGGATGACAACGCTTTTATGATCTTGAAAACCGCCAAAAAGCAGGCAGCCTTTCTGCATGTCAGTTGCACAGAATGGAAGAATCTTTTTTCCCTGGAGATTTATGGTAAGAAGGCAAAACTTCATATTGAAGGTCTGGGAGGCAGTTACGGTGTGGAAAAACTCTCAAGTTATAAAATGCTTCCAGAGATGGGTCCGCCAGATACCACGATCTGGGAATATCCGCGCAGTGATAATTCCTGGGATCTTGAGTTTGCCGAATTTCTGGAAGATATTCGTCTGCGCCGACCGCCCTCCGCCAATTTGATGGATGCGCGGGCAGCTTTATCCATCGTGGAAAAAATATACAGGGACTCAGGCTATGATCATCACACGTAGCCCGCTCCGCATTACATTGGGAGGAGGCGGCACCGACCTTCCATCCTATTATCGTCATTATGGTGGGTTCCTTATCGCTGCTGCCATTGATAAGTATGTTTATGTCACGGTCACGCGACCCTTTACGCTCGGAATATTTTTGAAATATTCTCAACTCGAAAAAGTGAAACAGGTGGACGAAATACATCACCCAATCATACGGGAAGCGATCCGAATGCTCGATTTCAAAACCCCGCAAATCGAGGTTACAACACTCGCAGACATTCCCGCAGGTACAGGGCTTGGGTCGTCTGGAAGTTTCACAGCTGCCCTATTGCGCGCATTGTTCGCTCACCGCCGTCGTCTTCTATTGCCTGATAAACTAGCGCGCATGGCCTGTCACATTGAAATGGATATTTTGCAGGAACCTGTTGGCAAACAGGATCAATATATCGCCGCGTATGGCGGTATTACGTGTTTTGAGTTTAACAAAGACGATAGCGTAACAGCCTCTCCATTGTCTATTAGTATGGACACCCTCTTCGACCTTGAAGATAACCTACTCCTCTTCTTCACAGGATTTTCCCGCAGCGCCTCGGCCATCCTGAAAGATCAGGATAAGCGCAGCAAGGATATGAACGAGGATATGCTTAATAATTTGCACTATGTCAAGGAATTAGGCGTGAAGAGCAGGGAGGTATTGATGGCAGGACGTACTTCTGAGTTCGGGGCGTTAATGCACGAGCACTGGGAGCACAAGCGCAAACGCTCCAAAGGGATGAGCAACGCGCATATTGACGAATGGTATGATCTGGGTATGAAGAATGGGGCATTGGGAGGAAAACTTGTAGGTGCGGGAGGCGGAGGCTTTCTGATGTTTTACGCAGAAGACCGCAATCGTCTCAGGCATGTGATGGCGAAAGTTGGATTGGAGGAAGTCCGTTTCAGGTTTGATTTTGAAGGGACAAAGGTGTTGTTTGGATGAGTCTATATCCCGTCATCATTCTTGCCGGCGGGCTGGCAACGCGCTTATATCCCCTTACCGAAAAGATTCCCAAGGCATTGGTAGAGGTTGGAGGGGAGCCATTTATTGCCCATCAACTTCGTTTGCTCTATGCTCGCGGCGTCCGTCGTGTCATCGTCTCTGCATGGTATCGCGGGGATATGATCCGTGATTATATAAGAGATGGCTCAGAATTTGATATGCGGGTCTCCTATGTGTTTGATGGCGAGGCGCCGTTAGGCACAGGAGGTGCAATTCGTCATGCTTTGCCACTTTTAAGCAGGCCGTTTTTTGTCTTGTATGGTGACTCTTATCTTCCATGTAATTATGGAGATATTCAATTGAAGTTTGAAGAATCGAAACTACCGGCGCTCATGACAGTTTATCGTAATGAAGGGAAATGGGACTCGAGCAACGTGGAAATGGTTGATGAGAAAATCGTGCGATACGACAAGATAGACCGATCCCCTGCCATGCAGTTTATTGATTACGGCTTGGGGGTCTTTCAGCCTGATGTTTTCCAACCGATGAGGGATGGTGATTGTTTCGATCTGGCTGACATATATCGCGACCTTGCTCGCGAAAACAGACTCGCAGCTTATTTGGCGCGGGAAAGGTTTTATGAAATTGGTTCACACGAAGGATTACATGAGCTGGATGAAATTCTTGGAAAAGATCCAGATCGATTTTTGTCAAAGGAGTTGCCATGACGTTTACTCAAACATTTATCGCGGAAGCAGTTGAGATACTCAATAAACTGGATGTTGCATCCATTGAAAAGATGGTAGACGTGCTTTTTGAATCCCGTGCGCGGGGAGGGCGTCTGTTTGTATTGGGCGTAGGCGGCAGCGCGGCAAATGCGTCTCATGCGGTGAACGATTTTCGAAAGATCGTTGGGATTGAAACATATGCTCCAACGGATAATGTGTCCGAGTTGACCGCGCGTACGAATGATGAAGGCTGGGCAAGTGTCTTTCGGGCATGGCTGGAAGGCAGTCATCTGGATGCGAAGGATACGGTCATGGTCTTTTCGGTTGGAGGCGGCAGTCTTGAAAAGAACATCAGTCCCAACCTTGTGACTGCCTTGCAACTTGCCAAGGAAGTAGGTGCAAAAGTAGTCGGCGTGGTGGGACGCGATGGTGGATACACCGCGCAAGTGGCTGATGCATGCGTGATCATCCCCACTGTCCATCCTGAGCATGTCACGCCACACACGGAAGCGTTTCAATCTGTTGTTCATCATCTGATCGTTACACACCCTCGTTTGAAAGCCGCCCAAACAAAGTGGGAGGCGGTTAAATAATGCCCGGCGCGCCGGCAGTATTTTTAGATCGCGATGGAGTCATCAATCGGGCGATGATACAAAACGGGAGACCATATCCGCCTCAAAGACTGGACGAAGTTGAAATCTTGCCTGGCGCGATCTGGTTGTGTGAGCAGTTGGCGGGCAAGGGGTATCTACTAATCGGAGTTACCAATCAGCCGGATGTAGCGCGCGGACAGCAGTCTGTGGATGTAGTTGAAGCAATTAATGATTTGATCCTGGCCCGTTTGCCGATAAAGGAAATCCTTGTATGCTATCATGATGACAAAGATAATTGCGACTGTCGCAAACCAAAACCTGGTTTGATATTCTGGGCTGCCAGCCGTTATCACGTTGATATGCCATCCAGCTGGATGGTTGGCGACCGCTGGAAGGATATTGCAGCAGGTGCGGCGGCAGGTCTACGGACCATCTTTGTGGATTATGACTATAATGAGACTTATAAAGGTCCTCAGGCCGATTATGTTGTCACCGATGTGGCTGAGGCAGAAAAAATTATTTTACGGAAAGGTAAGAAATGAAAGCATTAGATCAATTGCGGGTCAAAATTTTTGCAGACGGCGCGGATATGGATGGCATCCTTGACTTGTACCGCAATGTACACATCAAGGGCTTTACTACAAACCCGACGTTGATGCGCAAGAGCGGAATTGCCGATTATGAAGACTTTTCGAAGGAAGTGCTAAGGCATATTCCAGATCGCCCCATCTCTTTCGAAGTATTTTCGGATGATTTTTCTGAAATGGAGAGACAGGCCCGAGAAATTGCTGCCTGGGGGGAAAACGTTTATGCAAAAATTCCGATCACCAATACAAAACGGGAATCATCGCTGGCCTTGGTCAATCGTCTCGCCTCAGATGGGATTCAATTGAACGTGACCGCTTTGCTGACACTCGAACAGGTAAAGGCGACATCCATCGCTCTGGGGAATCGGGCCCCGTCCTATATTTCAGTGTTTGCGGGTCGCATAGCAGATACAGGCAGAGACCCTATTCCAATGATGAAAGCATCTGTTGAAATAATGGCTCGTCATTCCAAGCAGGAACTAATTTGGGCAAGTCCGCGTGAATTGCTTAATATCTTTGAGGCAGATGAGATTGGTTGTCATGTAATTACGGTGACACACGATATCCTAAATAAACTCTCTCTGGTTGGGAAAGATCTGGATGAGTATTCCCTGGACACAGTGAAAATGTTCCACGAGGACGCAAAGAAGGCTGGGCTTCGACTATAGTTATAAAAACCAAGTTGTGATCGGCTTATAATATCGAATGCATGCTGCAATACTTGGCACAAATGAATTTGGCAAATCATGATATTTTGTTCAAAATAATATGGCATCGGATGTTTCTGTCATCGTCATATGCTGGAACAGCGCGACAAATCTGTCGCGCTGTTTGAACGCCCTGGCAATCCAAACCCATAAGAATTTCGATGTTGTCCTTGTAGACAACGGCTCAAGTGACGGCTCAGTCGACAATCTGAAACAGCATGCTTTCGATTTACAATTGCGGATAGAACATTTATATGAGAACGAAGGCTTTGCAATAGCAAACAACCTCGGCGCCCGCCTCGCACATGGACGCTGGCTGGCGCTCCTCAATGCCGATGCTTTCCCCGAACCGGATTGGCTGGAGAAGTTGATGCAGGCGGCGGAGAAAAACCCGGAATTTGCATTCTTTGCATCCCGCCAGATCCAGGTAAATGCGCCTGAACTATTGGACGGAGCCGGAGACGCTTATCATATCAGCGGGCTTGGCTGGAGGCGCTACTATAATCAACCAGCCGAACGGCATGGTCTTCAGCCGGAAGAAGTATTCAGCCCATGTGGTGCTGCCGCGCTGTATTCACGCGAAGATTTTTTAAAGACAGGTGGATTCGACGAGGATTACTTCTCCTATTTTGAGGATGTGGATTTGGGATTTCGTTTGCGTCTAAGCGGAAGGAAATGCCTTTACGTTCCACAAGCAGTTGTTCACCATATTGGTTCGGCAAGCACAGGCAAACGAAGTGATTTTTCAGTGTATTATGGGTATAGAAATTTGATCTGGACCTTTGTAAAAAACATGCCGGCTCTTCTCTTTTGGATCTTTTTACCGCTCCATATTGGCACCTTGATGTTCTTTGCCGTGTATTTAACATTTCGAGGTCAGGGAAAAGCCATCTGGCGCGCAATTTATAATGCCCTGTGGGGATTGCCGAAAATGATCGCAAAACGCCGGACTATCCAACAAAATTCAAAAATCAAGCCGGGGGATTTACTACGAGTTATGTCAACAGGTTTGCTGGAACCATATCTGGAATTCGCGAGACGGAATGGAAGAAAATGAAGGAACTGGGAATTTGCATTGTTACGCGCGGCTCAAGGGAAAAAGTGATTGCTTGCCTCGTCTCTCTCTTCGAACAAACCCAGGGTCTCGATATGGATATTGTTGTGGTGGATAACGACTCACAGGATGGAACAGTGGACGAAATCCGCGTCCAATTTCCTGTTGTACGCCTTATCGCCAACAACGATAACTTCGGTTATTCAAGGGCCGTCAATCAGGGATTAAGGGAGCTGGATGCGCGTTATTTCGTTTTACTCAACCCCGACGCGATTGTGCTGAACCAGGCTTTGATCCGCCTTGTTAAATTTATGGATGAAAACCCCGAGGTTGGCATCTGCGCGCCAAAAGTGCTTAATCAGGACGGTAGTCTGCAATATCAATCGCGGCGCGGAGAGCCGCGTCCCTGGGATGTGTTCTCATATTTTTTGGGCTTATCGAAATTATTCCCCAATGACCCGCGTTTTTCGGGATATTTATTGACTCACATTGATAATGAGCGGGTCAGTGAAGTGGCCGCTGTATCGGGGTCTTGTATGATGATCCGAAAAGAGGTCGTGACCGATATCGGTTACCTGGATGAACGTTATTTTGCTTATCAGGAAGATACGGATTACTGCGTTCATGCGCGGAAGGCGGGCTGGAAGGTTTGTTACGTTCCTATGGCGGAGGTGATGCATTACGGGGGCAGGGGCGGTTCGAGCATCAATCCCTATTTTGGTACGTACCACTGGCATCGTTCGTATTATTTATATTATCGAAAAAACCTGGCGAAGGATTATCCATTCTGGTTTCATCCATTGTATTACCTTGCCATGCTGGTGAAGTTTGGTTTTAGCCTGATAGGACTATTCTTCAATAGGGAAAAAGTTGTTGGCACTCCCAAGCCTTAAAGCGGTACGCCGGAAAACAATGCTTTTAGACTTGTGTGAGAAAATATATCCATATGCAGAAATTCAGAGGTTCCCGGGGAATTCTTTTGGTCTACGGCTTGTTCGTAGCCCTCGGTTCGATTCTTGTATTGAATGGAATCCTTTCATCGTCTTCGGAATCTGGTAACGCAGTATTTCTTGGTCTTTCAATCTGGCGTCTGCTTTTTGCGTTGGGACTGTTGAGCGCGTTTGTCCTCTTCGCGTTAATAGCAGTCAAGGCATTAAGAGATCAGGGTTGGGCGGAACGGTCGCTCGAACGGTGGTTCGGCGGGAGTCGCCTCGGCATAGTTATTGCCTGGTTAAGCCTCATCAGCTTTGGGCTTGGCTGGATCGGCTGTTTCCTGCCAGCCTATCGTCTTGGGACATTCGTCAATTATTGGATCCGCATCCGACCCATGATGATTTTCATCCTGCTTGCGAGCATGGCAACATTGGCAGTGATACTCATAAAGCGCAGCAAACTTGCGATTCGGGATTTGAAAATTTCAAAGACCCATTACTTGACACTTATTTTGTTTTTCGCGTCCCTGCTTGTCCTTGGCTTGATGCTCTATAGCGGTTTTGGCATTCATGCTTTGGAAGACTATTGGTATGGGGCGGGAGTTCCAATACTGGCGTCACAACTCAGCGCGGCGATACTTGGTGGAATTTTCTTTTTGCAGATCGAAAAGAAATGGAATTGGAGACGATCAGACCTTGCTGTATCCTTGTTGATCTATGCGGCTACAGCAATACTATGGGCCCGCGAACCTCTGCAAAAGAGTTTTCTATTCATCGGGCCCTATCCACCCAATCACGTTTTATATCCGTTTGCGGATGCCGCTATATTCGATACGGCGAGTCAGTTCGCCTTGATTGGGCAGGGAATCTTTAATGGGCAATTCTTTGAGCGTTCTCTGTATCTAAGTTTTTTGGTTTACCTGCATTCGCTGATCGGCCAGGATTATGAAAAGATAATGGCAATACAGGCGGGGGTATTCGCAGTCTTTCCCGCGCTCATCTATTTGATCGGGAGGTCGCTGAATATTCGCGCGGTGGGGTTCGCGTCTGCAATCGTCGCCATTCTAAGGGGAATCAACTCGATCTCTGCCAGCAATATGATTGATATGGCAAACCCCAAAATGATCCTGACGGATTTCCCGACAGCCATTGGGATGGCGCTCATTATCCTGTTAACCTGCGAATGGTTAAAGGAACCCGCGCAGAATCGGCATTACGCTTTATGGATTGGCGGCGCGATCGGATTCGCCTTAATGCTGAGAACAAACGCGCTAATATTCCTGTTGCTGATTCCCCTTTATGCCCTTTTCAAATTCTCGCCGGATTGGAAAAAATGGCTTGTCAGTTCCCTGCTCATCTTCGCCGCGATGATCGCGATCACTCTACCCTGGGAGTTGAGAAATCAATCGCGCGGCGGAATAATGTACAGTTCCATTATCGCCAAGTTCCAAAATGTAATTAAAGAAAGATACCTGCCTCCCCTTGAACCGGGCAATCTTCTTCCACAGGATCAGGGATTGACGTTGGTTTCACTCAAACAGACTCAGGCGATCCTCGCTCTTTATCGAGGCGCAGACATTGTTCAGAATGCCCAACCTTGCGATACGGCCTTCTGCTTTGCTCCCAGTCACTTCCTGCATAACATAATAGCCTCTGTCCTTATTTTGCCAACTTCTCCCCTGCTGGACGACCTGCGGCACATCGTAAAAGACGGCTACCCGTACTGGAAACCGAATTGGGACGGATCCTTTACCGCTGCCTCTCTGCTTTTCTTTATTCTAAATATATTTTTTATCGCGTTGGGAATTAGCCTGTCCTGGAATAAAAGCCGCCTGCGCGGCCTGGCGCCGCTTGCTGTTTTTATGTTCTACAACGCGTCGAACGCCCTGGCGCGCACATCCGGCGGGCGGTATCTTGTTCCCATGGATTGGGTCATTTCGATATATTTCCTGCTCGGTATTTTTCAGATCATCGTATGGTTGGCAAACGCCATTGACGTCAAATGGGAGCTTTTTTCTGCGCCCGCTGGACAGGCTATGTCAGCGCAGCGCGTCACCCCGAGCTATTTTTCAAATGCCACCGTTGTTCTTGTAGTCCTGCTTGGTCTGGGCTCGCTGATCCCCCTCTCCGAAAATTTATCCCGCCCGCGTTATCAGGATTTTGATTTCACAAAATCGCTCCTGCAACGCGAACAGGCGATCACAAATGCCGGGCTGAAAATGAACGACATCGATTCGTTTCTAAAAAACCAGAACGCTGAACTTCTCGTTGGGCGCGTGTTGTACCCGCGACATTACCAAATGGATAATGGTGAAATACTCTTTTACCCCTATGTGTCAATGGGATTTCCACGAACGGCATTCACCCTGATTGGGCCAGGAGGCGAACGCGGCGTTATATTACCGGGCGATGCTCCGCAAAATTTCCCACACGGCGTTGATGCGCTTGTTCTCGGCTGCGGGGAGGAAAAATATCTCGACGCGCTTGTCGTGATCCTGCTCGACGACAATGTCGCAGTGTATACCCGTTCTCCCAAATCAGATTTGCAATGTCCTTTGAAACAACCGGCTTGCGATAACAATCGCGTGTGCCAATGATTATTATTAGACAATAAGCACCCTATGCCCAGACGTTTCCTCATGCAAAGAAATGATTCAAGGAAATTCCGACCAAATTTCTTTCCATCAGGCTCAGAAAGTCTGAGAATAGTAAACAGGTCAGTGGATAATCCACTGACCTGTTTGATTTGAATCTTGGTGTGACTCCACTAATTTACGGTGTGCAGGATCCTATACGCTTGAACAGCCACAAGCCGCTATCACGGTCGCTCCCCGCGATGTAGGTGCAACCATCGCGAACGAACGTCTCGACGCCCCAGAAGTTGTTGCCATTGGGGTCGAGATAGCCGCCGACTTCGACGAGACTGCATTTGCCGCTATTACCCTGACAGCGGATTTCAAGTGAGCGCAGACCGCCATTATAGTACGACAGATAGGCGCGGTTTGCTTCACGCTTATCAGTTGCCACCTCGTGAACGGTCAAATCACCGTAGCCGGTCGCGAAACTTGGATTCATGGCCTCAGAAATAGCATACGTGTCTAGTTCGGCGAACTTGCCGCCCGACAGCGTGTTGCTGAATAGATGGACGTAGCCCCAACCGTCGAAGATCGAGCCTGCTTCAACCTTCGCTCCGATCATCCCGATGGTGGGACCGTCCGGGTACGTTGTGAAATTCACGGTCGTGTTGAACAGCTTGTGGTACGCCTCGTGATTCGTGCAGATGCCGACCACATCGTCTACAAACGCGCCTGAGCCGCAGAAGGGCGGGTTCTCGGTACCGCCATGGCGCTGTACGAAAAGCACCGCGTCCCAACCGGCCAGTACGGCCTGGTGCGCCTTCTCACCAGGGAAGCATGCCCCCTCCGGAGCGCTCGGGTCGCCGACAGGCCCGCGCTGGAGAACAACGATCTTCTCCTCGCCGGGCAAGAGCGATCCGAGATATCCAGGAATGGTGCTGGGCGATGGGATTGGCGCTGAAGCCGGGCAGCCGTAGCCGCCGTAGACCGTGGGACCGTTCAGGGTCTTATCTGGCAGGATAGCCGGGGCAGCCGCGCCGGGCACCACGACCGACGGGTAGATACCGGCAAAGGAGCCCGTCGTGATCCGGAAGTCAGTGGAACGATACGGCGCGAAGTCCTCATCGGTGCCGATGAAGTACTGGTTGTCCAGCGTGAACTCGTTCTGATGTCCGTTGCCCTCCGGGGTCAGGCTGGCGCCAGTGGACTCGAGCAGTTGCGGATCAGGGTTGTTATAGTCGGTGTCTCCAATGAGGATCGGGTTGGCCGGGTCGTTGACGTTGAGCTGCACGTAGCCGCCGTCCCAATACGAGAGCAGCATCACCCAGTTGCCGTTGATGTTCTTCACGACCATATCGTGCAGGAACACCTGTGTCAACCCAAGCGAAGTCTGCACTATACTCGGGAACGTAGCGGCGAGGTTGAGTTCTCTTATCAGCCGTGGGCGGCTGGGGTTAGTGATATCGAGGATGTCCACGTCGGTCGTCTCGAAGTTATCTACTATAACGACGTAAGCCTTATCGCCCGCATCCCAGGCGAACGCGCTGTGGATATCGTTCGAATCCCCGCGTGCGATACCACCGCGGTCGCCGAAGTGCTCCGAGACCTTGAAAGGCTGGCGCGGGTTGGTAACATCCCAAAGCGATACGCCGCCCTTTCCGTTCTTGCCGCACTGCTCGTTGTTCATCACAAGCATGTTGCCATTGAATTGTTTGGTTGTAATATTGACAACTTGCATACCCTCACCGGGGCGGCTGTCCTGGTGTGCGGGTATAAATCCGACGGTCACCGGATCATTCAGATTGCTGATGTCAATGACCCAAGCGCCAGCGTCGGGGTAGTTTTGGCCGCCCGCCTCTGAGTTGAGCGGGCACTTTGCCTCGCCCCAGTTCGCCAGGAATGCCCACTGCCCGTCGGGGCTGATCGCCACATCTGCAACGAGCCCTTCCGTGTGTGTAACAATCTCATTGCTGACGAACTGAATATTCCCGAAAGCGCCGCTGCCAAAGAGGTGATCCGTCCCGCCGTGCTGAGCCGAAACGGACGGTACGATCCCAACCAAGAGGACCGATAAAACTAGGAACGTTTTGAAAAGTTTGGTTTTCATATACTACTCTCCTCTATTAGTAATTGAATTGGCTTGTTTGCGGTCACGGTCATGATTTGTCGCGGCACCTCCTTCTCAAATCAAAACCGCCGAATTTTTTATTCGGCGGTCTGGCGGTCTGTCAACCTGTACGC